>CAZYWM010000006.1:0-15132 GCA_964651615.1 uncultured Oscillospiraceae bacterium | reverse complement strand
TCCCATTCCACTGAGGGCAACGGGCTGGGACTCGCCCTGGTGCGGCGGATTTTGGGAGAAAAGAAAATAGATTTGCTGATCGAGGCAAGGATGGAGGAAATCTACCAGGTCTGTGAAAAGGGCCATTCCCTTTTATGAAAAGAAAAGCCTGACCGTCCAGGAGGCGGTGAAAAAGCCCACAAAATCCGCAAACAAGGCGGCGGGGAGGGTGTAGCGGGTCTTCTGGATTCCCGCCGCGCCGAAATAAACGCTGAGGGTGTAAAAGGTGGTCTCCGTGGAGCCCAGCATCACGGCGGCGGTGCGGCCGATCTGGGAATCCACCCCGAACGATGCCATCAGCTCGCTTCCCACGGCCAGAGCGGCGCTTCCGCTGATGGGGCGGACCAACACCAGCATGGCGCACTCGGTCGGTATGCCAAACCAGGAGAATACCGGCCCCAGCACCCGGCTCAGCAGCTCCGCTCCCCCGGAGACACGAAACATGGTAACAGCCGTCAGCAGCAGAATCAGGGAGGGGAGAATGGTTTTCAGCAGCGCCAGTCCCTCCGCCGCTCCGCCGAGGAGGGTGTCATAGGTGTTTTCTCCCTTCCGTAGTCCAATCAGGGCGGTGACGAGAAGAATCAGGGGAACCAGATAATCAGTCATGACACAGCCTCCCCAGCAGCCAGGCCATGAGCACGCCCAGCCCGGCGGAGCATAGACTGGTAATCCACACCGCGGGGAGGATGTCGAAGGGTGTCTTGCAGCCCAGACCGCTGCGTACCGCCGCCACATTGGCGGGAATCAGCTGGATGGAGGCGGTGTTCAGCACAATTAAACGGCACAGCTCATCCGAGGCCCGGCCATTGCAGTGCGCTGCAAGACGCCGGGCCGCTTCAATTCCCGGGGGCGTGGCCGCATTTCCCAGGCCAAGAAAATTGGCGCAGATGTTGGCACTGAGAGAACCTGCCAGCTGCCGGTCCTCTCTGGTGGAGGGGAAAAGCCGCTCCATCGCCGGGCGCAGAAGAGAGGCCAGGGCGGCGGTGAGGCCGATTTTCTCCATCAGCCGCCCCACACCCGCCCACAGGCACAATGACCCCGCAATGGAAATGGCCAGAGTTACCCCCATCTGGGCCCCCTGCATCACCCCGGCGGAAAGCTCCTGTCCCCGGCCGGTAATCACCGCGCAGAGCACGGACCCTCCCAGCAGCACCGCCCATACAAAGCTCATCACCATTGGCCATCCCTCCCGGGAAAGACTATGCGCAGCCATCAAAAAGATGCACAGCGGATCCGTCCGCCCCTTAAAAGACGCCTGTAATGAAGATTTCCAGTCCAATCAGAATCAGAATCACGCCACCCAGGATGGAGGCTTTGCCAGAGAGCTTTGTCCCGAATTTTCTGCCGATTGCCAATCCTGCCATGCAAATGATGAAGGTAACGACTGCGATGATCAGCGCGCAAACCAGGGCCATGAGAAAACCGTATTCCGCAATGGTAAATCCGACGGACAGCGCGTCAATGGAAGTGGCGACGCCCTGCACCAAAAGGGCGGTGAGGCCGACTTTCCGTTTCTCGCAGTCGCTTTCTTTGCTTTTGATTCCCTCCAGCAGCATTTCTCCGCCGATAAACAGCAGGAGAATCAACGCAATCCAGGGAATCAGTTTTTCAAAGGAGCGAAAATACTGGATGATTGTGTGCACACATATCCAGCCGATCATGGGCATGATTGCCTGGAACAGTGCAAAAATTCCCGCTTCGCCCCACATTTTCCTCCCTTTCATCCTCGGCTCGTTCAGCCCGTTGGCCAAGGATACGGAAAAGGCATCCATGGCCAAACCCACGCCCAGCAGCGCGCTGTTGACGAAAAATAAGAAATTCCATTCCATTCTCTGTTCCTCCAAAACGTAAAAAATTAAAAACCCAGGTACGGCTGAAAAACCATACCTGGGTATCCATTTCACAATATATGGACTCCATGTATAGTATCAGCTATACATGAGTCTCGCAATTTAAAACAAGCCAGACCGGAAGGGTCAGTATGTTGACTTGCTACGATACACGCTTGCTACTCCCTCATGGGATTTTAATTGACAAAATTCTACCATTGGTTCAGAACTTTGTCAATCTTTTTTTAATGAATATGAAATTGGGCCCGCACCTGCTCCAGCTGGGGGCGGAATTTTGGATTGCGAAGGTCCGCGGAAGCGGCATTTTCCTGGTTCCAATAAGGGCTGTTGGAGTTCTCCCGGATGCACGACAGCAGTACGGGAAGACGTACATTCAGCTGCCAGCCGATTTGACCGTTGCGGAAGCCGGAAAACAGCTCCTGCTCACCGGGGAGGGTCAGGAAGGTCTTGCCGCACTGGTAGCACAGGGAGCTGTCCCCCATGGAGATGCTCTTCCCATAGTGGATGGGATAATCCTCGTCCTCCGGCTGCAAGGGAAGATTGCCGATGATCCGGCACTCTCCGTAGTAGAAAATGTTGTCCATCACCATGGCGGAGGGGAGCCTTGGAAGCGCTGCCAGCTCTTCCACTGACAGGTCAGTCCGCTCTGTGGCAATGCGGTAAACGCAGACGCACAGGGGCTTGCCCATGAAAATATCCCAGAAGGGGATGCCTTTTTTGCGCATGGCGGCAAAATCCAGCAGAATTCGGCCATAGCCGAACAGGGTTCGGTTGATCCGGAACCGGAAAAAATCCCCTTCCCGGTATTTTTGATGAATCCGGGGGAGGCGGGCAAAGGCATCCAGATCGGCCTGCTTTTCCGCGTCGGTTTCCCGGCACCAGCTTTCCACAAATTCCTCAAAGTCGGAAAAGGCTGGGAAGGAAAGACCGCTGTAGGCGCTGCGGAAATAATCCTGCTCCGTTGTGCGGTTGAGCAGGGAAACCTGATAGCCGCTGTAGAGCAGCTCCATCCCCCGGGGCGTGCGCTTCAGCGCGTTGGCGGCGGTGAGGGGGACGAGCTTCCCCGTTGGCTTTTTCGGAAGCAGGAACCTGCGATCCTCGGTGACGGCTTCACAGACGGAGCGCTCCGCGTACAGCCCCTCGCCGACGCACACCAGCTTCCGAAGGGTGTTTCCCTGCAAATACGCGAAGGTGTCGTAGAGGTCGTACTGACTGGGCTTCAATTCGATTTTTACCCAATCCGGATCCACCGGCTCCAAGGCAAAGCACCGGCGCTGACGGTTGGTCAGCTCAAATTCGATCCAGCTGTCCGCCATCATTCCTCCTCCCCCAAAGCCGCGGCGTATACCGTGTTTTTCGGCAGATTCAGCTCCTGGGCGGTCTGCTTTACCGCGTCCTTCCGGGACAGCCCCGCCGCCATCAGTTCCTGAACCCGGGCGGCGGCATCGGTGGGGGAGGGGGCCTCTTTTTCTGCCTCCGGAGCCCCGGCCACCACCAGGACGAACTCTCCCTTGGGGGGATTTTCGGTATAGTAGGCCATGGCCTCACCCAGAGTGGTGCGCAGCACCTGTTCGTGAAGCTTGGTCAGTTCCCGGCAGAAGCTGACCGGCCGGTCGGCACCGAAAACCCCGATCATGTCTTCCAGGGTGTTCATCAGCTTGTGGGGGGCTTCATAGAAGATCATGGTCCGCTTTTCTTCCCGCAGAGAGTCCAGGTGCTCCCGGCGGCTTTTTTTGGACATGGAGAGAAAGCCTTCGAAGCAAAACCTTCCGGTGGCCTGGCCGGAGATGCTCAGGGCGGTGATGGCGGCGCAGGGGCCGGGAATGGCGCAGACGATGATCCCCGCCTGGGCGCACTGCTTCACCAAATCTTCCCCAGGGTCGGAGATGGCGGGGCTCCCCGCGTCGGAAACCAGAGCGCAGTTTTCTCCCGCCAGAATCCGCTCCACAATCCGGCTGCCTTTAAAGGTCTTGTTATGCTCGTAGTAGCTGACAAGGCTTTTTTTGATTTCCAGATGGTTCAGAAGCTTTAGGGTAACGCGGGTGTCCTCGGCGGCAATGAAATCCGCCGCTTCCAAAGTCTGCTTTGCCCGCGGGGAAATATCCCCCAAATTGCCAATGGGGGTGGGAACCAAATATAAAATTCCGGCCATATTCAATCCTCCCGGATGTGATAAATCTCAAGGTATTCCTTCGTTGGCGAACCGTCCTCGTGGTGGAGGGACAATTCTCCCATCGTCAGCCCCGGCTTTCCACCCTTGCGAAGGCGAACCAGGACAAGACTGATGGGGCCGTCCTCCCGGTGGCGCAGCAGGGTCAGCTGCTTGGCCTCCAGCTGGTGCTCCGCGCCCCGGGCAATCAGCTCTCCCAGCCGCTCCGGTCGGTGCACCAGGAAAAAATCCCCTCCGTATTTCAGTGCCCAGGCGGCACAGGCCATCAAATCCTCCAGGCGGCAGCAGTCCTCCCGCCGGACAGCGGGGGAAAGGGAGGCGGGGCCGCCGGAGAAATAGGGAGGATTGGAAATACAGCAGTCAAACTGTCCCGGTTCAAAAAGCCCGGGAAGTTGCCGCAGGTCGGCGCATATACTTTCCATGCGCCGTGTTAGCTTGTTTCGCCGGATGTTTTCCTCTGCGCCCCGGTGGGCGGCGGCATCCAGCTCGATGCCCGTCACATGGCAGCGCTGGTTCCGGGCGCACAGCAGCAGCCCCAAGGTGCCGCAGCCGGAGCCCAAATCCAGCACCGATTTTCCGCCCAGGGAGCCGGCAAAATAGGCCAGCGCCATGGAATCGGTGGTCAGGGGAAAAGACCCGGGGGGTATTTCCAATTGCAGTCCCTGAGAAAGGTGCTCCATAATGCCTCCATGTCAATCGGTGATAGAAAAAGTCGGCCTGCCCCGCAAAAACGGAGCAGGCCGATCTGAAGCGGAAGAATTAGGCTTCCTCGATTGCTTCGGCGGGGCACTGATCGGCACAGGAGCCGCAGCTGACGCAGACATCGGGATCGATGACGTACTTGTCCTCACCCTCGGAGATAGCCTCGACGGGGCACTGATCGGCGCAGGAGCCGCACTTGACGCAGGAATCGGTAATGTGATAAGCCATGATGTAACCTCCTTATGGATATATTTTTGTGCGTCCACAGGAGGACGCACATCTATTCTAGCATGGATTTGGAAAAATGCAATTCCCTTTTTGAAAAAAATCGTATATTTCGGAAACGCCCTGGCAAGAATTTTTTGGAAAAGGGGACTGAGCGATGCACTGTCACATGCTAACAAATGAACTGATCCGTATCTCCGGCGAAAAAGCCCGCTGCCTGGGCCACAGCTATGTGGGCTCCGTCCATATTCTGCTGGCGCTGCTGGAGCAGCCGGGGGAAACCGGAACGCTGCTGCGCCTGCTGGGAGTGGAGCCGGAGGTGGTCGGCGCCATGGCCCAGCTGCTCTATGGGGCAGGGACGCCGAATCTGCCCCTGCCCCAGGGCTTTACGCCCAAGGCCAGGGAAATATTCCATTTGGCGGCCCGGGAGGCAAGAGGCAGGAACACCCGGGAAATTCTGCCTGTCCACGTGCTCCTGGCTCTTTCCAGAGCGGAGGACACAGAGGCAGGGAAGCTGCTTCAAATTTTCGGGATCGGCACAAATGTGCTGTTTACCCATACGGTGGATTGGATGCAGCGGGAGGAATGTCCTTCCGTCAGGGGAAAGAAGGAGGCGGTTACAACGAAACTGTTGGAACAATTCAGCGAGGACCTGATTACAAAGGCTTCGGCCATGGAGCCGGTGATTGGCCGGGACCAGGAGATTGACACGGTGATCGGGATTCTCTGCCGGAAGAACAAGAATAATCCCGCGCTGGTGGGAGAGCCGGGAGTGGGAAAAACCGCGATCGCCGAGGGACTGGCCCAGCGGATGGCGGTGGGGAACGTGCCGCCCCAGCTGAAAGACAAGAGACTGGTGAGCCTGAACATGGCCAGCCTCGTGGCGGGAACCAAATACCGGGGAGAATTCGAGGAACGTCTGCGGGACGTTCTGGCGGAAATTTACCGCAGCGGGGATGTGATCCTCTTTGTGGACGAAATGCACACCATTGTGGGCGCCGGGGCCGCGGAGGGAGCCATCGATGCCGCCAACATTTTCAAGCCCGCCCTGGGCCGGGGGGAGCTGCAAATGCTGGGGGCCACCACCCGGGAGGAATACCGGAAATATATTGAAAAGGATGCGGCTCTGGAGCGGCGGTTCCGGGCGGTGGCTGTGGAGGAGCCGGGAACGGAGACCACCCTGTCCATCCTCCGGGCGCTGAAACCGGGGCTGGAGCGGCACCACCGGCTACGAATCTCCGAGGAGGCGCTGAAGGAGGCGGTTCGGCTTTCGGTGCGGTATCTGCCGGAGCTGTTTCTGCCGGACAAAGCCATCGATCTGCTGGACGAGGGAGCTGCCCGGGCCAGAATGGAGGAAATGCGTCTGACCCGGGGCGGAGCAGCCCGAAGGGAATTGGAGGAGGAGCTCCATGAAGCGGTCCGGGAGCGGCGGTTTGAAAAGGCGGCGGAGCTGCGGGACCGGATGCAGAATATGATGGCAAAGCCTGGGGAAAACCGCCGAACCCGGACGGTGACTGCCTCGGACATTGCCTGGGTGGTCTCTGCCCGCACCGGCATTCCTGTGGGGCGGCTTACCGCCGGGGAGCGGGAACGGCTGCTGGGCCTGGAAAAGCTGCTGGAAAACCATGTGATGGGCCAGCCCCAGGCGGTGAAGACGGTGGCGGAAGCGGTGCGCCGGGGCTTCTCCGGCATCCGGGACGAAAGCCGCCCTATTGCCTGCATGCTTTTTACCGGCCCCACGGGGGTCGGAAAAACCGAGCTGTGCCGGGCGCTGGCGGAGGAAATCTATGCCAGCAAAGATGCTATGATTCGGCTGGATATGACAGAATATATGGAAAAGCACTCCGTTTCCCGGCTTATCGGCGCGCCTCCCGGTTATGTGGGCTACGAGGAGGGAGGGAAGCTGACGGAGGCCGTCCGGCGGCATCCTTACAGTCTGGTGCTTCTGGATGAGGTGGAGAAGGCCCATCCGGAGGTGCTGGGACTGCTGCTGCAAATCATGGAGGAGGGGGTGCTCACCGATTCCACCGGACGGCGGGTCAATTTCAAAAACACCATTGTGGTGATGACCTCTAATGTGGGCAGCGGCGTCCGGGGAGAGGGACTGGGCTTCTGCTCCGACGGAAAAAACAGTCAGGTGGAGCAGGCGGTTTCTCAGGCCTTTACCCCGGAATTTTTGGGCAGGCTGGATGCCTCTGTTCGCTTTGAGCCGCTGGACGGGGAGTCCATGCGCCGTATTGCGGAAAAATACCTCCGGGCCCTCCAGGAGCGGGCCGCCGGAGCGGGAATCCAGCTGAATCTTCCTCAGGAGCTGGCGGCATCCCTGTGCGCCCGGTGCCGGGGGAAGGATGGAGCGCGGCAGCTGCGCAGACTGGTGCAGACCGAGGTGGAGGGAGCGCTTTCCAGCTTCCTGCTCCGGTGCAGCCGCCGCCCTGCCCGGGTTCGGGGAAGCCTGGACGACGGTGTGATCTCCTTCCAAGGGTGAATTATCTGAACAAATATTCGATAAAAGGGGGATTTTGTCGAGAAAAAATCCGTATAAAATGAAAAAACTCCTCAAAATAGATTGATTTTTTTCTAAGGGGAGGTTATAATAGCCCCAAGTGGAGTAAAAGGGATGCAAAGTGGAGCATCGGGGAGGAGAGGCAGCCTATGATCGGCAAATACAGCGCCAAGCTGGACGAAAAGAACCGCCTCATCGTCCCCGCCAAGCTGCGCGACGAGCTGGGGGAGCAGTTCTATGTGACCCTGGGTGTCAACTGCGGCCATAGCTGCCTCACCATCTACACCGCCCAGGAGTGGAAAAGACTCAGCGACAATTTTGACGCTTTGAGCATTTCCCAGCGGGCGGGGGGCACCAGCCTGATTTTTATGAATGCGGTGGAATGCGTCCCCGACAAGCAGTTCCGGTTCGGACTGACTCCCTTCCTGAAGAAATACGCCGGTATCGACCGGGAGGTTATGCTGGTTGGCCGGGCTGGCCAGGCGGAGATTTGGAACGCGGAGGAATTTGCCCGGTTCGAGGAAGAGAATCTCACCCCCGAAAAGCTGCTGGCATCCTTGGAGGCGATTGGCCTATGAGTGAGTTTCATCATGTTTCCGTCCTGCTGGAGGAATGCCTCCAGGGCCTGGCCATCAAGCCGGAGGGAATTTATGTGGACGGCACCCTGGGGGGCGCGGGGCATTCCAGCCGGATTGCTGCCAGCCTCACCACCGGGCGGCTCATTGGCATCGACCGGGATCTGGTTGCCTTGGCGGCAGCCGGAGAGCGGCTGGCTCCTTACGCGGACCGGGTGACTCTGGTGCACTCCAATTTCTGCGAAATGGACACGGTGCTGGAAAAGCTGGGGATTCCTGGTGTGGACGGCATTCTGCTGGATTTGGGAGTGTCCTCCCCCCAGCTGGACGACGGTTCCCGGGGCTTTTCTTATATGGTGGATGCCCCGCTGGATATGCGGATGGACAGTTCCGACGTTCTCAACGCCTACACGGTGGTGAACACCTGGCCCTATGAGGAACTCAGACGAATTCTCTATGAATACGGCGAAGAGCGCTACGCTCCGCAGATCGCCTCGGCCGTCTGCAAGCGCCGGGAGACCCATGCCATTGAAACCACCCTGGAGCTGGTGGAGGTGATTCGCTCGGCCATGCCTCCGGCGGCTCTGCGGGAAAAGCAGCACCCTGCCAAGCGAAGCTTCCAGGCCATCCGCATTGCGGTGAATGATGAGCTGAATTCCGTGGCTCAGGCGATGGAGCGGGCCATCCCACTTCTAAACCCCGGCGGGCGTCTGGCGGTAATCACCTTCCATTCTCTGGAAGACCGGATTGTGAAGAACGCCATGGCATCCGCGGCCAAGGGCTGCACCTGCCCGCCCAGCTTCCCGGTCTGTGTCTGCGGCAAGAAGCCCAAGGTGAAGATCATTACCCGCAAGCCCATTGTTTCCGGAGAGGAAGAATTGGCACGCAATCCCAGAGCCCGAAGCGCCAAGCTTCGGATTTGCGAAAAGATTTAATTAAAGGATGACAGGCCATGATAGAGAAACCTGAAATTCAATATGTGGGACAGTTCTACGTTTTCGGCAGCGAAGCGCCCAAGCAGGAGCCCAAGACCAAGAAGCAGAAGCTCAAGCGCCCGGAGCTTCACTTGGAGCGGTTTCAGAAGGTCTACATCAATCCGGTGGCGCTGTGCGGCGTTGTGGTCGCGGTGATGCTGCTGGGACTGCTGGTTTTCGGGGCCTTCCATCTGCGCTCTACCCGGGCGGCCTATGACCAGATCAAGACCCACCTGGCGGACCTGAAGCGGGAGAATGCCCAGCTTTATCACACCTATCACACCAGCTATGACCTGGAGGATATCCGGGAACAGGCGGAGAAAATCGGCATGGTGAAGGCCGAGGAAGCGGAACGCTTTACCGTGTTTTTCGACGCGCCCAAGGAAGAAAAGGAATACACGGCCTGGGACGATTTCCTGTGGCTGCTCTCGGGGCTTTTCTCCGGTGCTAAGCGAAATTAAATGGCGTAAGGCATAAGTGTCCCCACCTTCCATAGAATCATAATAGCAGCTGCAATGGGCGGCGAGGGTTTCTCCTTGCTGCCCATTCCTGACATTATGCGGAGGGAATGGTGGCGGATGGAAAAAAGAAAGCCAAAGGATTATGGCCGGCTCCGGATGGACAGCGGTCAGCACAGGCGGGTGACGCTTACGGCGCTGCTGCTGGGGATCGTGGCATTTGTGCCTATGGTTTTGCGGCTGTATTCCCTGATGGTGGTGCGCTATGAGGAATTTTCCGCGCTGGCGCTGCGGAATCAGACCCGGTCCACTGCTGTCACCGCCGACCGGGGAACCATCTACGACCGGAACCTGAATGTGCTGGCCTACTCGGAAAACCGGGAGAATGTATACTTAGACCCCCATGAGCTCAAACAGTCCAAGGCGGACATACCAGCCATTGCGGCCTACCTCAGCGGGATTTTGGACAAGGACGCCGCCTGGATTGAGACCCAGGCAGCCGATCTGCGGCGGCGGTACAAGCAGGTGGGAAGCTGCGTCTCAGAGGAGACTGCCGCCCAAATCCGGGCGTTTATCCAGGAGAAGGGGATTTCCGGCATCCACATCGAGCCCACCTCCGTCCGGGTGTATCCCGGCGGCACGCTGGCGGCTCAGGTTATCGGCTTCACCAACGCCTCCAACGACGGAACGGAGGGCATTGAGGCCTCTTACAACAGCTACCTCTCCGGCAGCGCCGGGCGGGTCATCACCACCAAGGGCAACAACGAAATGGATATGCCCTTTTCCTATGAGCGGTTTCAGGCGTCCAGGAAGGGGGCGGATGTGATCCTCACCCTGGACAGCACCGTGCAGGCCTGCCTTGAAAAACAGCTGGCGGCGGCCATTGACCGGTATGATG
Organism: uncultured Oscillospiraceae bacterium; assembly: GCA_964651615.1. GTDB lineage: Bacteria > Bacillota > Clostridia > Oscillospirales > Oscillospiraceae > Faecousia. The sequence continues at coordinate 4,738 of CAZYWM010000006.1, read as the reverse complement.
TGCAGAATGGAGCCTTTGGACTGGTGATGAACTGCAAAACCGGGGAGATTCTGGCTATGGCCACCCTGGGAAGCTACGACCCCAACAATTATCTGGAAATCACCGATGGGAAAACCCTTCTCCAGCTTCAATCCCTGCTGGATTCCGGGGCTGAGCCGGAGGCGTATTCCAAGGCTCTGGCGGATGCCCGGTGGAAGCAGTGGCGCAATCGGGTGCTCTCCGATGGCTATGAACCCGGTTCCACCTTTAAGGTGCTCACCATGGCGGCGGCTCTGGACTGTGGGGCCATTACCCTGAACACCCCCTTCTATTGCCGGGGGGCGGAACAGATTCCCGGCCGTTCCCAGCTGCTGCACTGCTGGCGCTCTGCCGGCCATGGGGCGGAGCAGACGCCCCAGGCTCTGCAAAACTCCTGCAACATCGCCTTTGCCCACATCGCCCTGAAGCTGGGCGGGGATCGGTTTTATGATTACATCCAGCGCTTCGGCATTCTGGAAAAAACCGGCATCGACCTCTCCGGGGAGAGCAAGGGCGTTTTCTTCGACAAGAAGCTGATTACGGACACGGACAAATGGGGCACTGCCTCGTTGACCTCCGGCTCCTTCGGCCAGACCTTTAAGATCACCCCATTGCAGCTGGTGCGGGCCATTGCCTCCGTGGTGAATGGGGGGCAGCTTTTGGAGCCCTATATTGTTTCCGAGGTGGTGGATGACAACGGCGTGACTCTGCTGCGCCAGGAGCCCACGGTGGTGCGTACCACCATTTCCCCGGAGACCTCCGCCACCATGCGGGAGCTGATTCTCAGCGTGGTCGCTGAGGGGACGGCAAAAAACGCGGCGGTGGCAGGGTTTTCCATTGGCGGAAAAACGGGAACCAGCGAGAAAATTGATGTATTTGACGAAAATGGCCAGCGGGTTCAGGATAAAATCGTGTCATTTGTTGGGATTGCGCCGATGGAAAATCCGGAGTATATTGTATTGGCGGCTTTGGACACCCCCTCCCGCTCTACGGGAATCTATATTTCCGGGGGCGTGATGGCGGCCCCCACCGTCGGAGCCATTATGGCTGACATCCTGCCATATCTGGGGGTGGAGCGTGTCACCGAGGGAGATGCCATGACCCTCCCGGATTTTACCGGGATGGATGTGAAGGAAGCCAAGGCGGCGTTAAAAGATACAAAACTGACCCTCGCCACCATGGGAGAAGGAACGACCATTACCGGCCAGCTTCCGGCAGCGGGGCAGACGGTTCTTCCCGGCAGCGAGGTAATGGTGTATTTGGGAGAGCCAAATCAGGAGCGAATGGTCGTCGTGCCGGATTTCACCGGGATGAACCGCCAGCAGGCCAGCCAGGCGGCGGGACAGCTGGGGCTCTCCATCATCCCCATGGGCAATGGGGAAATTTCCGGAAATGTGACGGTTTGCAGCCAGAAGGAACCGGCGGGAACCCAGCTCAGTGTTGGAAGCGCCGTTACCTTGCAGTTTGCCGACACCACTGCCCGGGATTAAAGCAGAAGAATTTCCCGGGGCGCTTTGAAGCCCCGAAAAGGAATAGAGACTTCTCGCCTTTGAAAGAACGAAGGAGGATATGCAATGAAACTGAAAGCCCTTTTGGCTGGGGTTCCCGTGATGGAGCTGGCCGCTGATTTGGAAATGGAAATCGGGGAGGTCTGTTATGATTCCCGGAAGGTGACGCCGGGGGCGCTGTTTGTGGCCATTTCCGGCTTTGCCTCCGATGGCAACCGGTTCATCCCCATGGCCAGGTCGCGGGGGGCGGCGGTGGTGGTCACGGCGAAAAAACCGGAAATGGATGTGCCCTATGCTCTGGTTTCCTCCGACCGGCTGGCCCTGGCTCTGATTGCGGCCAATTACTTTGGACACCCCGCTGAGGCTATGACCATGATCGGCATCACCGGCACCAACGGCAAGACCTCCAGCACCCTGCTGCTCAAGCAGGTTCTGGAAGATTGCCTGGGAGCGAAGGTGGGACTGATCGGCACCATGGAGAATCTCATTGGTGATCAGGTGATTCCCACCCAGCGCACCACGCCGGAGAGCTTTGAGCTTCAGGCCCTGTTTGCCCAAATGCGGGATGCAGGGTGCACCCATGTGGTGATGGAGGTTTCCAGCCATGCCATCAGCCTGGAACGGATCGGTGGCATCCACTATGATGTGGCGGCGTTTACCAATCTGACGGAGGATCATCTGGATTTCCACAAGACCATGGATGCCTACTGCGACGCCAAGGCGGAGCTGTTCCGCCGGTGCGGCAAGGGGGTTATCAATCAGGACGACCCCTACGCCCACCGGATGATGGAAAAGGCATCCTGCCCGGTGCTGACCACCTCCGTTCAGGGGAAGGCCGGACTTTACGCCCGGGATGTGGAGCTCCATTCCGACGCCATCTCCTTCACCGCCGTGTCCGCGGGGGAGCAGGCTCGGGTGAAGCTGGCCATCCCTGGAAGATTCACGGTTTACAACGCGCTGACGGTGCTGGGCATCGCTCTGGAGCTGGGCATTCCTTTGGAACATGCTGCCGGGGCGCTGGCCGATGCCAAGGGGGTCAAGGGCAGGGTGGAGGTGGTTCCCACCCCGGGAATGCCCTACAGCATGCTCATCGACTATGCCCACTCCCCGGATGGGCTGGAAAATGTTCTCACCTCTGTCAGGGATTTCTGCAAGGGCAGGCTGATCTGCGTCTTTGGCTGCGGCGGCGACCGGGACCCCATCAAGCGGCCCATTATGGGCAGAATCGGGGTGGAGAAGTCGGATTTTGCGGTCATCACCTCGGATAATCCCAGAACCGAGGAACCCATGGCCATCATCCGGGACATCCTGACGGGGATAAATGAGAGCATGGGCGAATATATTGTAATTGAAGACCGGCGCAAAGCCATCAGATACGCTATGGACATTGCGAAAAAAGATGATATAATTGTATTGGCAGGGAAGGGCCATGAAACCTACCAGGAGATTAATGGCGTAAAGCATCACCTGGACGAACGGGAAGAGGTTGCAGCCCACCTGGAAGAATTGAGGAATCAACAGTAATGGGAACAATTACACTCCGGCAGGCCGCAGCCTGGTGCGGCGGTACTGTAGAAGAGAAATACGCAGATGTGACGTTCTTCGGCGCAAACAATGACACCAGAACCATCAGGCCCGGTCAGCTGTTCGTCGCCCTTCAGGGAGCCCGGGATGGTCATGAGTTCATTGGCGACGCCATGAAGAAGGGAGCCGCCGCTGTGCTCTGCACCCGGATGATGGGGGACTATCCCGCCATCTACGTGTCCGACCCCCGGCTGGCCCTGGGGGAGATTGCCCGCCGGGAGCGGATGCGCATTGGTATGCAGGTGGTGGGCGTCACCGGTTCCGTGGGCAAGAGCACCACAAAGGAAATGATTGCCCAGGTGCTGAGCACGGCCTTCCGCACCGCCAAGACGCCTGTAAACCACAACAATGACATTGGGGTGCCCATGGCCATTCTGGGCATGAGCGAGGATACCCAGGCGGCGGTAATCGAGATGGGCATGAATCATTTCCGGGAAATTGCCTACCTGTCCCGGATTGCCCGCCCGGATGTGGCTGTGATCGTGAATATTGGAACTGCCCACGTGGAGTTCTTGGGGTCTCAGGAGGGTATCCGCCAGGCGAAAATGGAAATCCTGGAGGGTATGGCGCCGGATGCCAGGCTCCTGCTGAACGGAGACGATACCATGCTGCGGACCCTGTCCCAGCAGCCGGAGCAGCCCATCATCTATTTTGGCACCGACGAGGGATGCAGCGTGTACGCCACGGACGTCCGGCAGGAAGAGGACGCGCTCCGCTTCACAGTCTGGGACGACGGGGGAGACTCCTTCCCGGTGCGGCTTCACGTAGAGGGAGAGCACTATGTTTCCGATGCCCTGGCGGCCATCACCGTTGGCCTTGCCATGGGTGTGGAGCCGGAGAAAATACAGGCGGGGCTGGATTCCTTCCGGAATATGGCCGGGCGCCAGGAGGCCATTCAGGTCGGAGGCGTCACCGTCATCAAGGACTGCTACAACGCCGGGCCCGAGTCCATGGAGGCGGCGCTGCGGGTGCTGGGCTCCAAGGCCGGCCGCCGAATCGCCGTGTTGGGAGATATGCTGGAGCTGGGGGCCTGCGCCCCTGCGGAGCACTATCGCATTGGCAGAATGGCGGCGCTGAAATGCGACCTGGTGTTCGCCTACGGCCCCAACGCCGGGCGGGTGATCAGCGGCTGCCTCACCGGCGGCATGGATGGCCTTCACGCCCTGGATTACACCGAGAAGGAAAAACTGATCGCGCATCTGAAAAGCACTTTGAAACCAGGGGACTATGTCCTGGTGAAGGGTAGCCGGGGAATGCACATGGAGCAGGTGGTGGATGCCCTGGTAAAAGACGAGAATTGTACATCGGAGGAAGGAAAATGACCAGAATACTAATCACGGCCCTGATCGGCGCCATTCTCTCCGGCGTTTTCGGATACTTTTTGCTGCCCGTGCTGCGGGCGCTGAAGGCGGGAATCAAGCTGCGCAAAATCGGCCCCACCTGGCACAACCAGAAAGCCGGAACGCCGGTGATGGGCGGGCTGATGTTCATTGCTGCCGCTCTGGTATGCCTGCTGGTGAACATCGGCTCCATGAAGGATTACTCTGTCTTTTATGTCTACGTCATGGCGCTTTCCTTTGGAGCCATCGGCATGGTGGATGATTTCGCCAAGATTAAGCATGATGAAA
>CAZYWM010000005.1:22738-48750 GCA_964651615.1 uncultured Oscillospiraceae bacterium | reverse complement strand
TTGGTGGAGCCGAGGGGAATCGAACCCCTGTCCGAAAGCAACTTGGAAAGAACTTCTCCGGGTGCAGTTTGTTATTTACATTCCCTCATCCGGACGGGAACAAACACCCTGCCGGATTTGGTAGCTTCATGATTCATGGTGTACGCAAAGCTTAGCACACGCACGGTCTCCACTCAAATCACACCCTAGCCCGGCTCGTGGACCTTCCGGGGAGGATGGGCGCCTAATTAGGCAGCCAGAGCAACAGTATTGTTGTCAGTTAATTTTAAAAGGTACCCGTTTTATCGTGGTCAGGCGCCACGACCCGCTATTCCAGCCTCACTACCCCCGTCGAAACCAGTACGGCCCCATTGCAGGAAGAGACTATTTATTTTGAAAAAAACTTGTGAAGAATCTGCTGACATTTTGATGATAGTACCGACCGAAGTCGGACTGATCGATGGCGTTTGCGTCACGCTGCCGGTCAAACCAATATTCCCCCGTTTTTGGATCCTGGCTCAGACTGTCCAGGGGCCAGCCGGGGCGGCGGATTTTGTGGGGCTTGCCAACCATGAGAAAGCCAAACGTATTGAAAAAATCGTCGTTGTCAACCCGGTCCTGGGAAAAGGTCGCCACCCGCCCTCTTTCATCCACTGCCGCAAAGCCGGAGCAGTAGCAGGCATGGAGGGGGCCAAAATCCTGGGCCAGCCTGGAATAATGGGCCAGCATCCCGTCGTCGTCCAAAACCTGACCGTTTACCCTTCGGATGAAGAGCCCGGGCTGCCGGAGATCATCCAAGGGAAACTCCCGGAAATACAGCCCCGAGTCGTGGCCGATCACCGCAAGACCTGTGGCCCTGTGGTAGGCCAGGGCTTTGATTTTGGCGTTTTCCTCCGGGGTGAGGCCGTCTTCGCAGACGGGAGCCTCGATCCCCAGATCATGGAGGGTGACGATCTCAGCCCTGGGCAAATCCGTGAGATAATCTTTCAGCCAAATGATCTTGCTGGGGTTGGTGGTTCCAATGAGAATCCGCCGGGACATCAGAAGCGGCCGTAGGGGTCGGGGAGCTTGTTGGGCTCCGGATATTCCTCGCCGTGGGTGTCCACGGTGATGGACGCGATTTTCTGCTCCGTCATGGGACGGTCGTTCCGGTCAGTCTGCACACCGGCGATGGCGTCAACCACGTCCATGCCACTTGTGACCTTGCCAAAGGCGGCATACTGCCCGTCTAAGTGCTTGGCATCCTGGTGCATGATGAAGAACTGGGAGCCGGCGGAGTTGGGGGAGGAGGAGCGGGCCATGCTGAGAACGCCCCGCTTGTGCTTCAGATCGTTCTTGAAGCCATTGAAGAAGAACTCGCCCTTGATGCAGTAGCCGGGGCCGCCGGTGCCGGTGCCCTGGGGGCAGCCGCCCTGAATCATGAAGCCGGGGATAACCCGGTGGAAGATCAGACCGTCATAGAAATTATGATTGCACAGGTCGATGAAATTGCGGACGCTCTGGGGTGCTCTGTCGGGGTACAGCTCGCCTTCGATGACGCCGCCGTTTTCCATGGTGATCTTGAATGTAGGATTCATTTCTAATATCGCTCCTTCATAGCCCGGTCGATCTGACGCTTGGCGTCCCGTTCTGCCGAGGCTTGTCGTTTATCGTAGAGTTTTTTGCCCTTGCACAGGCCGACCTTCACCTTCACCCGGCTGCCCTTGAAGTAAACGGACAGGGGAATCAGGGAATAGCCGTCCTGCTTGACCTTGCCGAAAAGCCGCATGATTTCCCGCCTGTGCATCAGCAGCCGCCGGGGGCGCTTGGAATCCCGGTTAAAGATGTTGCCATGATCGTAGGGTGAAATGTGCATCTGATTCAGAATCAGCTCTCCGTCCTTGATGCCGCACCAGGAATCCTTCAGATTCAGGGTGCCCTGGCGGATGGATTTGACCTCGGTGCCGCAAAGCTCGATGCCGGCCTCCATTTCCTCTTCAACGAAGTATTCGTGGTAGGCCTCCCGGTTTCGGGCCATCACCTTGATGCCTTCCTTTTCCAACCGCCTCACCTCCTGTGTGGGTTCTGTAAGCTATTATACCATGACTGTCAAGAGGATTAAACCGCGAAATCATGAAAAGTTTTCATCATTAACTCATAATCCACAGAGGATTCCCATACACCAAGCTGGTTCTGCCAGGAATTCCTGTTGACGCGCAGCTTTTGAAAGCCCAGCATTTCATAGACATGCTGAGCCCGCGTGTTGTTCAGATCGGTATCCAGCAGAATCCTGGTATAGCCGGTGCGGAATAAGTGTTTGATCAGCATACTCAGGGCGACTCTGCCGATGCCCTTTTCCTGGTATTGCTGCTTGCAGATTTTGATTCCAATCTCTGCGGCCTGATTTCCCAGATTTCGGTAAACCATTTCCCCGATGGGAACCTGGCCAAACAACAGGATCAGACGTCTGCGGGTGTTGTCACTGTCCTGGGCAAGTTCCTGAGCCACCTTTTCTGCCGTTGTGCCCAAACCGTTGGGAAATCCGGCGTGAGCCATGACAGCTCCGTCGTTCCACCAGGCAGCCAGAAGCAGGGCGTCCTCTGGCACAGCGTTACGGATGGTGATATTGTGGTGTTTCAGTTCCATATGATACCTCATCAAACAGGAAGTGCTCCAGCGCCTGGGCAGAATCGAAGGTAAAATCGCAAAGCGCTGTCATCTCCCGGCTCAGCTCCGGGTAATCCTTCCTGCCCCAGGCGGCAAAGGCGATGGGGACTCCCGCCCGCGATGCCATCTGGCAGGCCGGTTTCATGTCGTCCACCACCAACAGCTCCGACCGCCGGTAGCCGTATTTTTCCATGATCTGTTCCAGGGGATAGGTGCTGGGCTTTCGCAGCTCCTCCGGCAAATCCCAGCCGAAAATTTCGTCGGGCAGCATTCCAAAGTGGGTCAGATAGTCCCGGGTGATGTTTTCCTCACAGGAGTGGGACACCACGCAGATCCTGCCCCCCAGCTCCTTCTGGCGGCGCAGAAGCCGGCCGATGCCGGGGAAGGGGGCGGGGACGTGATCCCGAATGTATACCTTCCAGCCCTCAAATTCCTCTGCCAGCTCCTCATCGGAAAATCCGTACCAGCTCCGGCACATGTCCGCAAAGCCCAGGCGGAAGCAGCCGTCGGTGTATTCCTCCAGTGTGATTTTTGCTCCCGGACGGAACTGGCCCAGAATATGTTCAAAATAGGGGAAATTGACGCATTTTTCGCTTTGAACCACGGTATCATCGTGATCCATCACAAGGCAGGGGTATTTCAGCATGATTCTCTCTCCCGGTGTTTTTCTGCATTATATCAGATTTTCAGACATTCATCAACAGAAATTTTGCCGGGGGTTATCATTGCTTCCCGGGGATTCATGAAGTATAATGGAGAAAAATAAAGGAGGCATCCTCATGTCCATTGTTACATTCTACCGGGACCCGAAAAAGGCGCCCAGGACCACCATGCCCGCCCATCTGGGGGCCAACGCCATCATCACCTGTCAGGGGAAGCTTCTGCTGGAGCGGCGACGGGATTCAGATACCTGGGGCCTGATCGGCGGCGGCGTGAAGAAAACAGAGAGCAGTTTGGAGGGAATGGTTCGGGAAATCTATGAAGAGCTGGGGCTCCGGGTTCCGCCGGAGAAGCTCAAAAAGCTCCAGGTCTACGGGGAGCCCGGGCGGGTTGCTGCCTTTCGGGACGGAAGCGTCTGGCGGATGGTGATTGTGGTGTATGGTTTGGAGCTTGACCGGGAGCCGACACTGCGAATCAGCGCCGAATCCAGGGAGCTTCGCTTTTTCGGCAGGGACGAGCTTTCCTCCATCGAAATCCCTGTGACCCATCAGGATATTGTGGAGGATTGGTTTGTAAACCGGATGTGAATTTTCACTTTCCGGCTGGTTCAGTGAAAAAATGCTTGTATAATCATGAATGATGTGATAATATACAATGTAACGGTGCAGTATCCTAGTCAATGTGGCCATCTTCCAGGAAGGGCCTAAAAATCCTTTGAAGGGCACATCGATGAAGTCCCTGGTGTCTGCTTTTTACGCCCAGTTTAGGGTGGGTGCTGGGGGTTAAGGATTCCGGGCGCGTTCCAATGGCATGGAACATACGACCCGGTTTCCGTGGAGACTTGGTCTTGTGCGACGACGGTAAGTTCCTCGGTCTGAGGCCCGCTCGCGTACGAACCAGGATAGGAACCTGCAAGGCAGTGCGCAGAGTCGTGTGCTGCGTGCAGCGTAGCCTGCCTTGAGTGAGCATGTGGGGAAAGAGGATCATGCAGCTGAACGTTGCTGGCCAGAACAGTCGCTGAAATCGCTTCTGGAAACCATGCTTGCAAAAGAGGCTAAGACTATGGCACACATTGTCGTGGAAAACACCTAGGCTGTCGTCACAGGGCAGGCGGGGGATTGCGGTACGGACTAAGTGGCAATCGGGTATTCAGGTTGGCAACGCCTGAACGGGTGAATCAAATGGAAACTGCCTGCGCGGCAACGGCAGGTTTCGCCCGGGGAAATCCAACCCGACCTAAGCCGTAAGATTTATCCCGCCTGCTACCGTTATTACAGAAAATAGGAGAATTACCGTGGGAAAGTCAGATTCCACATCGCGAAATAGTAAGAAAACTGTTCGATGGGTAATAACGATTTTTGTTATTACCTTTTTTGTATCCGGCGCCATCAGCCTGCTCTCCGAGGAGCTATTGTCCCGAAGCGGCATGGTGGTGGCTTTTCTCATATTGTTTGTGATTGTTCTGGTGGGCATTTTGTTTGACGTGGTGGGCGTGGCTGTCACATCGGCGGACGAGAAGCCCTTCCATTCCATGGCGGCCAGAAAGGTCCCCGGCGCCCAGGAGGCAATCTCGCTGCTGAGAAATGCCGAGCGGGTGGGCTCCATTTGCAATGACGTGGTGGGGGACATCTGCGGCGTCATCTCCGGCTCTGCCTCGGCGGTGATTGCGTCGAAAATCATTGCCCACTTCACCTTCTCCTGGCCAAACCTGGTGTCGCTTCTGATGTCGGCCCTGGTTGCCGCCACCACGGTGGGGGGCAAGGCCATCGGAAAAACCTACGCCATCAAATCCTGCACGGCGATTGTGCACCAGGCGGGCAGAGCGATTGCCCTCTGGCATGGCTTGACCGGGCTTTTCCGCAGAAAAAGAAACAGATAGGTTGTGTGCGTCTTGAAGATTTTACCGGGAATCAAATGTCATGAAGACCTTCTTCGTCTCACCGATGATGAGAAAATTCAGCTGTGCGGAGAAATTCGGGAATTCTTGATTTCCAGCGTCTCCCAGACCGGCGGCCACCTGGCGGGAAATCTGGGCGTCGTTGAACTGACGGTGGCCCTGGAAACTGTCTACAATACTGCCAGGGATCGCCTGGTCTTCGACGTGGGTCATCAGTCCTATGTGCATAAGCTGCTCACCGGGCGGCAGGATGCGTTTGGCACGCTGCGGCAGTTTGGGGGCCTTTCTGGCTTCCCCAAGCCCAGCGAGAGCGTGACCGATTCCTTTGTGGCGGGTCACGCCTCCAGCTCGGTGTCCATTGCCCTAGGTATGGCCAGAGCCAGGACGCTGATGGGCGAGGATTATCAGGTGGTTGCTCTCATCGGCGACGGCGCCGCCACCGGCGGCATGGCCTACGAGGGGCTGAACGACGCTGCCGACAGCAAGGAGCCCATGGTGGTCATTCTCAATGACAATGAGATGTCCATCGGCAAGAATGTGGGCGGTGTTTCCAGGCACCTGTCCCGGCTCCGTTCCAGTGAACACTATTTGGGGGTGAAGCGCTGGTATCGCCGCACTCTCTACAGCATCCCCGGAGGAAAGCAGGTCTACCTGTTTTCCAGCCGGGCAAAAAACAGAATCAAGCATTTTCTTTTGCAGACCACCATTTTTGAAAACATGGGCTTCAAATATCTGGGGCCTGTGGACGGCCACGATCTGCGGGATCTGATTTCCGTCCTCCGGGCGGCCAGGGATTTGCAGGAGCCCACTCTGGTGCACGTTGTCACCAGAAAGGGCTGCGGCTACGCCCCGGCGGAGGAGGACCCCGCCAAGTTCCACGGCATTGGAAAATTTGACGCCGTTACGGGCAAGAAGCTGGCGCCGAAGGTTCGCACCTTCTCCGACTGCTTTGGCCAAACCCTGGTTTCCCTGGCGGAAAAGGATGAGAGAATTTGTGCCATCACCGCTGCCATGCCCGGCGGCACCGGATTGCTTTCCTTTATGAAGCGCTACCCCCAGCGTTTTTTTGATGTGGGGATTGCGGAGGAGCACGCGGTTTCCATGGCTGGCGGCCTGGCGAAGCAGGGAATGATCCCGGTGGTGGCCATCTATTCCACCTTTTTGCAGCGGGCCTTCGATCAGCTGATTCAGGATGTGGCCATGCTCCATCTGCATGTGGTGCTGGCCGTTGATCGGGCCGGACTGGTGGGGGACGACGGGCCCACCCATCATGGGGTGTTTGACGTGGGGTATCTGCGCCAGGTCCCCGGAATGCGTATCTTAGCCCCCGGGAGCCTGTCCGAGCAGGCACGGATGCTCACCTGGGCCATTGAGGAATACGACGGCCCTGTGGCTGTCCGGTATGCCCGGGGAACCGAGGGAGCGTATCAGCAGTCCGCCTGGGATGGCTCTTCCAGGGTCGCCTGTCACCGCAGCGGCGCTGATTTGACCCTCATTACCTATGGCACCCTGATTAATTCCGTGATGGAGGCGGCGCAGAAGCTTGCGGACTCCGGGGTGGAGTGTACCGTGCTTCGGCTGCTTGAGCTGTCGGCGCTTCCCACAGAGGAAATCCTTCAGAAAATGCCGGAACGGAAAACCGTCGTTGTCATTGAAGAGGCGGCGGCGAACTCCGGCATCAAGCAGGCCCTGGCCTGGGAGCTGGGGGAGCGCTGCCCGGATTGCAGGGTCAGCGCCATTGACCTGGGAGCTGATTTTGTCCCCCACGGCGATCAAAAAAGCCTCTATGCCCAATGCGGACTGGACTCCGCTTCCATTGTCAAATTTGTAAACGGAGTGCTGGCCAATGAAAAATAAGAAAAGACTGGATGTGCTGCTGACCGATCTGGGCTATGCGGACAGCCGCTCCAAGGCCCAGGCCATCATCATGAGCGGCCTTGTCTATGTAAACGGCCAGAAAGCGGATAAGCCCGGCATTTCCTATGAGGAAACGGTTTCCATTGAGGTGCGGGGGGCGGTGTGCCCCTATGTCAGCCGGGGCGGGCTGAAGCTGGAGAAGGCTCTGCGGGATTTCGGCGTGAAGCCGGAGGGATTCGTCTGCTCGGATTCCGGCGCCTCCACCGGCGGCTTTACCGACTGCCTCCTGCAGCAGGGGGCGAAAAAGGTCTTCGCCATCGATGTGGGCTACGGCCAGCTGGATTGGAAAATCCGTTCCGATCCCCGGGTGGTGGTGATGGAGCGCACCAACATCCGCTATGTCACCCCCGAGCAGCTGGGAGAGCCCCTGGATTTGTCGGTGGTGGATGTGAGCTTTATTTCTCTGAAAATTGTTCTGCCCGCCATCAAGGCCCTTTTGAAGCCCGCGGGTCAGGTGCTCTGCCTGATCAAGCCCCAGTTTGAGGCGGGGAAGGATAAGGTGGGCAAGAAGGGCGTGGTCCGGGACCCCCAGACCCATCAGGAGGTTTTGGACCAGTTTGTGGCTTTGGCCCATGAGCTGGGTTTCCATATTCTGGGCCTGACCTTTTCTCCGGTAAAAGGGCCGGAGGGAAATATTGAGTTCCTGGGTCATCTGACATTGGAGAATTTACCGGAAGAATACCCGGAAACTGCCCAGGTGGTCGCGCAGGCCCACCGGACCCTGGATCAAGGAGCGGAGCGATGAAGAATTTGATACTGACCCCCAATCCGTACCGGGACAAAAATTTTCATACCCTCCGCAGCGCTATGCAGATATTGAAGGAGGCCGGGTTCCAGGTGAAGGTCTGTCTGCCCTTCGAGGTGGACCACGGCTGTGAGCTGCCCCGGGACATTCACTTTTCCCGGCTGGACCGGGAGCTGGGCAATGCGGAGATGGTAATCTGCTTCGGCGGCGACGGCACCATTCTCCATATGGCCAAGGCGGCCACCAGGCGGGGCCTGCCCCTCCTGGGGGTGAACATCGGCACCATGGGCTTTATGGCGGAGCTGGAAAGCTCGGAGCTGGATAAGCTCAAGCTGCTTTCCGCCGGGAAATACCGGATTGACAGCCGGATGATGCTGGATGTGATTGTCCAGCGGGACCGGGAGATCATTTTTCACGACATCTGCCTCAACGATGCTGTCATCACCAAGGGAGCTGTGGCCCGGATTGTCCAGCTGGCGGTGAAATGCGACGGCGTTCAGTCCATGGAGTGCGGCGGGGATGGCGTCATCATCGCCACGCCCACCGGTTCCACTGCCTACAGTCTCTCCGCCGGGGGACCCATTGTGGAGCCGGAGGCCGACGGGATCATCATCACCCCCATCTGTTCCCACGATGTGGCCAGCCGGAGCATTGTCGCCTCCGGAAAGCGGGTGATTTCCGTGGGTATGACCAGCAATTCCAGGAGAAGCGCCTATTTGTCCGTGGATGGCGGCAAGACCCTCCGATTAAATATGGGCGACGTTGTCACCATCAGAAAATCGAAATTGGAAACCAGGCTGATTCGGCTCAATGACCGCAGCTTTTACGATGTGGTCAATCTGAAATTCCGCAGAGGGTAGGGAGGCAGGAGCATGAAGTCAAACCGTCAGGCAAAGATCATGGAGATCATTTCCACTTCAAACATCGAGACCCAGGAGCAGCTGCTTCAGGAGCTCCAGAATGCCGGCTTTTCCAGCACCCAGGCCACCATATCCAGGGACATCAAGGAGCTTCGCATTGTCAAGGAGCTGACGAGCCTTGGAACCTACCGCTACAGCGCCCCTTCCCGGGAGGCGTCCGACACCTTTTCCAACCGGCTCAACTCCATTTTTAAGGATTGTGTCACAAGCTTTGACTATGCCCAGAACATTGTTGTGATTCACACCCTGCCCGGCTTTGCCAACGCGGCGGCTTCCGCCCTGGATGCCATGAGCCGCAGCGTGATATTGGGAACCCTGGCCGGTGACGATACGGTGGTGGCGATTATGCGGGATAACAATTCCGCCGCCGCCTTCTGCGGGGAAATCAAAAGCATGATGAATTTATAATTCCGAGGAGGGCAGACCGTGCTGAGTCTTCTGCATATCGAAAATATCGCGGTTATTGAAAGTGCGGATATATCCTTCGACAGCGGCTTCAATGTGCTCACCGGTGAGACCGGCGCCGGTAAGTCCATTGTCATTGACGCCATTTCCGCCATTTTGGGGGAGCGGGCCTACCGGGATATGATCCGCACCGGGGCAAATAAGGCCTCCGTTCGCGCGGTGTTCACCCAGGTGCCCCAATGCAGCTGGTTTGCCGAAAACGGGGTGGAATACGACCAGGAGACGGTGATCCAGCGGGACATTTTCCTGGATGGAAAAAATGTCTGCCGGGTGAACGGCGCTCTGGTCTCCGTGGCGATTCTGCATAAGCTGGGCATTCAGCTCATCAACATCCACGGCCAGCACGACTCGGCATCTCTGTTCGACGAGGCCAACCACCTGATCTTTTTGGATGACTTCTCCGCCAACCAGGCACTGCGCCAGGCTTATCAGCAGAAGTATGAGGCTGTGGCGGCACTGCGCCGGGAAATAGAGCGCATGACCATGGACGAGGGTGAGAAGCTGCGCCGGATGGAGACCCTGAAATATCAAATTGCGGAGATCGAAAAGGCCGAGCTGGAGCCCGGGGAGGACGAGACCTTGGAGGAGCGGCGTAAGCTCCTTCAAAACGCCGAGAAGCTCTCCCAGGGGCTGGAGGAAGCGGTGGAATCTCTCTACGGCGGAGAGGAATCCGAGGGCGCTTCCGGTCTGCTGGCCCAGGCGGAGCACGCACTGGGTAGACTCACCCGGTTCAGCGATCATTTTTCCTCCTTCCATGAGCGGGTCACTGACCTGATGTACCAGGTGCGGGATGTGGCTGAGGAAGTGAAGGATGCCCGGGACGAGCTGAGCTACTCCGCCGACGAGCTGGAGCAGATCGAGTCCCGGCTGGATGTGATTCACCGGCTCCGGAGAAAATACGGCGTCACCTGCGCCGATATTCTGGACTATCTGGAAAAAGCCCGGAAGGAGCTGGACGATATTGAATTTGCCGACGACCACCTGGAGCGCCTGAGAGAGAAGCTGAAAAAGGCGGAGAAGGAGGCCTGGGAGGAAGCGCTGAAGCTCCGGCAGAACCGGAAAGAGAATGCCGAGATCATGTCCCAGCGCATCCTCACGGAGCTGACCCAGCTGGATATGCCCCGGGTGCAGTTTCAGTGCCGCTTTGGGGAGCAGGAGCTTGCTCCCAACGGGGCGGATACCGTGGCCTTCTACATGTCCGCCAACGCCGGTGAGGCCCTCAAGCCCATGAGCAAGGTGGCCTCCGGCGGCGAGCTTGCCAGAATCATGCTGTCCATGAAAAATGTGCTGGCAGAGAAGGATCAGATCGGAACTCTGATTTTTGACGAGGTGGATACCGGCGTCTCCGGGCGGGCGGCGCAGAAGGTGGCTGAAAAGCTTCATAAGCTGGCCCGGCACAAGCAGGTGCTCTGCGTTACCCACCTGCCCCAGATGGCGGCCATGGCCGATACCCATATGCTGATTTCCAAAACGGAGCGGGAGGGCAGAACCTATACCTCCGTCACCCCATTGGATTTGGAGGGACGGAAGCGGGAGTTGGCCCGAATCATCGGCGGCGCTCAGATCACGGAGACCACCCTGAAAAGCGCCGAGGAGATGCTGAATTGGTCCGAAAAATGATCCTTGACAAACAGAGAAGTATTTGCTAGGATATGAGAAACATTACAACACGTTGAAGGGAAGAAGTAAGCGTTTTATTTTCCCTCAGAGAGCTGCCGGCTGGTGCGAGGCAGTGGGAAAAACCGCCGAAATACCTCCCGGAGTGGCTTTCCTGAAAGAAGGAGTAGGGAAGGACGGGTTCGCCCGATACAGCGAGAGCCGTTGTCAGACGGCCTGAGGATCAAGTTGTGAGGCTTGGTCGAACCAGAGGTGGTACCGTGCGTTGAAAGCGCCCTCTGTCCAAAAGGACAGGGGGCGTTTATTTTATTTGGCACCTCAGAAAACTACCCTTTTGCGGTTTGAGCGGATCTTTTTTCCTGACAATTCATTTTGAAAACACCGCAATACACAAAGTATTTCGGTATTTTCAAAACTTTTGTCAGAACAAAATCTCTCGCTCAAACCATCAAAAAGCAGTTTTTAGAGGATGCCTATTGAGAGAGGGAAAGAGAATGGAAAAACCAATGGACATCCTGAAGGAATTTCCGGTGCGAAAATCCAAGGCGCAGAAGCAGGCGTTCCGGGACACAATTGCAAGCTATGCCCAGGGCCTTGGCTATGAGACCAAGGTGGAAAAGGGGAGTCTCGGAAGCCGGAACCTGGTCATCGGCGACCCGGAAAAGGCAAAATATCTCCTGACGGCTCACTATGACACCTGCGCCCGGATGATAGTGCCAAATCTGATCACCCCCTGCAATTTCTGGGGCTTTCTTGGCTATCAGCTGGTCATTGCGCTGATGCTGATCCTCCCGATGGGGCTGATTTCCGCAGCTGTGGGGTATTTTACGAAAGACCCTCAGGTGGGGATATTGACAGCGGACGCGGTTCTGCTGCTGCTCCTGTGGCTGATGCTGGCGGGCCCCGCAAACAAGAGCAACGTCAATGACAATTCCTCCGGTGTGATTACGGTGCTGGAAATTGCGAAAACCCTGCCGGAAAGGGAGCGGGAAAAGGTCTGCTTTGTTCTGTTCGACCTGGAGGAGCTGGGCCTGATCGGTTCCGCCTCCTATCGGAAGGCCCACAAAAAGGCATCCAATTCCCAAATGGTATTGAACCTGGACTGCGTGGGAGAGGGGGATTATCTTTACCTTTTCCCCACCTCCAAGCTGAAAAAGGACGGGGAAAGGATGGCGGCCCTGGAAAAAATCGCGGGTCAGCTGGGAAAGAAAAGCATCAATCTTCGCTCCAAGGGTTTTTCTGTCTACCCCTCCGACCAGGCCAATTTCCCCTATGGTGTGGGTATCTGCGCTCTGAAACGGGGCAAAATGGGCTTATATCTGGGAAGAATTCACACCCCCAGGGACACCGTCCTGGAAGAAACCAACGTCAATATTCTGCGTGCCGCTCTGATCACCCTGATCGGCGGCAGCGCAGCGCAATAAGAAAGGATAAGCAGTATGAAAATCTATGATGAACTGGTTGCCCGGGGCCTGATCGCCCAGGTGACAAACGAGGAAGAAATCCGTGAAATGATCGACAACGGCAAGGCCACCTTCTACATTGGTTTTGACTGCACTGCCGACAGCCTGACCGCCGGTCACTTCATGGCACTGACCCTGATGAAGCGGCTGCAAATGGCCGGCAACAAGCCCATCGCCCTGATCGGCGGCGGCACCACCATGATCGGCGACCCCTCCGGCCGTACCGATATGCGCAAGATGCTCACCAAGGAGGACATTAACCATAATGCCGCCTGCTTCAAGAAGCAGATGGAGCGCTTCATCGAGTTTGGCGAGGGCAAGGCGCAGATGGTCAACAATGCCGACTGGCTGCTGAACCTGAACTATGTGGACCTGCTGCGGGAGGTGGGCGCCTGCTTCTCCGTGAACAACATGCTCCGGGCCGATTGCTATAAGCAGCGGATGGAGAAGGGCCTGAGCTTCCTGGAATTCAACTACATGATTATGCAGTCCTACGACTTCTACCATCTGTTCCAGCACTTTGACTGCAATATGCAGTTCGGCGGCAACGACCAGTGGAGCAACATGCTGGGCGGCACCGAGCTGATCCGCAAGAAGCTGGGCAAGGATGCCCACTGCATGACCATCACCCTGCTCACCGATTCTCAGGGCAAGAAAATGGGCAAAACCGCCGGCAACGCTGTGTGGCTGGACCCCAATAAGACCAGCCCCTTTGAATTCTACCAGTACTGGCGGAATGTGGACGATGCGGATGTGATGAAGTGCGTCCGGATGCTTACCTTCCTGCCTTTGGAGCAGATCAACGAGATGGACAGCTGGAAGGACGCCAAGATCAACCAGGCCAAGGAAATCCTGGCCTTTGAGCTGACCAAGATGGTTCACGGCGAAGAGGAAGCCGCCAAGGCCCAGGCAGCGGCAAAAGCGCTCTTTGTCGGCGGCGGCGACGGCGATATGCCCACCACGGAAATTACCCCGGAGCAGCTCACCGATGGTCAGATTGGCATTCTCAGCCTGATGGTTGCCTGCAAGCTTGCCTCCTCCAACAAGGAAGCCCGGACCCTTGTCACCCAGGGAGGCGTGCTGGTGAACGATGAGAAGGTTCCCGCCCCCACCTTTATGGTGACAGAGGCCATGCTGAAAGAGGGCGTGAAAATCCGCAAGGGCAAAAAGATTTTCCACAAGGCTGTTCTGGCGTAAAACTTCTTTCCGGTAGGTGAACACAATGGTCTTTGAAATGGCAAAGGAAGCGGATTTTGAAGCGGTAAACCATCTGGCACGTCAGGTGGTTGCCTGCCACGCCCAGTGGGATAAATCCCTGGATTTGAGCATGGAACCCTATCCGAAGGAATGGTTTCTTAAATTCATTCAGGAGGATTCCCTGGAGCAAACCACCATTTATGTGGCAAGAATCGACGGGGACGTGGTCGGCTTCATGCGCTTTTACCTTTGGCAGACGAACAGCGCTGTCTCCGGCCAGCAGGGAATTGTGCAGCTGGATGATTTTGGCGTTGAGGAGTCCCTTCGCAATCGCGGCATTGGCAAGCAGATGATGCAGGAGCTGAAGGAGCTGGCCCACAGGGCAGGATGCACCGAGCTTCGGCTGAACGTGGATGCCCCCAATACAAACGCCATCGCCTTCTATGAAAAATGCGGCCTGCATATTCGCAATCACGGTATGAGCATGGCGCTGTGATTAAGATTCGTGCCGCCCGAAAAAACGGGCGGCACATTTTCTGTTTTGCGTCAGTGATGTTTGCTTCGGTGCTCAAAGGGTATTTCAGCCCATCAGAGATTTCCGGTATTCAGCCATATCCACGACCTTTCCCGTCAGCCGGGCTTCTTCGATGGCATAGGCCATGAGATGGCTTTCCACACTGCGGGAGATGGAGCTGCGGGATTCCCCCTTGCCGAAGAGTTGGCTTGTAAAGTCCTCCATAATCCCGGCATCGCCGCCGCCGTGGCCGCTGCCATTGGTGCGGATGTTCATGACCCGCTGGGTGAAGGGGTCGCCTTGGCTGGATACATGGCGGGTTACAACGATCTGGCGCTTCCCGTCGTCGGCCAGCAGCTCACCGTCCTCACACATGATGTGGATATTCCGGTGGCAGGCGCTGGTTTGAGCGGTAAGAGAGAAGGTGGCCGTAACGCCGTTGTCAAACTCCATCAGGATGCTCATATGATCGCACACGTCGTTGTCACAGCGGTAGACGCACCGGCCGTAGGGCCCGGTCCGCAGCGCCTCCATCAGCGCCTCCTCCGTCTGCTCCAGGCACACCACATCCGCCGGCCACTGGCCCAGTACAGGCTGGTAGGCTTTCCTGGCGTCGAACCGGCAGCCCTCCGCCACAGCGCAGCTCAGGCACCGGTCGGAGGAGCCGGCGGGGGCGTTGGATTCCTTGAAATAGGAAAGGGAACCGAAGGCTGCCACCCTGGTGCAGTGAGCGCCGGTGAGCCACAGCAGAATGTCCAGGTCGTGACAGCTTTTTTGCAGGATGATGGGGCTGGACAGCTGACTGTTTCGCCAGTTGCCCCGGACAAAGGAATGGGCCATGTGGAAATTGCCGATGTTCTCGGAGTGCTTGATGGCCACCACCTTGCCCAGCTCCCCGGAATCCAGAATTTCCTTGATCTGCATAAAGAAATTGGTGTAGCGCAGCACGTGACAGACGGTGATTTTCCGGCCCAGGGCATTTGCCCTTTCCTCAATGGCGATGCACTCTCTGGGGTCGGGAGAAATCGGCTTTTCCAGGAGAATGTCATAGCCGCAGTCCAGAGCCTGCATCACATGGCCGTAGTGATCCCGGTCCATGGTGGCGATGATGGCGGCATCGGCAATCTTTCCCAGGGCGAATAAGGGTTCGGCGTCCTGAAAGCGCATGTCTTCCGGCACCCCCAGCTGGTCAACTGCGCTTTTCAGCCGGTCAGGCCGCTTCTCCGCAATGGCGGCAATGTCAATGCCGTGCTGCTTTGCCCAGGGGGCATAGGTCATTCCCCGGGAACCGGCGCCGATGAGAACAAATTTCATAGATAGCTCCTCCTCTTTCTCTGTTATCTTTCAGTATAGCATAGTTTTATCCGGCGGACAACAGCTTCTTGAGCTTTTCGTAGTTTTCCCGGGATAGATTCGTCAGGGGCAGGCGGCACGCTCCGCAGTCATACCCCAGCAGCCCCATGGCCGCCTTTACGGGGATGGGATTCACCTGACTGAACAGCGCCTGGATGATGGGCATAAACCGAATCTGAAGGTTCGCTGCCGTGTCAAAATCGCCGTCCAGCCCCGAGCGTACCATGGCCTGGGTCAGCTCCGGATAGAGATTGGAGAGAACCGAAACGATTCCTTTGCCCCCCAGGGAAAGCACCGGAACCGTCAGCTCGTCACACCCGCCCCATACGCAAAAGCTTTCCGGGCATTGGGCGCGGATGGCGGTGATTTTCGTCATGTCCGTAGCAGCTTCCTTGACTCCCGCAATGTTGTCGATGGCGGACAGCCGCTGGTAGACAGCAACCGGAATGTCCTGGCCGGTGCGGGAGGGAACATTGTACAAAATGATTGGAATGTCAACGGCGCAGGCCACGGCGCTGTAGTGCAGATACAGCCCCTCCGGGGTGGCCTTGTTGTAGTATGGAGAGACAATCAGCAGGGCATCTGCCCCCGCTTCCTCTGCGGCCTTGCTCAGACGGACGGTATGTTCTGTGGAATTGGAGCCGGTTCCGGCGATGATCAGGCAGTCCTTCCCGGCAAAGCTCTTGGCCCGGGCAATCAAGCCCAGCTTCTCCCCGTCGGTGAGGGTGGCCGATTCTCCGGTGGTGCCGCAGATGACAATGGCACGGATTCCGGCCTCCAGCTGCCTGGCAATCAGCCGTTCCAGCATGGGGTAGTTCACCGCTCCGTTTAAAAATGGAGTGACCAGAGCGGTACAGGCTCCTGTAAAGAGTGGATTATTCATATAGAAGCACCTCCGTCCCAGTCTATGCAGGGAAATTTCAATTTGTCTGTTGCAAAATACGCCGAAATCGACTATACTGTTTCCGTTTGAAATCGGAGGAATGAAACGTGAAAACCCATGATTTTTATTATGAGCTGCCGGAAGAGCTGATTGCCCAGACGCCCTTGCAGCAGCGGGATGCCTCCCGGCTGATGGTGCTGAGCCGCTCCACCGGTGAGATTACCCATAAGCATTTTTATGACATCATCGATTACCTGAACCCCGGGGACTGCCTGGTGCTGAATGATTCCCGGGTGCTTCCCGCCAGGCTCCTGGGCCGCCGCCCCACCGGCGGCGGGGTGGAGGTTCTTCTGCTGCGGGATTTGGGGGATAAAAAATGGGAGTGCCTGTGCAGGCCCGGCCGGAAAATGCGGGAGGGAGATACCGTCTCGTTTGGCGACGGGGAGCTCACCGCCACCGTGCGCCAGGTCTGTGAGGACGGAAACCGGGTGGTTGAATTCCACTATCAGGGAATTTTCCTGGAGGTGCTGGAGCGCCTGGGGAAGATGCCCCTGCCCCCCTACATCAAGGCGGAGCTGCCCGACCAGGAGCGCTATCAGACCGTCTATTCCCGGGAAGTTGGCTCCGCCGCCGCCCCCACCGCCGGGCTCCACTTCACCGAGGAGCTGCTGGATAAAATCCGTGCCAAGGGCGTGAAAACCGCCTTTGTCACCCTCCACGTGGGCCTGGGTACCTTCCGCCCGGTGAAGGCGGAGGACGTTCTGGAGCATCATATGCACAGCGAGCTGTGTATGATGAATGAGCAAACGGCTCAGCTGCTGAATGAAACCAAGAAAAGCGGCGGGAGGGTCATCTGCGTTGGCACCACCTCCTGCCGAACCCTGGAATCTCTGGTGAATGAAGACGGTACTTTTTCCGCCAAATCCAAGTGGACGGATATTTTCATCTACCCCGGCTATGAATTCAAAGCCATGGACGGCCTCATCACCAATTTCCACCTGCCGGAGAGCACCCTGGTGATGCTGGTCTCCGCCTTCGCCGGAAGGGAGCACGTGCTGAACGCCTACCAAAAGGCCGTGGAGGAACGGTATCGGTTCTTCTCCTTCGGGGACGCCATGTTCATTGCGTAAAACCGCCTATGAAAAACAGATTGCATATCTGACGAAAATCTGATAAAATAAATTTAGAAAGTGAGGTGGCTCTGTATGCCTGTATTGAGTATGTTTTATGGGATCATCGTTCGTATGTACCGTGAAGAAGGCGGAAAGCATAATATGCCTCACGTTCATGCAGAGTATTCCGGCGATGAAATCGTGATTGCTCTGGATGGAAGAGTGCTTGAAGGTGACAAGTATTTCCCAATGAATAAGAGTAAGATGATTGAGTTTTGGATGGAATTTCACCGTGTGGAACTTGAAGCCAACTGGAAACTGCTGTCCAATGGTGAGCAGTTCTTCCGCATTGACCCGCTGAAGTAAAGGAGGGATAACTCATGCTACAGCCGAAATTGGTAAATGTTGAGCCGATTGAGAATCTGCACCTTCGGCTAACCTATGAGACTGGAGAAGTAAAGCTGTTCGATGTTTCTCCCTATGCCAATGGTATGTGGTTCGGAGAGCTGAAGGATGAGGGCTACTTCCGAACAGTGCGTATGCTGCCTGGTGGCACTGGAATCGAGTGGAGCAATGGACAGGACATCGCACCGCACGAACTATATGAATGTAGCGTTCCTGCCAAACAAGCCAGTTAAAAGCCCCTGAATGGGGCTTTTGCTGATACAGCAGCGCTTGAAACTGAAATTTGTACGCCTGTGGTCATTGGATATGTCATTTTTTGCTCGAAGCGAGAAGTATTTTCGGGTAGCTTGGGAGATTGCGGCAAAACTGTAGAGGAAGCGAAAAATGGAAAACTTTTGGACAAAGTCATGGAAAACCGTTGCTTCAAATCGGATTGCAGAATATGTCAAAAGCGTGGATATGGAAACGGATGAGATCATCGATGTGCTGCGGCGGCATCAGGTAAAAACTGTCTGTGATGCGGGCTGTGGCTGTGGAATTTATTGTGCCAGGCTCCTGCATAATGGATTTTTGGTGGAGGGCTTCGATGTATCGGAGGATGCCGTTCAAATTGCCAGGGACATTGCACCGACAGTGGAATTGAAAACGGCGGACATTCGCATGACCGGCTATGACTCAGACCATTTTGATGCTGTGATTTCCAGGGATGTGCTGGATCACATGACCATGGACAATGCCCGGTTTGCATTGCTGGAACTGTACCGCATTGTGAAGCCGGGCGGCGTCGTTGTGTTCACATTGGATTTCCCGGATGAAGAATATGACCGGGAACCACACGAGAAAAACGCAGATGGTGACCTGATCTATACAGATGGAAAATGGGACGGTATGGTCTTTCACCCGTATTCCAATGAAGAAATCAGAAAAATTTTGCCCCAAACAGATAGATACCACATCGAGCAGGGAGATGACCATTATATGGTTATCCTACAAAAGAAAAGTAATCGCTGATGAATGCTTGCAACAAGCTGCCCACCGAATTTTTGGATACAATGCCATAATCTGTGGTTTGGAAATGATTTGAAATAAACGGAGAATTGTAATGTTTGAACTGAAAAAGACCGAGGGCAAGGCCCGGCGGGGAGAATTCACCTGCGCCCATGGCGTTGTCCAGACACCTGTTTTTATGAATGTAGGCACTCAGGGGGCCATCAAGGGCGCCCTGAGTGCGGAGGATTTGAAGGCCATCGGCTGCCAGGTGGAGCTGTCCAACACCTACCATCTTCATCTGCGTCCCACGGATGAGGTGGTGCGCAAGCTGGGCGGGCTTCATAAATTTATGACCTGGGACGGCCCAATTCTCACGGATTCCGGGGGCTTCCAGGTGTTCAGCCTGGCCTCTCTGCGGAAAATCAAGGAGGAGGGGGTTTACTTTTCCTCCCACATCGACGGCCGGAAGATTTTCATGGGCCCGGAGGAGAGTATGCGGATTCAGTCCAATCTGGGCTCGGACATCTGCATGGCCTTTGACGAGTGCATCGAAAATCCCTCCCCAAGGGAGTACGTGAAGCAGAGCATCGACCGCACCTACCGTTGGCTGGTGCGCTGCAAGGCGGAAAATGCCCGCTTAAATGCCCTGCCCGATACGGTGAACCGGGAGCAGATGCTCTGGGGAATCAACCAGGGCGGAACTTACCCAGACCTCCGGGTGGAGCATATGCGGCGGATTGCGGAGCTGGACCTGCCCGGCTATGCCATTGGTGGCCTGGCGGTGGGTGAGACGGCGGAGGAGATGTACGACATCATCGAGGCGGTGGAGCCCTATATGCCTGCCAGCAAAACCCGCTACCTCATGGGGGTTGGTACCCCCACCAACATCATTGAGGCAGTGGCCCGGGGAGTGGACTTCTTCGACTGCGTGATGCCTGCCCGGAATGCCCGCCACGCCCGGCTCTTTACCTGGGAGGGAGCCATCAACCTGAAAAACGCCAAGTATATGCTGGACGAATCGCCCATTGACCCCCAGTGTGACTGCCCGGTGTGCCGCCGATTCTCCAGGGCGTATCTCCGGCATCTGTTTGTGGCGGAGGAAATGCTGGCCATGCGGCTTGCCGTGATGCACAACCTGTATTTCTACAACAAACTCATGGAGCGTATTCGTGAAGCCCTGGACAGCGGCACCTTCCAGCAGTTCCGGCAGGAATATTCCGAGAAATTGGCCCGGAGGATATAAAGGAAACTCTTGCAATTTCTGGCTGTGATGGTATAATAAGAAAGATATTAAACACAAAGGAGTTTTTCCAATGAATCTTTTCCTGACTGAGACCACCGTTTCCGCTGCCGGCGGTATGACCAGCACCCTGATTATGCTGGCCATGATGATGGGTATTTTCTACTTCATGCTGATTCGTCCCGAGAACAAGCGGAAGAAGGAAGCCGAGGCCATGCGTTCCGCCGTGAAGGTTGGCGACCGGATTACCACCATCGGCGGCATCTGCGGCACCGTTGTCAATGTGAAGGATGACAAGCTGGTGATGGAAACCGGCGCTGACCAGGTTCGCATCGAGCTGGCCAAGTGGGCTCTCTCCACCAATGAGACCGCCGAAGAGGCCAAAAAGGCTGAGGCCAAGAAGGCTCAGGAAGCCAAGGCCAAGGCAAAGGCAGCCAAGAAGGTCAAGTAACACAAGCCCAACGCAATGATTTATCCCAGCCTCCAGTGAGGCTGGGATATTTTTCGCCATTTTTTGTGGATATTTGACATTTTGTATAAATTTGGAATGGACATTTCATTAGAGCTATCGTATAATGTATGTGTATATGTTTTTCAGCAAGTACAAGCTCAAAGATATTTTTGTACATAATCGATCACGGAAAAATATTTTTTTGAAATCAATATCACATATTCATTCGGTAGAAACATCATTAAAAAATGGATGAATCAATATGGTTTTAAAAGTTTTTTGGAGGGTCCTATCCAGAATCGCGGTGATGATCCAGTGCCTTTGGCAGAAAAGAGCGGCGCTGAACAAAAAGATGCGGGAGCGGTATTCTCCGTCCCTTCTGGCGCTGATTGGAACGGGAGTATGCTTGGCTCTTTCTGTAATCATCCTCTTTCTCCCGGCCTATATCGGAATGGCGAATGACAGCATCGGAAATCAGAAGATGCAGGAATTCGGGCTCTCCTACCGGCAGAGTGATACGGAAGGTCAGTTTAACTCAAATGAATATTTTATCAAAAGCTATGAAATGACGGAAAAGAGACGGGAGTTCCTGAGTTCGCAAAACGTATTTGTGGAGCTGGCAAAGGCGGTGGATTCCCTGTTCACCGCGGATAATATCTTTGATGTCAGGTTTCTGGCGCTGATTTATCTGGTGCTTTATCTTCCGGCCGTCTTTTTGGTGCTTCACTCGGCGCTGGAGCGGGTTTCCTTCTTCACAGAGGGGGTCGTGCTGTGCGTACTGGGTGTCCTGATTTTTTCGGATATTTCCTATTTTGCCTACTTCAACTCCCTGTATGAAGACGCTCTGGTGTTTATCTGCCTGCTTTATTTCGCGGGGGCCGCCCTTTCGCTGCACAAGGAACGAAGATGGAATATTCTGTCGATTCTGGTGATCGCCGCGGCTGGTGCAGTCCTGTGCCTGCTGGAGAAGCGATTTTTTCTTGCGGGAATGATTTACGCCATGTTCCTATTTTTGCAGATTCGCATCTTCTCCAGAGTGGATGAGAAGGTTGTCGCGGTGCTGCTGGCCTGTGTGCTTCTGGGCAGCTCGGTATTCAGCATTGCTCGCTGTGGGGAGGAATTTGACGACGTGAGCAAAGTCCACTCCATGACAAGAGGGGTGCTGCTGCAGGCCCAGAGGCCGGATGATGTGCTGGAGAAAATGGGAATTGACGTCTCTTATTCTGTCCTGGCGGATTCCTCCCTCTACGATTACTACCCTGCATCGGAAATCAGCAATGAATTGCTTCAAAACGGTTTCCTGGACAAATATTCCGCTCAGGATGTCCTACTTTCTTACATAAGGAATCCGGGTTCCTTGCTCTCCATGTGGGACATCGGCATTAAAGCGGCGTTTAACCTCCGAAGAGATTACTGCGGCAATTATGAAAAAAGCACGGGGATGCCTGCAATGGGCAAGAGCATTTTCTGGTCCATGTGGAGCATCTTCAAAGAGCGCTCCGCGCCCAAGACCATTGGTTATCTGCTCATTCTGGTGATTGCCTTTGCCGCAATGTCCGGCAGAAAGGTGTTTAACCGCCACGCGGTCAAACGGTGGATGTATGTGTACTTCTGGATGATGATGAGCATGGTGCTGATTGGCATTGCGGATTTGACCTACGTCATTTGCAAAAGCGGAGACGCGCAGCTGATCCAGTTCAACATCACAATGGGCGTGGTAATGGATATTTTGTTCTACTATGTGATGGCCGAGGTTCTGCACAAGCTGAACATTTTGGAGGAGACAAATGAATAAAGACTCTAACATCAATAAGAAAATTCGGAAGACGAATTTAAGAGTGTTAAAACAGGATTTGGGACTTCTGGTTTTTCTGGCAGGAATCTTGGGAGCCTGCGCTTTGATAGCTGTCTCCTCGGGAAGAGAGCGCACGGAAAATTTGATTATGTATCTGATCCTGTGCGGGGAAATCATTCTGGCTGCCTATAAGTTCCGCTACATTGCCGTGGTTCTCGGCGGCATCCAAACCAGCTTCTTTGCCATCTACAAGATTTACCAGGGGCTGATGGAGGGCCAGCAGATTCAGCTGTACTCCTTTGCCTGGCTGTTTTTGCCGATGATCTGCATTCTGTCCATGGTATGGTTCATGAATTCGTTCAGTGAGCTTGAAGTGATGACAGAGATTTTGGAGAAGCAGGTGGAGGAGCAGATCACCACGGACCGTGTCACAGGCCTGTACAACATCAAGAGCTTCTACATGGATTTGGAACGCCAGATGGCCTTTTGCAGAAGAAACAATCTGCCTTTGACCTTGATGGTCATGGAGCTCAGATATGAGCAGGAGCTTCGCTCCATCCTGAGTGTGCACCAGTTTGAAGAGCTTCGTCAAATCTATGCCGAGGTGCTGGAAGACAGCATCCGCCTGGAAGACCGACTCTACGCGTTGGACGAAAAGGGCGGCATGGGAATCATCTGCACCTGCAACAAAGCAGGCGCGGAAATCATGAAGGGCAGAATCCAGAACAATCTGGCAAAAACAGACCGCTTCCGCAATACATTGAAGCGTTCCATTCGGGTGGATGTCCGGACCGGAATTGCGGAGTATGATAAAGAAGCAATTGCCAATTCCATTGAGTTAAAGAAAAGAGCGGAAAATGAGTTTCAGTATGACGTTTAGCAGAGGACTGTTCGCTGGGATTGCCTGCTGTATCTTTGCCCTGCTTTTCCCGATGTGCGCAAGGGCGGAATCAGTCCTCCCGGAGGAGCCGGGAGAGATACTCCTGGTTTATGATGAGCATCCCGGGGAAGAGGTCACAAACAACGTGGAAACGCTGGTCAATTTGATTTCTTCCATGGGGAAGGTTGTTGACTTTGGTACGGTGACAGAATGCCAGGATTCCATGGACCGTTACCAGTACATCATCTGCCTGAACCTTCGGAAGACGACCGAGGAATTTGATCAGAAGCTGCTGAAAGCTGAGGGAAAGCGCATGGTGATCGGCAGCAGCTACCTGAAAACCTACCTCCGGAAGAAGGGCCAGAAGGACCTCATTTTGGGGGAGGAAGCCCAGAGCAGGGGAGTGCTTGTCTATTCCTTTGATGGAAACCAGGAGTATGAGGAACAGATTGTCATTGAGGAAATGGCGGAAATTGCCTTGCAGGACGATCAATATCGGAACGGGTCAATCTACATGGGAGCAAAGGAATACCCATTTTGCGCCTGTGTTTCGGATGTTTCCTTTCTGCCTCTTACGTCCTATGAGGGAAAGCTGGCGAGAGCCAGTCTGATGCAGGAGCTGCAAAATTGGCTGTGGCCTTATCAGGACTCTCCACCGGATTACGCGCAGTATTTGGTGATCGACGAGGTATATCCGTTTATGCCGGCAGATAAGCTGATGGACCTGGTGAAAATTGTGGCAGAGCAGCAGGTTCCATATTTGATTTCTGTTATGCCAATTTTGGATCATGGGGATTTTCCTTCCGTAAAGGAATTCTGCCAGGTATTGGCCTACGCCCAGAAGAACAATGCAATGATTGTTCTCCATGCGCCGATTATCCATAAAGAATTGTCGGATGTGGATGAACTGAATGAAATGCTGACAAAGATGACCATGCCCTATGTGGAAAATGGGGTTTATCCCATGGGAATCGAGGTGCCCTACAGTTGGACGCACAAAAAGGTCTTTCAGGAAGCACTTAAACGATATAGTACGGTACTGGTGTATGA
Source organism: uncultured Oscillospiraceae bacterium (assembly GCA_964651615.1). Lineage (GTDB taxonomy): Bacteria > Bacillota > Clostridia > Oscillospirales > Oscillospiraceae > Faecousia. The sequence continues at coordinate 24,571 of CAZYWM010000005.1, read as the reverse complement.
CGACGGCAAGGATACCGGCTTTTCTCTGGACACCCATACAAATGAATTTCTCCGCCAGGGGCATCAGCTGATCTATCCAGATATTCAGCTGGACCATTCCGGCGTATCTCAGCTTCGCTGCTATTCCTCGGTCCATTATTTACCCTGCTCCACAGAAAAGGAAGAAATTCTCCAGATTGTGGAAAACAGCCGTTTCTCCTCAAATCCCTTTATGGACCTGTGGGTGCTTGACCATAGCGTTTGGCTGAATGACTATTCCATCCAATGTCGGGACCGGGTGCTGTACCTGAACGGGGAGAGAGCGGAGATCACCTTTGAGCCTGTAGAATATGATACGGATTATGATTTTGGCCGAACCGCACTGCGGAAAATCACCTTGGACCTGCAAAGTCAAAACAGACTGCTGATCGCCCTGGTTGTGGTTGTGCTGGTTGTCTTTGCCGTGTCCATCGTCTATGCAAGAATCCGAACACGAAGATATTTCTTTAAAGAAGAGAAGAAGGGAAAAGAATGACATTTGCTGATGCGTTATCGCTATACGCGATCATTTCCATATGGCTTCTGATGATTTTAAATGTAATACTCTCGATTGGCGGGTTTATTTACTACATGCGGGTGGAGAAAACCGACGGGCGTATTCCGCTGGAGGAATACCCGATGGTAAGCGTTCTGGTGCCGGCACATAATGAAAGCCTGGTCATCGTCCGGACGGTGCGGGCTCTGCTGAATTTTGCTTATCCCAAGGATCGATATGAGATCATCGTGATCAATGATAATTCCACCGACGATACGGCTGAAAAGCTTGAGGAAGTCCAGCGGGAATTTCCGGATCGTAAGCTCATTGTCATCAGTACCGGCCCGGAGGTGGGCGGCAAGGGAAAATCAAATGCGCTGAACATTGGTTATTCCGTGTCAAAGGGCGAGGTAATTGCGGTCTACGATGCGGATAATACTCCGGAGCCCGACGCGCTGACCATCTTGGTAGAAAATCTGATGGCCGATGATAAGCTTGGCGCGGTAATTGGAAAATTCCGCACAAGAAACAGAAACGCCTCCATTTTGAGCCGGTTCGTAAACATCGAGACGCTGACCTATCAGTGCATGAACCAGGCCGGACGTTACTTCTTCTTCAAGCTGTGTACCATTCCGGGTACGAATTACGTGATTCGCAGAAGCATCATTGAAGAGATCGGCGGATGGGATACCCAGGCCCTTTCCGAGGATACGGAAATCAGCTTCCGGCTCTACCGGATGGGCTACTACATCAAGCAGATGCCCCTGGCGGTCACTTGGGAGCAGGAGCCCCATCTGCTGGGAGTGTGGTTTCGGCAAAGGACCCGATGGGCAAAGGGAAATCTGTATGTTCTGGTAAAGAACTTCCGATATATCTTCGACAGGAAAGCGGGCCCCATGCGGCTGGATGTGCTGTATTACTTGATTGTGTACATTTTGATGCTCTCTTCCTTGGTAATCTCCGATGTTATCTTCCTGGGCGGTATCCTTGGGTGGATTCATGTCACCCTTGGAGGCTTCTCCACTTTGTTGTGGGTCATGGCCATCCTGGTCTTTGTGTTCAACGTCATGCTGACCCTTGCCACGGAGAAAAATGAGTTTTCTCTGGAGTCGGCGCTGCTGGTTCTGCTGATGCTGTTTACCTATGCAAAGCTGTGGGTTTTTGTGGTGCTGAAGGCCATCTGGATGAGCATAACCGACAAGCTGTTCCATAAGGAAGTCACATGGGACAAGACCGTGCGTTATGTGGAGTCTGTTCAGGGAACCGATGCGGACAGGGAAATAGAAGCTGAGCTTCAGAAGAAAGTGAGGGTGAAATAA
>CAZYWM010000005.1:0-22638 GCA_964651615.1 uncultured Oscillospiraceae bacterium | reverse complement strand
AAAACAGGCTTTCATGATTTCCTGCAATCCATCATGGTAATGGGTCAAAAAGACGCGGAAGAGCCGATTCCTGAAACGGAACCCCCGGAGGAGCCTCAGAATGATAAAATATATTCAGAGGAGGCAGAGGCGACGCAGACTCCTGAAACCAAAACAGGCTTTCAGGACATTCTGCAATCCATCATGGTAATGGGTCAAAAGGACGCGGAAGAGCCGATTCCTGAAACGGAGGCCCTGGAGGAGCCTCAGGATGATAAAATAAATTCAGAGGATACAGCGGTGCCGCAGACTCTTGAAACCAAAACAGGCTTTCATGATTTCCTGCAATCCATCATGGTAATGGGTCAAAAAGACGCGGAAGAGCCGATTCCTGAAACGGAACCCCCGGAGGAGCCTCAGAATGATAAAATATATTCAGAGGAGGCAGAGGCGACGCAGACTCCTGAAACCAAAACAGGCTTTCAGGACATTCTGCAATCCATCATGGTAATGGGTCAAAAGGACGCGGAAGAGCCGATTCCTGAACCAGAAGCCCCGGAGGAGCCTCAGGATGATAAAATAAATTCAGAGGAGGCAGAGTTGCCGCGCCCAGAGACGCCTGACGCACAGATTCAGGAAGGACCTCAAAAGGTTCTGCAATACATCATGGGAATGAATCCTGAGGATGCTGAGAATCCGCTCCTGGAGATTCCAACTGTAGAAGCAGATTACTTTAAGGACTTTGGCTACAGCGAAGACATTGTGCTGAGCGGAATCTTTGAAGCCAATGCTTACTATTTCCAAATTCCCAAGTATTGGGATGCCCGGTACGCCTATGCTCAGATTGAGGTTGAGCTGAGCCAGCTGATAAAGGATGTTCCGGCGTCGCTGACATTTATGGTCAACGGAGTGCCGGTTGTTTCCTATGCAATGGATTATCAGAATGGAAAAGCCCAGACCTTCTTTGTGGAGCTTCCCTTGGAGCTTTTGACGGAGGGGTACAACAGGTTTGAAATAACCGGATATGTCCGCATCTACGATGACGAGGGATGTATCGATGATTTTTCGGGCGCCAACTGGATCAGCATTCGCAAGAGCTCCTTTATTCAGGTTGGCTATGATTTGAAGCCCTATCAGCAGAGAATTTCGGAGTATCCCTATCCCTTTATGTCCACCATTGACGAGACAGGCGCTTCGACCTGCATTATGGTATCCGACAATTGTGCCGAAGGGGAACTGGCGGCAGCTCTGATGTTGAGAGCGGACTTGGGAAATGAGACTGCGCTGGAGGACCGGATTTCCCTGGTAAGAGTTTCTGATGTGTCGCCTGATGCTGATTACCGGATTCTGGTTTCTTTGTACGATCATTTAAGCCAGGAAAAGCAGAGAATTGTTGACACTTCCATCGGGGGGCAGAATTTGAAGCATCAGGCACTGGTTAAGATTCTAATGAGCGAAGAAAACCGTCCCATGCTTCTGATTACCTCCGACAATGAAAGCTGCCTGATGGAAGCGGTGATCATGCTCCTGGATGAGGACCGTGTCTCCCAGGAGAAAACGGATCAGACCTTCGTCAAAGAAGATGCTTCCCGTGTGATTATGGACAAAGCAGACATCAATGATATGGAGGCCGGACGCTACACCCTGGAGGGGCTGATGAACAGCGGCCTGTCCTTTGTTGGGCCGTTCCATCAGGAGGGGGACATCTATCTTCCGTTCTCCGGCGGCTATGTGCTCTCCAATTCCGGAAAGGTGGTTCTGAAATTCCGCTACAGCGAAAACCTGGATTTCCGGCGCTCCATGATCACCGTGTATTGGGGCGATGTTCCCGTGGCAAGCAAAAAGCTGACCAAGGCCAATGCCGGGGGAGACGAGCTGGCCTTTACCATGCCGGCGGATGTTGTGGGAACCTATGCTGGAAAGATTACCATCGCCTTTGAGCTGGAGCTGCCGGATTTGTTCTGTACTCCCAGATTGGATGAGATGCCCTGGGCCTATGTGACGAGCGATTCCACGTTCTATCTCCCCGTGGGCACCGGCAATGAGTTTACCTTCTCTCAGAGGCCCTATCCCTTCGAGGTTTCTTCCAAGTTCCATGATTTGTGTGTGGTTATTCCGGATCAAATCTCCGCTGTGGAACTGGATACCCTGGGCCAGGTGGTTGCGCGTTATGGCGAGAGCCTGACACCCTATGGCAAAATCCAGGCAGCCTACGCTTCCTCGCTGTCCAGCGATGAGGATAAGGCCCATAACCTGATTGTCATCGGAAACTATTCCGATAACAGCTTGATTCGGGAACTGAATGACAAGCTTTATTTCCGGTATCGGGAGGACGGCCTGGCATTCCAGAGCAACGACTCCTTCATCCTGTCGGATGCCTATGCCCCCGAGCTGGTTTCCATGCAGCTGATGTATTCGCCCTACTGTGAGGACCGTGCCGTTCTGGTAGTCGCTGCCACGGATGACACCACCATGGAAAATCTGAGAGAATTTATCAGCTTGTCCAATAATGTGTGGAAGCTGGAAAAGGACACGATTCTTATTGACAGCGATCTGGAAATCAAAACCTTTGCACTGGCCGGGAAAAAAGAGACGGTGAAGGAACCGATTCTGAAGAGTATGCTTGAGAGCAACGAAGAGGCGGCGATCTTTACCATTGTGGCCGCATCGGTCATGCTGCTGTTCCTTCTGGCGGCAGTTTTGATTCTGATTCGTGTATACTGGAGACAAAAGAAGTAGAAAATGGAAGGATCATTGCCATATGAAACCCAAAAAGAATGTGTTCAGCTATTTTGTCATAATTCTATATTTGCTGGGAATTCTCTACGTCTTGGTCTGTGGTGTTACAAGTCTTGGAGAAGGACGTGAATACCCCTATCTTCTCAAGGGAACGTTTCTTACACTTCTGCTTGTCATATGGCTGACATTGAATGGAGCTGCCGCAATCCTTGCCCGGACCCAGCTGGAAGACTGGATTCACAGGAAAAAACGGCTGTTCAACGTTTTGGAAGCTGTGGTGGTCACTGCGGTGCTGTGCGTTGCTTTCTATATGAGATGGACGTACATACAGCGGATGCCCATGAAGCCGGAATCGGACTACAAAACCTACTATGAAATCGCTGACCTGCTGAAAAGGGGAATGCTGGTGGAGGCAGGGGAGGGATACTGCAATTATATCGCGATGTTTCCCCATGTATTTGGATATTCCTATGTGCTCTCCGGCATCTTCCGGCTGTTTGGAACGAGTGTTTTTGCCGCCCAGGGATTTAATGTATTCCTGGCGGTGGGCACGGTGTTTCTGACCTATCGCACGGCAAGGCTGGCAGGCGGCGTCCAGGCGGGGCTGTGTGCGCTGCTGTTGTCCGCATTCTGGCCCTCGCAGATTCTTTATATGAATATGGTTGCCAGTGAATATCTGTTTTCCTTCCTGATGATGCTGTGCGTTTACCTGTTCATTGTATCCCTGAAAAAATGCGGGGCAGATATGAAGCATCCTACGCTCGGCGTTCTGCTGCACGTTTTGCTGGGGATTTTGCTGGCGCTGTGTGCCAGTGTACGGCCCATGGCTCTGATTGTGCTAATCACAATTGTGCTCTGCATTTGTTTTCAGCGGATGCACATTCCGCCCCGGGAACCCATCGATCAACCGATTTCTCTGGTGGTTTTGTCAAAGGGCTGGATGCGCTGCGCAATTATCATAATCTGCTATCTGTGCGTATCCAGTCTTTGCAGCGCAGGGATTGAATACACCATTGAGCGGCCTCTTGCCTCCGGAAGTTCCTCCTTTGGCTATAACCTCTTGGTGGGACTGAATGTGGAATCAGAGGGTGGATGGAATCAGGAGGATGCGGATTATCTGTATGCCGCATTGGACCGCACCGGGAACGCAACGCAGGCCCATCTGGCATGCCGGGATTTGGCCATTCAGCGCCTGAAGGGAGACCCTAGAAGCATACTCAATCTGTTCCTCCATAAATATGAGGTGCTTTGGGGAAATGATGACTTTGGAAGCACCTGGAACATTCTGTTTATGGATCAGCAGGGGACTCTGACAAAGCAGCGGCAGGATTTCCTGTACAGCAGCCGGGACGTGGGCAATCTGTATTATCTGATCGTGATGGCTTTTGCCGGGATCGGCGGACTGTTTTTGTGGAAAAAGGGAATGGACGATGAGTATCCCTTTACCTTGATTTTCCTCGGGACGGTGGCAATGCACCTGCTTGTGGAGAATCAGAACCGTTATCATTACCATGCTCTGTTCATGATTGCCATCATGGCAGGGTGCGCTCTGCAAGGAATCTATGCCATGAACCGGGCGAAGGTTCTTCGGATTCGTGAAGAGAAAGAACGCCTGGAGCGAATGATTCTGGAGGATACGGAGCGCCTTCGCAGAAGGATGGAAGACGAAAAGGAACGGGAAGCTCTGCGGGAGGAAGCCATGAAATGCCAGTTTGACATGAAGGATGCCTTGGAAAAGGGCTTGATAAAGGTCAGTGTCTCGGAAGCATATGAAAAAGAATGACGGACTGAAAGTTCTGGAGCGAATTTGCGTGGTTGGAATTGTTGTGCTCCTGGCGGTTATCGCCATCGGTGTCTGGATGCTGTATGAAATGAATTCTCAGGATACGGAAGATCAGGCGGATATAACGGAGCCAACTGCTGAATCCGCTGTAGAAGGCCAAGAGGGTGGGGAATCGGTTGATTCCCTGACCCAGCCGTCTGACTTCCTTCCCCAGAATCTGCAATACGGGAAAAAGCTGCCTGTGACGGTTTTTGAAACCGCGGAAGGCAGCCCGGTGGATCTTAAAAAGGAATATCCGGGGGAGACCCTTGTACTGATGTACTGGGGGACCTGGTGCCCCTATTGCGAAAAGCAGCTGACGCACCTGGCGGAGTTTGAGGAACTGCTGAAGACGAAAGAAGCCACCAGAATTGTTTTAATCAACAAAACAGATCCCAGGAAAGAGGAAAGCGTGGAAAAGGCCGCCGCCTATCTTGCGGAAAACCACTTCTACCAGGACTGTCTGTATGATGTGGATTTGAAGGCCTATCAGGCATACGGCGTTAAACGAATTCCAACCACCATTGTTGTAGACCCGGATGGCTATGTAAGAGCAATGGAGGCATCTGTTATCGACAGCGCAGAGAAGCTGGATGCCCTTTTGGACTATGCACAGCAGGGCAGCGCGGCATCACTGCTGGCATTCCTGAATAACTCCATGAGAAACGAAGAAGGCGGCGTGTATACCAATTGCCTGAAAGGGGCCGGCGGGCACCCGTCCGGCCATGATGTGCTCAGCGAATCCATGGGACTGCTGATGGAGTATGCCGTCACGGCAGGGGACCGGGAGCTGTTTGACAGTGCCTATTCCTTTGTGAAAAATTACATGCAGAAGGATGGACTTGTTGCCTGGTATGTGACGGAGAATGGAGAAAAGGCAGGGGCGAATGCCTTCCTTGATGACCTTCGCATCGCCGGAGCGTTGCAAAAAGCCCAAACCCGCTGGGGTGGATATGAGGAATATGCCCAGCTGGCCGCAAACATCCAAAAACGGAATTTGTATCGCAAGCAGATTGCTTCCTTCTATGATTTTAACGTGAAAGAGGCTGGGAGGAGCATTTCTCTGTGCTATGCGGATTTTAGCACCATGGATAAGCTGGCGGAAGCGGTTGGCGGCCTTTCGGAATATAGCGAGGCTCTCCGGACCATTGTGGAGAACGGCTATATCGGAGACGCCTTCCCGCTTTACTACAGCTCCTGGGATTATCAGAAAAACAGATATTCCAATAGCAGCATTCACACGGCCGAGGGCCTGATGACACTTTACCACCTTGCCGAAGCGGGGATGCTGAAGGAAAGCTCACTGGAATGGCTTCGTGAAAGGCTGCTGGAAGATAATCTTGCAGCCCGATATGAAGTGGATGGCAGCGTACCGGCGGGGTATGCCTATGATTCTACCGCTGTGTATGCCATTGCGGCAATGATTGGCGCGGAAGCAGGGGACGCCCAAATCTATATGCTGGCAATCTCAAAAATGGAACGGTCCAGAGTAACGGATCAAAACAGCCCTTTCTATGGAGGCTTCAGCAATGACAGGAGTGGAAAGGATATAACTGCTTTCGATCAGCTGATGCCGCTGCTGGTATATGCGCAGTTTGGAACGGTAAAGTTTGAATAAACAATGGTGAGGAGAATCGCTGATGCTGTTTAATTCTCTTGATTTCTTGATTTTTTTCCCAATCGTGACCTTGATATATTTTGTGATTCCTCACAAAATCAGGTATATCTGGCTTCTGGTGTGCAGCTATTACTTCTACATGTGCTGGAATGCCGCATATGCGCTGCTGCTGTTTGTGTCCACCTTTATTACATGGCTCAGCGGCTTGGCCATTGGGAACATTGTGAAAAATGGGAAGGATGACGCCAACCGTCAGCAGAGTAAAGGCATCGTTGCGATTTCCTTCATTTTAAATCTGACGATTCTGGCCTTTTTCAAATATGCCGGATTTGCGGTTAACAGCGTCAATCAGCTTTTCCAGGCGGTGGGTATTCGGTTCGTGGTTCCCAAGGTTGATGTTTTGCTTCCTGTGGGCATTTCCTTCTATATTTTCCAGGCGCTGAGTTACACCGTGGATGTATACCGGGGCGATGTTAAAGTTGAGAAAAACCTTTTAAAGTACATGGTATTTGTGTCCTTCTTCCCCCAGCTGGTGGCAGGGCCAATCGAGAGGTCATCCCGGCTGCTGGAACAGTTTTACGAGAAGCACTCCTTCGATTTTGAGAGAGTCTGCCGCGGTTTGATGATTATGCTCTGGGGATTTTTCCAGAAATTGGTGGTGGCAGACCGGCTGGCGGTTCTGGTCAATCAGGTCTTCCTGTATAACAGCTATTATTCCGGAATAGAGATCATCATCGCTGTGATGTTTTTCGCCGTGCAGATTTACTGCGATTTTGCCGGTTACTCCAACATTGCCATCGGAGCTTCCCAGGTTATGGGCTTTGAGCTGATGGAAAATTTCCGACAGCCCTATCTGGCAAACTCCGTCTCCGACTTCTGGAGAAGATGGCATATTTCCCTGACCAGCTGGTTCCGGGACTATCTGTATATTCCCTTGGGCGGCAACCGAAAAGGAAAGCTGGCCAAGTACCGCAATATCATGATCGTTTTCCTGACCAGCGGTTTGTGGCATGGCGCAAATTGGACCTATGTGGTATGGGGCGGCCTGAATGGACTGTTCCAGGTCATTGCCGATCTTACGAAAAAGCCCCGTCAGAAGCTGAAGGCATTTTTCAAAATCAGGCAGGAGAGCGGAAGCTGGAGAATCCTTTCCACGGTCATTACCTTCATCCTGGTGGATTTCACCTGGATATTTTTCCGTGCGGACTCCATGGCGGATGCGCTCCAGATTATCAGCCGTATCTTTTCCCAATTTAACCCCTGGGTGCTGGTGGATGGAACCCTGTATACCCTGGGACTGTCCCAGGTGGATTTTTGGATTGGTATTCTGTCAATTGCGGTCCTTCTGACTGTGGACATTGTCCATGAGAGAGGCGTTAAAATCCGGAGCTGGGTTTTGCAGCAGAACCTCTGGTTCCGCTGGAGCATTTACCTGGGAGCAATCTTTTTCATCTTGATTTTTGGCTTCTACGGTCCGAACTACGATGCCTCCCAGTTCATTTACTTCCAGTTCTAAGAGTTCGTCATTGAGGGTGTCATTATGATCAAAGAAAGGCTAAAGAAAATTATATTGACAATCTGCTTCCTTGGCTGTTTTTTTGCCGTCTTCTATTTTGTAGACAGCGTTCTAAAATTCAAATATACCGATGGCGTCAAGCCCATGGCGAATTTTTATGACCTGCCTGAGGATACAGTAGATGTTTTATTGATAGGCACAAGCCATATTGGATTAAACGTGGATCCAACTTTTTTATGGAACGAGCAGGGGATTGCGGCCTATGCCTGCTGGGGAGGTATGCAGCCTACCTGGAATTCCTACTTTTATTTGAAGGAATGTCTGAAGTACCAGACACCAAAGCTTGTGGTTATGGACACCCACTTGGCGACCAATGATATTGAGTACGATACTTATGAGAACACGGTAAAAAATATCGTCGGAATGCGGATGTCAAAAAATAAGATCGATGCGATCAATGTTTCTGCCAGACCGGAATACAAATATAGTGTGCTCCTGGGGATTCCAACATATCACTACCGGTATGCAAGCCTTACTGACGAAGATTTTCAGTATTTTTTCTGGAACCGTCATACAGAAATTCAGTCGCATGCATCCCTTTTGACACATGTGCAGTCAATTCATATCCCGGATTATACCCATATTACGGAGACGGCAGAGCTTTCCGAAAAACTGGGTAACTATTTGTTGAAAATCATTGATTTGTGCGAGGAGCGGAATATCCCCCTGCTCCTGGTTTCTGCTCCTTATGAGCTGCATGAAATTGAGCAGAAGAGATACAACAAAATTGCTGAAATTGCGGAAGAGCATCAGATTACCTTCCTGAATTTCAACAACTTCTATCAGGAAATTGGCATTGACACGGAAAGGGATTATCTCGATCCGGGACATTTCAACTACGGCGGAATCAAAAAGTATTCCTCCTATCTGGCGTATTATATCAAGAGCCACTATGAGCTTCCAGATCGGAGACTGGACCCGAACCATATTTGGAACACGGCAGCCAAAGAAGAGGATCCCTGCGTCTATCGCTTGGAGCAGCAGTTTATCGGCGGTGGATTGAACTATTTGGATACGGGTGAAAAGCTTTATGCCATTCCCTTTGCCTCCTATACGCTGCTTGCCAGAATTGATACAAACTGCACATCCAACGACAAGGTATGGCTTTCCTGCTTCAGTGAGGAAACCGGAAATCTCCGGGGAATTCTGGTGCGCCGGGAGAAGGATACCATCTATGTTATTTTTGACGAAATAACCAAAACCGAAATAACCGACTTTGGCGACACCATAGACCTGGCTGTGGTGAAGAACGGGGTGCGGTACGAGATTTATGTAGATGGGGAAAAAGTCGGTGAACAGAGGATGAATAATTCTAATGCCTATGACGGAACCCTTCTTCTGGGATGCCAGGTGAATGAAAATGGAAAACGGTTCCGTTACAGCGAAACCACTGTGGAGAATCTGGAGCTTTATAACACGGCCCTGACCGGGGAGCAAATCAGGGACTGGAATCCGGATCCCATCCCGCTGCCCCAATCCCATCAAGCACCCGCAGCGGGCTCTTCGGCGGATTTTGAGCTGACAGAGCAATTTATCGGCGACGGCGTTGAAAAATACCTGGATACCGGAATGCCTCTTTACGCTGATCCGGAGGATTCCTGGACAGTTCTTGCAAAATTCTCCGAAGACCCTGGTAACGGGGCAGGGGTGTACTTCTCCTGCTTCAATGAAGAGGCGGAAGGGTATCGTGGATTGATGGTGCGGCACCTTGATCCGGGGTCGATCAACGTTCTCTATGGAATCCGGAGTGAGATTTTCACCGTGCCGGAAAACTCTGAGATTACCGTAGCGATTTCCAAAGAGAAGTATCAGTACAATGTGTACATCAACGGGGAGCGTGTTGTCGAAGATATGTCCATCGAGGCGGACAGCTATGGCGGCAATCTGCTGATCGGATGCCAGGAGACGCCCAGCGGCGAGAAGATGCGTTTCAGCGGTGTGACGGTATACAATCTGGAGGTTTACAAGGGGAGCATGAGCCCCGAGAGAATCTTGGAGTGGAATCCGGAGCGCAAACCGATTCCCGAGCAGAAACAGGCATCTCCCGTTTCTTACAAGCTGCCCCAGCCCTTTATCGGAGACGGGAGCAAGCAGTTTATCGATACCGGTGTGCAGCTGTATGACACCATCGATAAGAGCTGGACGCTGGAAATGCGCTTCCGGAAAACTCCGGAGGGCGGGCAGATGCTTGCCTCCTGCTTCGCGGAGGACCCGAAAAACTATCGGGGCTTGATGATTACCCAGCTGGATGACAATACACTGAATCTGACCCTGGGAAAGATCAGCATCGAAGCCCCGCTTCCCCCGCAGCCGGAAAATGACCTTAAAATTGTGAAAGAGGGATATGAATATTCCGTTTTCGTCAATGGGGAACCGGTTGCAGAACATGTTGTGTGCCAGACGTCCACTTACGATGGCACCTTGCATCTGGGCTGTGCTGTAGACGTCAATGGGAATCCCTTCCGGTTCTCAAAGGCAAAGATTCTGCAGTTCACAGTTACGGATCATGAAACGGCGCAATAAGGGTGTTGGTAGAAAAATGAAAAGCGGCGGTTACTTGAAGAATATCAGAGCATATTTCAGAACAGAGGCGGTTAACAGCGCAAAGATGCTGGGGCTTGTTTTTGCCCTGGCGGCGCTGGCGGTTCTGCTGTCGGGCCTTTTTGCACCCAATAGACTTGGAACCATGGATACGGGGAAGTTTTTGCCTGTGATGGAAGCTGCTGGCCTTACCTATACCCAGGAGGATCAGCAGGAGCCGGCAACCTGGACCTATGACAGAGTTATCGAAACCTACTCCTACAAATGCTTCTCCTACGCAAAGCTGTTTTCCCCCAACGGTAACAGCAGTATTCTTTACCCGATTACCCTGATCCGCCTTTTTACCCAGCCCTTTGGCCTGGATTTTTCCACGACCTATTTGTACATCATCTATTCGGTGCTTGCGGCATACGGGATTTACATGGTAATTCGCGGCTGTGCGTATCTTGCAGGGAAGTGGGCTATCATCCCGGGGATTGCGCTGCTGATTCTGATGGGCAATCGCAATCTTACCGCATATTTTGGCTCCTTGTACACGGTAGGTACGGTGGTCATCGGGCTGCTGTGGTTCACCGGTGAGAGCCTGCGAATGCTTGCCTACGGGAAGAATGGGGGAGCCATGGGGTTATGCAGATACCTGGCAGCCGCGATCTTCTTCCTGAATGCGTCGGATATTACCTGCGTCTTTATCCCGCTTGTATTGGGAGCCACTATACTGATCCTGCTTTCTCAGCGGAAAAGCGGTGCCCGGGGGACTTCTGCCGCCGTAGCTGCAATGTTTGTTATTCTCGTGGCGTCTTCCTCGTCCTTGGCATACCATGGCAGCAGCCTGGATGTTCAGTCCGACGCATCCGCCTATCATGCGGCTTTTCAGGGCTTTTTGGAAACATCAAAGGAGCCTCAGAAGGTGCTGGAGGCCTTTGGCCTGGATGAAAGCTATGCGGAGGATATTGGAAAGTCTTACTATCTGGATGCCGGGGCGTATACCCATAATCCCCGGGATGCGCAGGAAGCGGAATTGCTGTTTCACAAACTGAATCACGCCTCAATAGCCAAGTGGTACTTGGCGCACCCGTTCTCCCTCCTGAGAACAGTCAACGCCCAGAGCACCGGATTCCAGAGCTTTGAATCACAGCGGGCCCTTGCCGTCGGGATGAGGAACAGCGAAGATGGTAAAATAAGCCGGAGCTGGTCCCCCGCCGATACCCTGATTCAGATCATTCTACCCGAGAATTACGAAGGTTTGAACCTGTTCCTCCTGATTTGGACTGTCATGTCGGCGATCCTGGAGTATTTCTGGTTCAAGGGGAAATCCTGGAAATCATTGGCCTATTCCGCTGTCTTGTGGCTCTGGGGCGCAAGCGTTTACAGTTATGTGCCCATGCACTTTGTCAGCATGGGGCGGGATTCCCTGGAGCTTGCCAGGCTGTGCGCCGTGTTTGCCCTGATTCTGGGGGGCAGTCTGGCGCTCATGGCGGCGCTTAAGGGGGCTGAGGTGCTGTCTGTGTGGTTCCAAAGGACCCAGAATGAGTCTAGCGTACCGGACGACTCCCAGGAGTGGAGACTGACCGAAGACAGGAGACTGAGAACACATTTGCCGATTGCGGGAGTCCGCCATGGTCTGGCCAATTTCTGCGGCTGGAGTGTGTCCAGCGGGCGAAATGCTGCTTTCGTGGTGCTCTGTGTGGCGCTTTTGATGTCGGCGGTCATTCAGTTTGCGTCCCCCAGAGCGGGCTGCGTCAACAACGGCGACTTTGGCCGAATGATGGACCAACTGGACATCATTTGGGAGGGTGATATTTTCTACAACACCCAGGCCCAGCTGGGAAGAAGAGTCATTGAAACCTATGCCTATCGGGACTGCTTTGATTGGACAACCCTGACATCCATCAATCCCAAATACAGCCTGGTCTATCCCGCGGCCATTATCAGAGGCGTCTGTAATCTCCTGAATCAGCCGTTTAATACCTGGTATCTGAGCATCCTGATGAATCTCGTTTTGGTGCTCTGTATCGTGTCCATTACCCGGGATTTGTATGGTGTATTGGGAAAATCCTCCCTGCTTCTGGGGCTGGGGCTGTGCGTGGTTTTCCTGTGCGAGAGCTATGTAGTGTGGTTCAACTCTCTGTTTGGAGAAAGCTGCATCTTTCTGGGCCTTTTCCTGGTTGTGGCGTGCTGTGTCCATCTGTCCGTGCTGGAGGCAGGGAAGGGGTGGCTGTGTGTATTCTTCCTGATGTTCTCTGGACGGTTTTTGGTTTGCGCAAAAGCGCAGATGCTGGTGACACTGCCATTTGTATTGCTGCTTGTGATTGTATTTGCTCTCTATCACAGGCCGCTGGCATTGAAGGGACTGATTCCCTATATCCTTGCGGTAATGCTGGGCTGTATATTGCTGTGCCATGACGCGGTACAGATATATCAGGATAACAGTGAGATTTCTGACCGGCAGACCGTGTGGCAGTCGGTGTTTTACGGTGCGTTGATGGTATCCGATGATCCTCAGGCAGATATGGAGGATTTGGAAATTGATGTTCGGATGATGCCGGATATTGGAAAGGACGCCTATCAGCCGGATGAGGATTATGTCATCAGCCCCAATTCTCAGGAGGCGGACGCGGCCCTGTACGACCATGTGAACACCTTTACCATGGTCAAATACTATCTGAAACGGCCCGGCCAGTTTATCAAAATGCTGAACCATGCGGCCCAGGAGTCCCAGGGCCTGTACAATGGCTTCCGTGCTTATGTGGGGCAGGATTATACAAAGGAGCACGATCCGGTGCAGAGGCTTGGTCTCTGGCTGTACTGGCGGCATGTGTTTACATTTGGGTCCTTCTGGGCCTATGTGGCGGTTTATGGCGCGTTGCTCTTTGGCGGCATTTGGGTGATTATCAGAAATCCCCAGATGGAAATCAGGAAGAAGCTCCTGTTTATGCTCTATGCCGCTGTTATGCTGATTGGTTCCATTCAGTACCCGTTGTCTGTTGTGGGAAACGGTTTTGCGGATAACCAAAAGCAGATGTTCGGATTCACTCTGTGTCATGACCTGCTGGTGGTAGTGACAATCATATTTGCCATAGCGTTTTTGCGGGAGAATCCAAAGTGGTTCGGCAGATTAAACTGGAACGCATTGCGGAAAAGAAAGACCTCAGCGTGACGTTTTCCCTGCTGTTGCCGGAAGAATTTGCGATTCCAGATTAAATTTGAGGCGGCTTTTAAAAGGCTTGCCTGAGAGAAAATCGTTTTATAAAAGGTGGCGTAGAAATGAAGAGTCCCATTTTGTATATTGTGATACCCTGTTACAACGAAGAGGCTGTTTTACCAGTGACCGCACCAATGTTCCTTGAAAAGATCAACCAACTGGTGCGGGCAGAAAAGGTGTCTGACCAGAGTAGGGTCCTCTTCGTAAATGATGGTTCCAAAGATCAAACATGGCCGATCATCCAGGCGCTGGCGGAACAGGATGAGCACTTTATCGGAATCAGCCAGAGCCGGAACCGCGGCCATCAGAATGCGCTGCTTGCGGGCTTGATGGAGGCAAAGGACAGGTGCGACATTACGATTTCCATCGACTGCGACGGACAAGATGACATCAACGCCATGGACGATATGGTGGATGAATACCTTGACGGATGTGAGATTGTATACGGCGTTCGGAAGGAGCGGGATACGGACAGCTTCTTTAAGCGCTGGACGGCGGAGAGCTTTTACAGGCTGCTGGGCTGGATGGGCGGCGAAATCATCTTCAACCACGCCGATTACAGACTGATGTCCAGCCGGGTGCTTCAGGAATTTGAAAAGTTTGGAGAGGTGAATCTCTTCCTTCGTGGCATGGTTCCGATGGTGGGCTTTAAGAGTACCAGCGTCTACTATCGGCGAAATGAACGGCTGGCAGGGGAGAGCCATTACCCCCTGAAAAAGATGCTGGCACTGGCTTTTGACGGGATTACAAGCCTGTCCATTAAACCAATCCGGATTATTACCTCCATTGGACTGCTGGTTGCCGCACTCAGCTTCCTTGGAATCATCTGGGCGATTGTTGGAAGCATGACGGGAAACACCGTTTCCGGATGGGCCAGCACCACCTGCATCATTTGCTTTGTCAGCGGAATACAGCTGCTGTCCCTTGGGGTCATCGGCGAATACGTGGGCAAGACATACATGGAGACAAAGAAACGCCCCCGATATATCATCAGTGAGCGCACCTATGAGGAAGCTTCCGGGGATAGAATCCTTCGCCCCAAAGAGGAAGCAGAGGAATCGGCACATTCAGCGGCAGTCACCCGTTAATATCTGGGATTGATCGCATCATCCTGAATTTAAAAGCCATGCGCCGCAGCCTTGTGTGAAGCTGCGGCGCATGGCCTTATATTTTCAATGATTGTTTTTATCCCGCTCAAATTTAACCGTAACGGTGGTGCCCTGATCAAGGGTACTGTCCACAGAAATCTGCGCGTCATGGAGCCTTGCGGCATGTTTTACAATCGAAAGCCCCAATCCTGTTCCGCCAATTTCCTTGGAGCGGCTCTTGTCCACCCGATAAAAGCGTTCAAAAATGCGTTCCCTGTCCTCCGGCGGAATTCCAATCCCTGTGTCGGCAACGGACAGAAGCACAGTGCTGCCTTCGGCTTTTACAGATATACACACAGTTCCATTTTTGCGGTTGTACTTGATGGCGTTGTCGCAGAGATTGTAGACAATGCTGCCAAGAAGCTGGGGAATGCCCCAGAGGACAACAGGCTCTCCCATCAGCTTGATTTGAATGCCCGCTTTCTGCGCTTCGCTGGCCAGGGATTCTGCCGTCTTTTGACAAATGGCAAACAGATCGACCTGCTCCCATGCCATATCCTCAGCGCCTTCATCCAAATGGGAAAGCCCGATAATATCATTCACCAGCTGGATCATGCGCCGGGCTTCGGTATCAATCTGCTTTGAAAAGACGGGAACATCCTCGCTCTTTACCATGCCGTTGGCCAGCAGCTCGGCGCAGCCGGAAATGGTTTGTAGGGGGGTTTTCAGCTCATGGGAAACATTGGCGGTGAATTCCCGGCGCATATGCTCCGCGTTTTCCTTTTCGGTGATGTCAAGCAGGAGCAAAACCACGCCGTAGATTTGATCGCCCTCTGTAACAGGATTAGCGCTGACACGGTAGGTCCTGTTTTTCAGCGTCATTGTTTTCTCACCATGACAGCCTCGGGAGGCCTGCTCCAGGAGTTTTGCCAGTTCTGGGTTGGGATTCAGGGACAGTATGTTTTCCCCTATGGTTGCGGAATTGGGAGACAGCAGCAAATTTTCTGCCGCAGGATTGATGCTGATCAGGAAGCCCTTGCTGTCCAGCAGCACGATTCCCTCCGACATGCCGCAGGTCATTGTTTCAAATTCATTTTGCTTTTGTTTCAGCTGGCTGCTTTGGAGCCGAATCTGCCGCTGCTGGGTGTCAATCCGGCGGAGCAGGGGACGTAATTCCTCATATCCGCTGCTGCTCAGCGGCTCGTCCAGGTTCAAATCATTGAGTGGCTTTACAATGTTTTTTGACAACCGGGACGCCAGCACAATGGACAGAATGATCGCAATGGCAAAGATAACGCAGGACGGCTGAAACATCCCCAGCATCAGCACAAGCAGGGAATTTTGAGTGACCGAAAGCCGCAGCACCGTTCCATCGGACAGCCTCTTTGCGCTGTACAGATACCGCTGGGTCAGCGTGGAAGAATTCCGGACGCTTTCCCCGTACCCCTCCGCCAACGCCTCCTTGACCTCCTCACGCTGGAAATGATTCTCCATATCCTGAACGTTGGAGGCGCTGTCGTAAAGAACCTTGCCATCTGTTCCGATCCATGTCATGCGGAACCCATCTGTTTGAATGTCCTCAAAATATCCGATTCCCTCATGCAGAACGCCTTGGGAGGCCAGATCCAGCTGCGCTCTGAGCTGGCGGAGCAGTGAAGCGGAAAAATAGTCATACAGCACCGTCATGAATAACAGTGCAGAGGCGAGAAAGACACACAGAGCAACAACCAGAATATTGCGAAAAATTCGTTTTGTCATATAGTTTCCTCCATGCGATAGCCAACGCCGCGTACCGTCTCAATGTATGTGCCGCACGGGCCAAGCTTTGCGCGCAGTGTTCCGATATGCACATCCACCGTCCGGCTTTCCCCGGCGTAGTCCGTTCCCCAAATCCGGTCAAATATCTGGTCACGGGTAAATACCCGGCCGGGATTTTCCAGGAACAGGCGGAGCATCTCAAATTCCTTCAAGGTGAGCTCCGTCCGCTGCCCGGCCACCAAAACTGTGTGACTGTTCCGGTTCATTTCCAGCGCTCCCATGCGGAGAAGCTGGGGGACATTCCCGGCAGATACTCTGCGCAGAACAGCCTTTACACGGGATACCATTTCCATCATCCCAAAGGGTTTCGCCAGATAGTCATCCGCGCCCAAATCAAGACCAATCACCTTGTCGTATTCCGTACCCTTTGCCGTAGCCATGATAATGGGAATACCGGAGGTAGCGGGATTTTGACGCAGCTTTTGCAAAATGGCAATGCCGTCCTCGCCGGGCAGCATAATGTCCAGCATAATCAGCTCCGGCTGATTTTGTTTCAGAGCGGAAAAGAGAGACGATCCATCCTCCATGCCCCGGGCTTCAAACCCGGCGGAATTCAAGGCATAGACCATCAGGTCCCGGATTCCACGATCATCTTCTACACAAAAAATCATAGCTATTCCTTCTTTTATGGTTTCTTTGATTCCATTTCGCTGGTCAGAGCGTACTTGAGCCGGTATTCCTCGAACCGGACGCGGAACTCCTCGCTGTCAAGACGCATGGCCCGCAGGGATTGATGGATGTTCATATTATGATCCCCAATGTCCATGATGCAGCCTGCGATATTGGAGCAGTGATCGGCGACCCGCTCCAAATTGGTGAGAATATCCGACCAGACAAATCCAACGTCGATGGTGCATTTTCCGCTTTGCAGCCGGAGAATGTGGCAGGTGCGCAGCTGCTCTTTCAAAATGTCGATCACCTGTTCCAGAGGCTCCACATCCTGCGCCGTGGCGGGGTCGTTCTTCAAAAAGGCATCCAGGGAGACATCCAGAATCTCACTGATGGCTTTCGACAGCACAGCATATTCACTGCGGGCTTCCTCTGTCAGGGAGAGCCCCTTGCTTTTCAGCTCCTCGAAGGATTCCAGAAGATTAACGCCATGGTCCGCAATACGTTCAAAATCCCCGATGATCTTGAGCAGTCCTGCTGCCTCCGCACCGTCCGATTCGTGGATTTGTTTGGTGCTCAGGTGCACAAGGTATGTGCTGAGAATATCTTCGTAATGATCTGTCAGAGCTTCAGCATCCCGGATTTTGCGGGCCGTATCGGGGGAATATCTGTCGGCCAGGGAAAGGACTCCCTTTAAGGCGCCGACCGATGCCTTTCCCATATCGGCGGCAACACTGCGGCACCGTTCCAGAGCGATGGACGGTGTGCTGAGCAGCCGCTCATCCAGCTCCACTGTGGTTTCCTTTTCCGCATTTTCAGGAATGAGCTGATTTACCAGCCGCTCCAGAAGGCCGGTCATGGGCAGCATCAGCGCGGTGCAGAGCACATTGAAAGCGGTGTGGGCTACCGCGATGCCAAACAGGGATGCGGATTCGCCCAGCAGGGCAGGGGAGAACGCCCATTTTACCAGACAGAATACGGACAGCCATACGGCGGTCCCGATGACGTTGAAGGACAGATGAACCAATGCCGCCCGCTTGGCGTTTTTATTTGTTCCCACGGAGGACAGCATTGCGGTGATACAGGTTCCGATGTTCTGCCCCATGATGATGGGAATGGCTCCGGCATATGTGACCTGACCGGTGGATGCCAGTGCCTGCAAAATGCCCACCGAAGCGGAGCTGGACTGAATGACCGCCGTCAATACAGCCCCGGCCAGCACACCCATCACCGGATTTTCAAACAGCAGGAAGAGATTTTGAAACGCCGGAACGTCCTGGAGCCCTTTGACGGAATTCGACATGGTTTCCATACCGTACATCAGTGTGGCGAAGCCCAGCAGAATGGAACCGGTATCCTTTTTCCGGGTATCCTTACAGAACATATACAGAATGATACCGACGAGGGAGAGAACCGGAACGAAAGAGGAAGGCTTCAAAAGCTGAACAAACACATTGCCGCTGTCAATTCCCGCAAGACTTAAAATCCACGCTGTCACCGTGGTTCCCACATTGGCGCCCATGATGACATGGATGGCCTGCCGCAAGGTCATCAGCCCGGAATTGACAAAGCCCACCACCATAACGGTGGTTGCCGAGGAGCTTTGAATGACTGCGGTGACGCATAGTCCTGTGAGAAGTCCCATGACTTTCCCGGTGGTCAGTTTCCCGAGAATGGATCGAAGTCCGCTGCCTGCCCGGCGCTCCAGGGATTGCCCCATGATGTTCATGCCGAACAGGAACAGGCTCAATCCGCCGAGCATGGCTAATATATGAAAAATATCCATAAGTTGATCTGCCTCCACATGATTCCAATTTTACGAAAACAATTCTATCAAGCTCATGTCAAATATGTTACCACAGTTTTGTAAAATCCATGTAAAGTGGAAGAACAGATTTTGTTTTGTTATGAACAGGGAAATCTATGAGAAAGAAACCCTGCGCCGGTGATCCGGTCGAGTATCTGTACCGGAGAACAGGCGGCAGGGTTCCCAAATATCCTGATGACTGCGAAGGCTGTATGGGCTTAATTGGAACTGCTCCCAAACAGCGCCGCTGTTTTTTCCATACGCGCCGCGATTTTCACACCGAAGGGGCAGCGGCTCTCGCAGCCCTTACAGCCGATGCACTCGTCCGCGTGATGCTCCAGGGCTTCGTAATGGGCTTTGACGGTGGCTGGCACTTCACTTTGCATGGTGGCTAGATCGTAATACTTATTCACCATGGCTATATCGATATTTTTCGGACAGGGCTTGCAGTGACCGCAGTAGGTGCATTCCCCCTGGACAAAGGTGTGCTTCGGCGCGTTGGCCAAAACGGTGGCATAGTCCTTTTCTTCCCTGGTGGCCGTTTCATAGGCTGCGGCCTGCTCCACATGCTCCGGAGTATCGTAACCGGCCATCACCGCTGCCACAGCGGGACGGGTCAGGCAGTAGTGAATGCACTGCACCGGGGTAAGGGCAACCCCAAAGGGGGACCGCTTGGCGTCAAACAGCCGGCCGCCCGCAAAGGGCTTCATCACCGTAATGCCCACATCGTTCTGCTCGCACAGCTTATAAAGCTCCACACGCTCAGGATCGATGCCGCCAAGCTCCGCACCGTATTCCTCCGCGAAATAGTTCTCGATATTGTCAGTCGGGGGCAGCAGATCAAAGGCGGGATTGACGCTGAATAGAATCATCTCCACGATGCCGCTTTCCGCCGCCTTTTTTGCCATCGCCGGGTTATGGGTGCTCATGCCGATATGCCGGATTTTGCCTTGGGCCTTCAGTTCCTTTACGTACGCAATATAGGGGCCGTTCATGGCTTTGTCCCAATCGCTTTCCTGGTCAATAAAGTGAATCATGCCAAGGTCAATGTAGTCCGTTTGCAGTCTCTCCAGCAAATCCTCAAAGGCAATCTTGCACTGCTCCACATCCCGCGTGCGGACATACTGTCCATTCTGCCAGGTAGAACCGATATGTCCCTGAATGTACCAGCGTTCCCGCCGCCCCTTTAATGCCATGCCGAGATTGGTGCGTACATTCGGTTCCGACATCCAGCAGTCCAGAATGTTAATGCCCAGCTCTTCTGCCCGAAGCAGCACAGCCTTGCATTCCTCGGCGGTGTGCCGCTCCATCCATTCCGCGCCGAAGCCGACTTCACTGACCATCAGTTCGGTTTTTCCAAGTCTACGATAATTCATTGTCTGCCTATTCCTTTCGTTTGTTAGATTTCTTGCCTCAAGTATATACGAAATGGTCTTGTAAATCAATAGGGAAGGGCCGTTTTATTAGGGAGGATTGCACACGGCTGCCTGTATTTCTTCGCTTTCCCAATTTGCCGTCTGCATTGGAATTGTGAAGCAATAATACGCAAAAAGCCATGTGCCGCAGCCTCGTATGAAGCGACGACACATGGCTATTATTCCTGCAAATAGGGATCCCAGTAAGTTGTCCGATGGTTCCGGCCGGGAAAAGCCTGGATATGATATTCCTTTATTACCGCAGAGCGCAGCTTTCCATCATCCACTGTGCGGCCGCTGTCTTTGAACAGAGAGCGCCATACATTCCATTGCACTTCATTCGCAATTTCCGGAGACACATCCTGCACTTCTTTTCTAAGGACATCCTGAATGCGGCGAAGCTGTGCGTTTAGCCTCCGATTGGGCACTTCTTCGTCACAAACCTTGTAGGGAAGTTTATAAAGGGGTTCCAACAATGCGGCATCATGGGAACTGACCAAAGTGAACTCCCCATCATCCAAATATAGCTCCAAAAGTGCAAGTGGATGCTGTGGTACGATTCGGCTGCTCATATAGTATGGGGTTTGCGATTCGGGCAAGGGGTATTTGCAGGCATCCTCTTTGGTGTATTCGGAGGGAATTGCCGAAAATACGCCCCATATTATCTGCATGTCTCGCAGGTTTACATCCCGGCGAAGCGCTTCATCAGTCAGGAATAGCTCGGATTCTGCCCATTTTTCGCAGCCTTCCCAACCAGAGCTATCATAGCATTCCAAATCAGTTATTAGCCAGTTATGAGGTGGCAGTTCCGGAAGAGCGGCGAGAATGCCCTTCAACTGGCTGGTTTTAACATAAACGCATGGCATGGTACAAGCCCTCCTTTACAGAGCTTCTACCATAATTATAAGTTACGGAACGGCATAAATCAAGTTATTTCTGCACACAAAAGTGTACTTTGGGGGACCTCAATCATTTGGGTTCCCTGCCCCAACCGCTGACAGAAAACGGATTTTATGCAGTATTGCGTTTCCGGTTCCGTGGAAGGTGAGATATATCGGGTATTCCCCAGACAGGCAGAGGGAAACAGCCTTTCCGGAAACGACAGGCATTTCTGCTGCCGGTTTTCCACTAAGCGCCGTGGATACCCGTACTGTTCCATGAAAATCCCCCGTCAGCTCCAGGCTGAGCTTTTCTCCACCCTGAAAACGGAACCACCGATAGCCGATGACTGTGCCGTCCACAATGTCAGCTATGACAGCACGATCATTCCGGTAAGTGATACAAGGCAGTTTCTTGCGGAGCATCCCGTTGGTCACATGGGGCATATGTCCATTGGTCAGCACACAGGCAATGGCCGCCGGATATTCCCCCTGGGCCGGAAGCGGTCCACCGTTCAGGCCGCAGCTTGTGATCTCCACTTGCGTAATGTGCCCGTCCGGTTCAATCTGGATTTCTTCCGCGCAGGCCTGCAGGGAGTAGGTGGATTTGTCCGTCATACGGTGATAAAAGATGTAGTATTTGCCACCGATTTTAGCAATGCTGCCATGGTTGTTGCCGGTTAGATTCAATCTGTCCTTTGGCTTGCGCCCCTGATACCCAATGTCGCCACCCGAGACAATGGTTCCGCCATAGGCAAAACCCTCGTCAGGCCGGTCGCTGATGGCATAGCACAGCTCGTGATTGTTTCGGGAGGAATAGAGGAAGTAATATCGGCCGTTCAGCTTGCGGATGGAGGCTGCCTCAAAAAAGGCATGGCCTTCAAATGCGGTTCCTTTGGTTTTGATTGGAACCACCAGCTTTGGCTCGCTGATCACGGTACGCATATCCTCCCCGAGGCAGACGGTGTAAGCCCCGGTCATGTTTTCCTTCATTTCGGGAAACCTCCGGTCAAAAACCTTGCCTTCAATGAACCGATACAGCACTTTTGTGGGAAAGCGCTTGTACTCGTCAAAGAAATAACTGGTGCCAAAATACAGTCGGATTACGCCGCCATCATTGATTACACCGGGATCGAAGGTGATTTTCTCCCGGAAGGGCGTTCCGTCCGGATTTTGCACAAAACCCAGATATTCATACTTCCCGGCAGGCTTATCGCTGACCGCCACGCTGATGGGCCCCTCATAGCCATGCTTGCCCCGCCAGCCACCCAGAGAATAATACAGGTAAAACCTGCCATCGTTCCCCTGAACCACATCCGGGGCGAAGAGATAGGGCTTTCGCTTGCTGTATTCAGGGTCCAGGCTTGCGGAATAGACGATACCGTGGCTTGTCCAGTTCCCTAAATCGTCCACGGGTGCTGACCAGACCTCGTAGTCCAGTTCGCAGAAGGTCTCTCCACCCGGCCGGTCGTGGGAGCCAAACACATATGCAGGAGCAGGCCCTGAGAAGAGCGCACTTTGGAAGCGGCCTGAATATTCGTCAGGT
>CAZYWM010000004.1:0-49215 GCA_964651615.1 uncultured Oscillospiraceae bacterium | reverse complement strand
AATCCGACTACTGCCAGGTCTGCGGCTACGACGGCGAGATTGAGATTCAGGAGGATGACAACAAGCTGGTCTGGGTCTGCCCCCAGTGCGGCAACCGGGACCAGAACAAGATGAATGTGGCCCGCCGTACCTGCGGCTACATCGGCACCCAGTATTGGAACCAGGGCCGTACCCAGGAGATCAAGGATCGGGTTCTGCACCTGTAAATAAAATGTATCCAGCCGGAGTCACGGTAAAACGTGAACCGGCTGGAACTTTTATTTTTTCTGAAACAGACCAATGATTTGCCCGGATAAAAGGACGGTCAGAAGGGAATAGACGATTTTTTTCAGGGGGATATAGGTCAGGGAAAGACCCAGTACGATCAAATCGCTGATGAGATAGACCCACTGAATGGGAACGCCTGTGAGCTTGGAGACGCTCATGGACAGGGCATCGTCCCCGCTGGGGGCGGCGCCGATCCGGACGCAGATGCCGCAGCCCACACCCACGAAGATGCTTCCCGCAATGGCGGCAGCCAGGGGCATCTGAGCAATCTGAGGATAAATGGGCGGGAACAGCTCGCAGATGGAGTAGCAAAGGGAATACCCCAGGGCGGAGACGGCGGAGTAGACCAAAAAGCTTTTTCCGAAGGTACGCCAGCCCAGCAGGTAACACAGTCCGTTGAGCACCAGACTGGACAGGGCAGGGGAGATATGCAGCCAGTGCTGGATTAGCAGCACCGCTCCCAGCACGCCGCCCTCGGTGATTCCGGAAATGGAGTGGACGTTGTACATGCCGAATGCCAAAAAGGCGGCGGATAAGAAGGTAATAACACAATTGCGAATTTTTGTTTTCATGATTTCTCCTGATAATAAAATATTCTTCGTTTTTCTTCCACGTCGGGAGGCTCCGTTTCCCCGGCGCAGAACAGACCGTAAAGGCTTCCAATTTGACTTTCTCTTTCGTCCACAGCTTCTCCGGCATTGCGAAACAGACTCTGCCCCCGGAGGACGGCACGGCCCCGGTCCGTAAAGGCCAGCACCCGGATCGCCGGGGGGAGCACTCCCATGTCCGCTTCCGTCAGGCCCAAAAAGGCGCACAGAATCATCCGGCTGATTCTGGTGCGGGTGTAGCGCTTGGACTTGGTGGCATCGATGATGGAGTTCAGGTCGCTCTGGCTGCGGCAGGCCTTCATCAGCTTCCGCCACAGACCCTCGGAGCCGTAGGGCAGACGCTCAAAATCCTCATCCGTCATGGTCCGCAGCCTGGCCAGGATCGCCCGCTCTCCCGCCTCCAGGGTGTGAAGCCGGGCGCCGCGGAGCAGGGGAAGGGTGCCTTTGGGGACTGCTTCCTCCCAGCTGCCGCCGGAAAGCATTGCTTCGCGAAGGGCAGTGGCCGAGGGTGCCTGATTGTTCAGTACCTGGGAATGATAATCCCCCTGCCGAAAAACCGGGAAAATGGTCATGGGGGTGTCCAGAATCGCCTTGGTGTATTCTACCCCCAGAATGTCGTTGGGGTTTGATAAATCAATGCCGATTCCCATGCGGGAAAGGGCTTTCTGCCTTGCGGCAGGAAAGGAGCAGCCACTGGCCAGCTCCTCTTTCAAAAGTGCCGGAAATTCAGGGGCCAGCAGCGCCCGGGCCGTCTGCATAAGCTCTTGCGAATTCAAGGTTTCCGTGCCGAAGCACAGGGTGTCACAGCAGGAGCGCAGAATCCGGACACCCCCGGCGGCAAACCCCTCCGCCGAGGAAAGGGAAACAGTGACAGGCATCTCCAGCACCAAATCCGCCCCGGACAGCACCGCCGCCCTGGCCCGAAGGGATTTATCCACAATGGCGGGGGCTCCCCGCTGCACAAAGTTTCCGCTCATCAGGCAGACAACGGTACAATCCGGCCCAAGGGAGTGCCGAATCTGCTGAATCTGATGCCGATGGCCATTGTGAAAGGGGTTGTATTCACAGATGATTCCGACGGTTTTCATAGAGCCCTTCCTTTTGCAAAAAAATTCCGTTTTGGGGGTTGAGAAAAAGAAAAAAATAGACTATAATATTCCCAGTTATGGAAATCATACCATATTATCCTCAAAAAAGAAACAACAAATTATCTAGGAGGCAATCCCAATGAATGTTCTGGTTATCAACGCCGGCAGCTCCTCTCTGAAGTATCAGCTGATGAACCCGGAGACCGGCGATGTGTCCGCCAAGGGCCTGTGCGAGCGCATTTACATCGACGGCCGGCTGACCCACAAGGTAGGGGACAAGAAGGTTGTGAAGGACATCCCCATGCCCACCCATTCCGAGGCCATTCAGGCCGTGCTGGAAATCCTGGTGGATCCTGTTGACGGCGTTATCAAGTCCGTGGACGAGATCGACGCTGTGGGCCATCGTGTGCTCCATGGCGGCATGAAGTTCTCCGACTCCTGCATCATCGACGATGCCTGCATCAAGGCTATCGAGGAGTGCATCCCCCTGGGCCCCTTGCACAACCCCGCCAACCTGATGGGCATTCGTGCCTGCCAGGCGGTCATGCCCAACACCCCCCAGGTCGCCGTGTTCGACACCGCTTTCCACATGACCATGCCCCCCAAGGCCTACCGCTACGCCATTCCCACCGAGTATTATAAGAATGACGACATCCGCCGCTACGGCTTCCACGGCACCTCCCACAAGTATATCGCCCGCCGTGCCGCCGAGCTCATGGGCACCAAGAATTTCAAGATGGTCAACTGCCATCTGGGCAACGGTTCCTCCCTGTCCGCTGTGAAGGACGGAAAGTGCCAGGATACCTCCATGGGCCTGTCTCCTCTGGCCGGTGTCCCCATGGGCACCCGTTCCGGCGACATCGATGCCTGCGTGGTGCAGTTCATCTGCAACAAGTACGGCATGAGCGTGGACGACTGCCTGACCATGCTGAACAAGAAGTCCGGTGTGCTGGCCCTGTCCGGTGTCTCCTCCGACTTCCGTGACCTGACTGCCGGTGCCGAGAGCGGCAACGAGGACTGCCAGCTGGCTCTGGATAAGTTCTACTATGAGGTTGCCAAGTATGTTGGCGCCTATACCGCCGCCTTGAACGGCATTGATATGCTGACCTTCACCGCCGGTGTGGGCGAGAACGATGCCGATGCCCGTGCCGCCATCTGCTCCTACCTGGGCTTCATGGGCGTGAAGATCGACGCCGAGAAGAACAAGGTTCGCGGCCAGGAGATGAAGATTTCCACCGAGGATTCCGCTGTTCAGGTTTGGGTCATCCCCACCAACGAAGAGCTGATGATCGCCCAGGATACTGCCGAGCTGGTCAACGCCGCAAAGTAAGTTTCCTTACAATCGGAGGTTGTCTCAAAGCAGAGACAGCCTCCTTTTGTGTCTATAAAACAAATAGGGAAGACGTCTGCTTTTTGACAAGTGAGGCGCTAGGCGAAGGATAAAATGTATGAAAAGAAAAGTTTTCTGGTCTGAGAAGCTGGCTGGCATGGTCCTGATAGGAATCCTTTGCGTATATTTTCTTTGCATTGCCTACCTCAATTTCTCAGAAACGCCCAGTTTTTACTGTACAGATATGTACGCTGATGTGTGTTACGCCGCTGAAGCGTGGAAAAGCAAATCCTTGTTTCCTCCAGAATGGATTTTTGGAAATCAGCTTTATGTAGTAGCCACGCCAGTTCTTGCCGCGCTTTTGTGCGGCATCACGGGAAGCCCGCTGACGGCCATGGCCCTTGCTTCTACGATTTATGGGTTGCTGGTGATTGTTACCTTTCTGTGGATGCTGAAACCTGCCATTGAAGACCTGGAATCCAGGCTGCTTGGCGCGGTGGTGTTTCTTACGATTGCGCTCATTTTTGGGGATCCAGTGGAAAGTGTGAATGGGTGGCAGCTGTTTTTTACCATGTGTTCCTATTATGCGTGCTATGCTGTTACAGCCTTTTTGGCCTTTGGGTGTTATCTGCGCAGCGAAAAGGCTCATGGCACTGGGTATTATTTACTTCTGAGTTTGACATGCCTGCTATGCTTTGGAACGGGCATGCAGAGCATTCGGCAGACAGCAATTATGGTTCTGCCGTTGATGGGAACCGCGTTTTTGCAGCTGCTCATCCAACTGTACCGCAGAGAAAAGTGTGCGTTTCGATCCTTGGCTGTAGCAGGATTGCTGAGTGTAGGGAATCTGCTGGGTGTTATATGCAAACATTTTTTGACAGTAGCTCAGGTTTCCATATACAGCAAGGATTATGGTCAAACCACTTTTTCCCTTTTTCCGCACGGAATGGACACCTTTTTACGGTGTATTAAGCATATTTATTCACTTCTGGGACCCGGTACTACGCAAGAGCTAGTCGTGTTATTGGTGCTGTTTGCGGCGTTTTTATATGAATTGTGCCACCTGTACAAGCGGAGCGCTGGGCAAAAGGACTGGGCAACACTTAAGATGCTGGGCCTTTTGGGATTTAGCGTGCTTGCCATTGTAGCTACAGAGATGTTTGTTACCATGGAGGTGCGGGACATCTACTATTTCATGCTGTATCCGCTGCTGGCCTTTGTCGTGGCAAAGGGCTATTCCTATGGAAGAAGATTCTCCAGAGTGGTGGTGTTGGTACTGGTTTTCGTTTTGGCGGCGCCATCTTATAATAAGCTCGTGAGCAAATGTGCTCAGGCGTATTACCGGGAAGAGGACCCATACTATATGGTGAGCGCCTATTTACAGGAAAAGGGGTATACGACTGTATATTCTGGATGGAACGAAGGAGAAAAGGTAGCGATTGCTTCCAATTTGGAAATAAAGGCGGGATTTTGGAATGTAGAATCCTATGTAGCTGTGCCTTATCTGTGCAACCGCCATATATATGATGCTGAGAGCTCTCAATGCGTGTACCTTTTCAAATCTGAATGGAGAAAGGAAGATGGACTCGCAAGGGCGCAATCACGAGGCTATACGCTTACCCCGCTAAAACATTTTTCAAACGGCGACATCGATCTCTATACAGCGCCAGTCAATCTTATGGAGTGTCCACAGTTTGAGCAGCCGGGGTAATAACCCAATAATTTGGAAAGGAAGTTATTATGTCTTCTGTAGTAGAGCGCTTTTTGCGCTATGTGCGCTTTGATACCCAGTCGGACGAATGTAGTGAAACCTGCCCCTCCACCCCCAAGCAGAAGCTGCTGGGGACGGCCCTGGTGGAGGAAATGAAGCAAATGGGCATTGCCGACGCCCGGATGGATGAAAACGGCTATGTCTATGGCACTGTCCCCGGCGACCCCAGTCTTCCCACCATCGGCCTGATCGCCCACATGGACACATCTCCGGATGCCTCCGGCGCGAACATCAAGGCGAAAATCGTGGCCTATGACGGGTCCGATGTGCTGCTGAACCAGGAAAAGGGCATCTATCTGCGTGAAGCGGATTATCCCATCCTGAAAAACAGCCGGGGGAAACACCTGATCGTCACCGACGGCACCACGCTGCTGGGAGCGGATGACAAAGCCGGCATTGCCGAGATTATGACGGCGGTCCAGCGCTTGATTGCGGACGGTGGCAGACATGCCACCTTGAAAATCGGCTTCACTCCTGATGAAGAGATCGGCAGGGGAGCGGACCTGTTCGATGTGAAAAGCTTTGGGGCGGATTACGCCTTTACCGCCGATGGAGGCACCATTGGGGAGCTGGAATATGAAAATTTCAATGCCGCCAGCGCCAGGGCAGTTTTCCATGGGCTGAACATCCACCCCGGCTCTGCCAAGGGAAAGATGGTCAATTCCATGTATCTTGCCATGGAATATCAGAATTTGCTGCCTGCTGCCCAGAAGCCGGAGTATACGGAAGGCTACGAGGGCTTCATCCACCTGCTCCACATGGAGGGCGAGGTGGAGAGAAGCCGCCTGGATTATATCATCCGGGACCATGACATGGCGAAATTCCAGCAGAAAAAAGCTCTGATGGTTTCCGCCGCGGAATTTCTCAACCGGAAGTATGGCGACGGAACCGTGGAACTAACCCTCAAGGACAGCTATTTCAATATGAGAAAGTGCATCGAGCCCCACATGCAGATTGTGGAGCGGGCCAAAGCTGCCATGAGGGCGGCGGGAATGGAGCCGAAGGAGGTTCCCATCCGGGGCGGCACCGACGGTGCCCGGCTCTCCTTTGAAGGGCTGCCTTGCCCGAACCTGTGCACCGGCGGAGAGAATTACCACGGCAGGTTTGAATTCATTCCCGTGGAGGATATGGAGGCCTGTGTGGATATGCTGGAGCATATTCTCAGGGATTTTTAATCAAGGGATAGTATAGCGCTAATTACCAAAAAGGAGGCCTCCCCAAAGCAGGGAGGCCTCTGTACTTCTGTCGGGAGAAAAATCAGCCCTCAAAGTCTTCCTCATTGGCTACAGGAATTGCGTCCTCAGACAGAACTTCCTGGGCGGCGGGCTCTTCGGCAGTCTCGGCAGCGGCGGGCTCAGACACTTCTTCGGTCTGCACAGGTGCTTCTTCCTGCTTCTCGGAAAAATCACTTTCAGAGGCAGTGGGGATGTTCACAGCGCTCTTGCAGCAGCAGTTCATGATTCCCTTTGCCCATTCGACGATTTTGTCGCCATAGGTGGCAACGATGTAAATGGCACCCACAACGGTGGCAAGCGCGGTAAAGAGTTTTACGATGGTATTGAACTTCATGGAATAAACCTCCTCATTGGCTTTCGTTATACAAGGATAGTATAACCAATTTCAGCAGAAAATGCAACATGGAATTTGCAAACAATGTATGTACGACCAGATTTATACATAGTGATACAGGCCTCTGACGCTGACCTCGCCGGAATTGACCGCTTCTACGGTTCCGTTTTCGTATTTTACGATCAGAGCGCCCTCCTCGTCCACATCCAGCGCCCTGCCGTGACGAACCTGGTCTCCTCGGAGGATGCTGACATCCTGCCCCAGAGTGACGCAGTCCCGGCGGTACTGCGCAAGAAGCGCTTCCCGATTTGTCAGCAGCGTCTGACTCATGTGGTAATAGGCGTCGATCATCTTCGCGGCTACCAGAGAACGGTCAATTTCTCCTCCGATGAACATTTTCAGGGAGCCGGCCATTTCCCGGATTTCAGGCGGAAAATCCTCACGGGACTGATTGCAGTTGACACCGGTGCCGATGATGGCGTAGGATGTGGTGCCGTCCTCCTTCAATCCCAGCTCTGTCAAGGTTCCGGAGAGCTTCCTCCCCTGATACACAATGTCGTTGGTCCACTTGATTCCCGGGCGAAAGCCTGCCGACTGCTCGATGGCGGTGCAGGTGGCGCTGGCGGAGGCGCAGGTCAGGTGCATCAAATCCCTGGGCCCGCAATTGGGGCGCAGCAGGACGCTTAAATAAATACCGACGCCGGAGGGGGAGTGAAAACTCCTGCCCAGCCGCCCCCGTCCGCCGGTTTGCTGGTTGGCGACCAGTACGGTGCCCTCCGGCGCGCCTTCCAGGGCCATCTGCTTCAGCACGTCATTGGTGGAAGTAATGGTGTCAAAATACCGGATTTTATCCCGCCAGGGGTTGGTTATCGACAGGTTTTGGGTGATTTCATGCAGCATATTTCAGGCAATGTCTCCTTTGATTTCCTCGGGCGGGGTGTCCAATACCTCTGGCTTCGCGATGATCCGTTTGAAGTGCTTGAAGAAGGTCGCGTAGTAGAAGCCGTCCACGATCCGCTCGTCCAGTGTGAATTTGAAATCCACATATTTCCGGGGCACCACGGTGCCGTCCTCCAGCACCTCCACAGCCCTTCTCTTGCAGCCAAAGGCGCCAAAGACCGGCAGATTTCCAAAGTCGTAGAGATGGTGGTAGATAGGAGGAATGCCCAGGCTGCCCATGGAGGTGAAGAAGATGCTGCCATGGAACGGGCTGATCTCCAGCAGGAATTTGGGAAGCAGCCCAAAATAATCCAGCGTTTTCAGGCACCAGACCAGAAATTTCAGGAAGACCCCGGGCACCAGCATCAGCAGGTGCGCGGTGTTGTCGAAGCCGGAATCCAGAGGGGTGTCTTTGGCCTTTTCGATTTCGCTGTTCAGCTTGTTGTATACGTCCTGAGCGGTATCCCTGGGGGAGAGGTGCACCTTGATAACCGTATCGGGAGAATCGGTGCTCATTTCCTTTTTCACGGTCAGACAAAACTGAATGTCCTCCCCCCGGGAGTACACCTTCTGTCCGGAGATAAAGCGGTTGAGCCCCGGGTATCTGGCCAGAGTCCGGCAATAGGCTGCCAGGAAGACGTGCATGATGCCGAAATTGGTCAATCCCTCCCGGCGCTTCTGCCGGATGTACCGGTCCACATTGCTGATCTCAAAGGAATCCTCAAAGGTATTGTCGGAGGAGTTGCGAGTGACCATGATGTAAGGGGAGACCTGATTCATGGCGGACAGGCTGCGAATCCGCCGCCCGTCGCACCGATCCCCCCATCTGCGGTGGTATTGCCCCGCCGGGTGAATCCGAATGGCGAAGGACAGAAAGAACCAGCCAAGCAGTGCCAGAAGGTCGGAATGGATTCGGACAAATCCGTCTATGTTTCCTGTGGTCAGAATCAGCTTGTTGTTATAGAGCACCGTTGCCGTCGTGAAGGCGATGAGAAAGGGCAGGAACCACAGCCATCTCTGGCGGCTGCCGGAGACAATTTCCGCATAGACAAGGGAAAGAAAAATCAGCGCAATCCAAAACAGCCATACATTGAGCTTGACACTGACATGCCCTGCCACACAAATGCCGCAGTAGACGGCCATCATGCAGACCGGGACGGCGGTTTTGTAAAAACACTCTGCGCCGTCCATCAAAACAATGAACAAATACAGCGCTGTTGCGGCAATCGGAAGGGCCAGCTGCCCCCAAAAGTGCACCGTACCGGCGTGCTTTGTAAATCCGAAAACCACGATTCTCGCCACAATGGAATATGCCAGGCAGATTGTCATGAGCCAGGTAAACACATTCTTTCGGCTGATATACAAGTGAATTCTGTTTTCCATCTTTTTCCTCGATTCTTTATAGGTTCAATATCTGTTTTACTGCCGCAATGAAGCTGGGATCCGTGCCGCAGCAGCCGCCAAGAAGCTGGGCTCCATTTTCCCTGCACTGCTTCATTATGTCGGCAAATTCACCGGAAGAGAGATTGTATTCGGCGACGCCTGCCGAATTGATCACCGGGATACCGGCGTTTGGCTTGCAGATCAGGGGAAGACCGGTGCAGCGCCGGAGCTTGCTGACCAGATGAGGGGTCATCATGCCTGCGGCGACACAGTTGAAGCCCACGGCGTCCGCCCCCGCGTCCTCCAATTCCCGGAGCACCTTCCCGGCGTCGGCGCCGGAGAACAGGGAGCCATCCTCCTGCATGGTAAAGGAGAACATGGTTGCCCCGGCGCATTCCAGCTCCGCGGCAGTGAGAATGGCCTCCGCCTCCTGGGGATAGAGCAGGGTCTCACCCACCAGTAAATCCGCGCCGCCGTCAATCAGGCCACGAATCTGGCGGCGGTAATTTTCCACCAGTTCATCGAAGCAATCCGGATTCCAGCTTTCACAGAAGGCAGTCAACGTGGTAATGTCTCCAGCAATGAGGCAGCCGGGGGC
Organism: uncultured Oscillospiraceae bacterium; assembly: GCA_964651615.1. GTDB lineage: Bacteria > Bacillota > Clostridia > Oscillospirales > Oscillospiraceae > Faecousia. The sequence goes on along the minus strand of CAZYWM010000004.1, from coordinate 39,662 downwards.
GGCAGACCGGCTCAGCGCCACCAGCGCTTCGTTGATTTTTTCGGTCTGTGCTTCCAGACCCACGGTTTTCAGTGCCATTGGCTGGGCCTGAAAGGTGGGCGCGTAGATGATTTGGGAGCCAGCCTCAGCGTACCCCCGCTGAAGCGCCACCAACGTCTCCGGATGCTCCAGCACCCAACTTTCCGTGCAGCAGCCCTTTGGCATTCCGGCGTTTCTCAGATTGGAACCGGTGGCGCCGTCCAGAAGGTGGGGGCCCGTGGACAGATACCGGCGAAATTCTTCTTTGGTTAACATTGCTTTTCCGCCTCCTCTTGCCGTCTTAAAAACAGAGTCATTATATAATATTTCATTCTGAAATGCAATATTGATTGACCTTTTGGATAAAATCTGATATGATACGGAAAGTTAAAAAAGGAGATGTCGAATCATGAACAAAACGACTCTGCGCAAATATGCCAATCTGATTGTCCGCTGCGGCGCCAATGTCCAGAAGGGGCAGGTGGTGCTCATCTATGCGGACCTGGATCAGCCGGAATTCGTCCAGATGGTGGTGGAGGAAGCCTATAAGGCGAAGGCCTCCGAGGTTATCGTTGAATGGAATTATCAGCCTCTGGCAAAAGTTCACTTCCGCAGCCGCACCGTCAAGAGCCTGGGCACCGTGAAGGAATGGGAGAAGGCCCGTCAGGAATACTACTGCGAGACGCTGCCTGCCCGCATCCACCTGGTTTCCGAGGATCCGGACGGCCTGAAGGGCATCAATATGGAGAAAGTGACCAAGGCAAGGAGAATGAGATACCCCATCCTCAAGCCGTACAGTGACCGCCGGGAGAACCGGGAGCAGTGGTGCATTGCCGCCGTCCCCGGCGCTGCCTGGGCAAGAAAGGTTTTCCCCGGAATGAGAACCAGCACCGCCATGGAAAAGCTCTGGGAAGCCATCCTGTTCACCTCCCGGGTGAACGATGATCCCATCGAGGCCTGGAAGCAGCACAACGCGGATTTGGCTGCCCGGTGCCGCTATCTCAATGACCTGCACATCCGTTCCCTGCACTATACCGCCGACAACGGCACGGATTTCACCGTGGGAATGATCGAAGAAGGCCGGTTCTGCGGCGGCGGGGAAACCAGCCTGCAAAATGTCTTCTTTAACCCCAACATCCCCACCGAGGAATGCTTCATCTCTCCCAAGCGGGGAGAGGCAGAGGGCATCGTCTATTCCACAAAGCCCCTTTCTTTCCGCGGCCAGCTGATTGAGAACTTCTCCATCCGCTTTGAAAACGGCAAGGCCGTGGAGGTTCATGCGGAAAAGGGAGAAGAGCTGCTGAAGAATATGATCGAAATGGATGAAGGCGCCGCCTATCTGGGCGAGTGCGCTTTGGTGCCCCAGGCCAGCCCCATTTCCGAAAGCGGCATCCTGTTCTACAATACTTTGTTCGATGAAAACGCCGCCTGCCACCTGGCTCTGGGCATGGGCTTTGCCGATACCATCAACGACTTCCAGAATAAGACCCTGGAAGAGTGCCGGGAGCTGGGCGTCAATGACTCCATGATCCATGAGGATTTCATGATCGGCTGCGACAGCATGAACATCGATGCCACCTGTGCCGATGGCCGTGTGGTGCCTATTTTCCGGGGCGGCAACTGGGCATTCTAAGGGGCCATTCCGGCAACTACCGGCATCTTTTGCGGAATTCCTTGGGGACTCTAAAAGAAAAACAGAAAAATTCAAAAAAACACTTGCAATCTGTCTTGAAATGTGATACTATATCTCAGCGATTGAAGATTGCCAGGGCATTTGTGCCTTTTAACTGATCAGAAAGAGGTGAACGAAATGAAGGAAGGTATCCACCCCAAATACGAACAGACCACGATCCGCTGTGCTTGTGGCAATGTCTTTACGACTGGCTCCACGAAGAAGGACATTCGTGTTGAGATCTGCTCCAAGTGCCACCCTTTCTATACCGGCAAGCAGAAGCTGGTTGACACTGGTGGACGTGTTGATCGCTTCAACAAGCGTTTTGGCCTGAAGTAAGATTGAAGCCCGCACCACGGCGACGTGGTGCGGGCTTTTCTTTTTTATTTGTTTGTCTTGCCCGCGCCACGCTGAATGTGGTATACTAGTACCCAGTGACAATGGAGGTTATCTATGGAACAATATGAAAATGCGCAGGAACGGGCAATCCTGGTGGGCTTGAACGCCGACTGCTTTACCCAGGAGGAAACCGCCACCGAGGAGACGCTGGAGGAGCTGGAAGCGTTGCTGGAAACCGCCGGCGGCTTCTGCACCGCAAAGGTTTTGCAAAACCGTCACGCTCCCGATGCCCACAGCTTCATCGGAGAGGGAAAGGCCCAGGAAGTGCGGATGCTGGCGGAGGCTACCGCATCCACCATGGTGATTTTTGACAATGAACTTTCCCCGGGAAATATTCGTGCCCTGGAAGAGATCATCGGCGTTACGGTGCTGGACAGAAGCGCCCTGATTCTGGATATTTTTGCCCAGAGAGCCAAGACCAGGGAGGGCCGTCTTCAGGTGGAGCTGGCCCAGTACAAGTATCTTTTGCCCCGGCTTTCCGGTATGGGCGCCAGCCTCTCCCGGCAGGGCGGCGGCATTGGCACCAGAGGTCCCGGTGAGACCAAGCTGGAAAGCGACCGCCGTCACATCCGGGAGCGAATCAACCGCCTGGAAGAGGAGCTGGAACGGGTGCGCCAGGTTCGGGGCATCCAGCGGGAGCGGAGAATCAAGAATTCCGTCCCGGTGGTGGCCATTGTGGGCTACACCAACGCGGGAAAATCCACCCTGTTAAATCGCCTTACTGGCGCCGGAATACCGGCCAATAACCGGCTGTTCGACACCCTGGACACCACATCCCGCCAGCTCACCGTGTCCGACAATCTGGACGTGATCCTCTCGGACACCGTTGGTTTTATCGCGAAGCTTCCCCACCATCTGGTGAATGCCTTCCGGGCTACCTTGGAGGAATTGGAGTATGCGGATTTGCTGCTCCATGTGATTGACGCCTCTGACCCCAACCGGGAGGAGCACATTGCCGTGGTGGACAAGCTGATTGCCCAGCTGGCAAAGCCCGGGACGCCGGTGCTGAAGTGCTACAACAAATCAGATTTGGTTTCCCCGGAGGAAATCCCCACCGGGGAGGATGTCGTGTCCATTTCTGCCGCCCGGGGCGTGGGAATGGAGGAACTGCTCCGGAAGATTGAAGCTTCCCTTGGCCACGCCCGGCATCACGTGGAGCTGTGCCTGCCCTATTCCATGGGCGGCCAGGTGGAGACCCTTCACGATCACGCCCAGGTAAAACGTGTGGAATACACAGAAAAGGGCATTGAGCTGGAAGCGGTGTTGGACGAAATACTGTATGGCAGACTGCGATCTTATGTGACAAAGGAGTGCTGAGCCTTGGAAGAATACCTGGTGCCCACCGATTTTGGAGAGGATGAATTTACGGAAAAGAAATCCCGCTTTATCGGGCGGGTCTGGCCGGTTCAAACAGAGGAAGAGGCGCTGGCCAGAATCCAGGAAATGAAGAAAAAGCATTATGATGCCACCCATAACTGCTGGGCCTACATCATCCATGACGGTCCCGCCCGTTTTTCGGATGACGGAGAGCCCGGCGGCACCGCCGGAATGCCCATGCTCCAGGTGCTGCAGCGGGAGGGGCTCAATAACATTGTCTGCGTCGTCACCCGGTATTTTGGCGGTATTCTTCTGGGAGCGGGGGGCTTGGTCCGTGCCTATGCGAAGGGCGCGAAAATCGCTGTTGACGCTGCCGGAAAGTCCATGAAGCGAGTATGGACGGTGCTCTACGTGCCCTGTCCCTACAGCTTCTATGAGCGGGTCAGGCTGAAAGCAGAGAGCTTGGGAGGCATCATTCGGAATGCGGAGTTTGGCGCGGAGGTGGAGCTGGAAATTCTCTTCCCCCAGTCTCAGACACAGCCCTTTTTGAACCGGCTGACGGATATGACCTCCGGCACTGTGGAAGGACTGGAAACCGGCCAGGAGTACCGTGCATTCCCCATTACATAGGAGGCAGAGCCATGACAGTCAGAGAAGAATTGGAATACCAGGAGCACCGCAGACTTAACCCCCTGGCCGCCTTTGCCGATCAGAGCTCCGGCCGCCCCAGGCCGGAGGTTCCCTCGGAAAACGACGTGCGCACCTGCTACCAGCGGGACAATGACCGCATTGTCCACTGCAAGTCCTTTCGCAGATTGATGCACAAAACCCAGGTCTTTCTCCGACCGGAGGGGGATCACTACCGCACCAGAATGACCCACACCCTGGAAGTAACTCGGATTGCCCGCACCATGACCCGGGCCTTAGGGCTGAATGAGGATTTGGCGGAGGCCATTGCCATGGGGCATGACCTGGGCCACACGCCCTTTGGCCATGCGGGGGAGGCGGCGCTGTCCGCCTGTTTGGGAAAACCCTTCCGCCATAATGAGCAGAGCCTTCGGGTGGTGGATTATCTGGAGAATGACGGCAGAGGCCTGAATCTGTCCAACGAGGTGCGGCTGGGCATCCTGGGCCACACCGGGGATTATATTCCGGAGACACTGGAGGGGCAGGTGGTCCGCCGCTCCGATCAGATTGCCTATGTCAACCACGATATTGACGATGCTGTGCGGGCGGGAATTCTCAGTGACGATGATCTGCCCAGGGAGATTGTTGCCATTCTGGGAGCCACCCACAAGGAGCGCATCAATACTTTGGTGTGCGACTTGATTTTTACCTCCCGGGAGGCGGGGGCCATCTGCCTGACACCCAAGGTGGATGAGGCCCTCAAGGAGCTTCGCAGCTTTATGTTTGACCGTGTCTATCGAAACCCCGTGGCAAAGGGGGAGGAGAGCAGGGCAAAGGCCATGCTTCAAAAGCTTTTTGAATACTACATCACCCATCCGGAGGCGCTGCCCGGGGACTTCCAGCCCCAGCTCAGCTTTGACGGCATGGAGCGCACCGTCTGCGACTATATTGCCGGCATGACGGACAATTACGCAGTGAACAAATTTACGGAGATTTTTGTGCCGGCGGGCTGGAATATCCGTGGATAATGTGATATGATAGCGAAGTGCCGGAAAACAGACAATCCAGCACGTAATCAGACAGAAAGGCAGGCGCGGGATCATGGCTTTTCCACCGTCATTTTTGGATGAACTGGCGGCCCGGAATCCAATCGAGGATGTGGTTGGCCAATATGTCAATCTGCGCCGATCCGGCTCCAATCTGTTCGGCCTGTGCCCCTTCCACGGGGAAAAGACCGCCTCCTTCTCCGTCAATCCGGAGAAGGGGATATACTATTGCTTTGGCTGCCACAAGGGTGGAAGCGTCATCAATTTTCAGATGGAGATTGAGGGACTGAGCTACCCGGATGCCGTTCGTGCCCTGGCGAAAAGGGCGGGGATGGAGGTGCCGGAGGATGCACAGTACCAAAACCGTTACCACAAGCAGGAGCGGCTCTGGGCCCTGTCTAAGGATGCGGCCCGATTTTTCAACACCCAGCTGTACTTACCGGCAGGGGCGGAGGGACTGGCCTATGCCCGGAAGCGGGGGATGCCCAAATCCACCCTTACCAAATTCGGCATTGGGTTTGCGCCCAACGCCTGGTCCTCCCTCTGCGACGCCATGATGGCAAAGGGCTATACCGAGGAAGAATTGAAGGAGTCGGGGCTTGCTTCCGTCTCCCAGAAAACCGGAAAGATTTATGACCGGTTCCGCAACCGCCTGATGTTTCCCATCATTGATGTCCGGGGCAATGTCATTGGCTTTGGCGGCCGGGTGATGGATGACTCTACCCCCAAATACTTAAACTCCCCGGAAACCATTATTTTCAACAAACGAAAAAATCTGTTTGCTTTGAATCTGGCAAAAAAAACAAAGCTTGGTTACATGATTTTGGTGGAAGGATATATGGATGCTGTGGCGCTGCACCAGTATGGCTTCGACTGTGCGGTGGCCTCCCTTGGCACGTCTCTGACAGAGGAACACGCCGCGCTGCTGTCCCGATATACGGAACAGGTGATGCTGATCTACGACGGGGACGAGGCGGGGCAAAACGCCACCAAGAGAGCCATTCCCATGCTGGAAAAGGCGGGCCTCCAGGTGAAGGTCCTGCAAATGCGGGACGCAAAGGACCCGGACGAATTTCTGAAAAAATACGGCGCCGACAGGTTCCGGATTCTTTTGGAGGAATCCTCCAACCGGGTAGAGTATCAGCTCCGAGCCATCCAGAGAAAATACGATCTGCGGGAGGACGACCAGCGCATTCAGTTCATTGCCGAGGCTGCCGAATTCATCAGCACCCTTGGCAGTGCGGTCCAGCGGGAGGTCTACGGCGGGCGGGTTGCCGAGGCCGCCGGAATTTCAGCGGATTCCATCAAAATTGAGGTCAATAAGGCCTTCAAGCGCCGCCTTTCCAGAGAGAAGAAAAAGCAGGAGAAAATCGACCTGTCTCCGGCGGCCAATCTTCAGCCCAAAGACCGCCACATCCGCTATGACAATATCAAATCCGCAATGGCAGAGGAGAGCCTGATTGCCATGCTTCTGCGGGAACCCGCACTGCTGGGCTCCTGTCAGGGCCTTTCTCAGGAGTCCTTTTCTTCTCAGCTGCTGGGGCGGGTCTATGAGCAGCTGTGTCAGAACGCTCTCCATGGAATTGACGTGTCCCTGGCGGCCCTGACCGATTTTACACCCGAGGAAATGTCCCACATCGCCCTGATCGTGCAGCGACACGACGGCCCTGTCTCTGAGGACGGGCTCCTCGACTGTATCCGAACCATTCGCACGGAGAACCAAATCCAGACCGTAAAATCCGACCAAAACAACGATGGCCTTCTGTCGTATCAGAAACAGATGCTTGCCCGAAAAGGACTTAAATCATGACTGAAACCACCGAAAAAAACACTGAAAACACCTATGATGAGGACATTCATCAATATCTGAATGAGATCAGAGGCATTCCTCTGCTGACAGCGGAGCAGGAGCGGGATTTGGCAAAGCGCTGCGCTGCCGGTGACGAAGCGGCGATCCGGCAAATGGTCAATTCCAATCTCCGCCTGGTGGTCTATATCGCCAAGGAGTATGCCGGTCGGGGCGTTGCGTTGATGGATTTGATTCAGGAGGGCAGCATTGGCCTGCTGGCGGCTGCCAGAAAGTTTGATTATACCAAGGACTATCGTTTTTCAACCTATGCCACCAAATGGATTCGCCAGGGCGTGACCCGCTGCCTGATGAATAACAGCGGCATCATCCGTGTCCCTCTGCACACGGCGGAGAAAATCCGGAAGGTGGAGGCGGCAAAAAATCAGCTGAAACAGCAGTTTGGCACCGAACCCACCGCTGAGGAAATCGGCCAGCGGGTTGGAATGCCGGCAGACCGGGTGGAGGCCCTGCTGGGGCTTGCGCCGGATGTCTGCTCCCTGGACGCACTCACCGGGGACAATGACAAAAATACCCTGGGCTCCATGGTTGCTGACTTGGACGCGCTCCAGCCCCAGGAGGCCCTGGTGCGTCAGGAATTGGAGAAAATGATGCAGAAAATGCTCAGTTCCCTGACAGAGCGGCAGAGAAAGATTCTCTGCCTGCATTTTGGCTTGGAGGATGGGGTGGAGCATTCCCTGGAAGAGATTGGCAAGTCACTGGGTATCTCCAAAGAGCGGGCCAGGCAGGTTGAACGCCAGGCCATGGACAAGCTCCAGAAAATGGGGACCAGCATGGGATTGGAGGATTTTTTGGAATGATGGATTTCCAGTTTGAACAAAGCCCCTGGGAGGCGTATCTGAGTACCTGCGGCGACGGGGCTTCCTTACCGGTATGGAAGCTGCTGTCCTTGCTGGAAGAGGAAGATGATGATTCTGTGGAAGATGCCTTTGCGGCCATGGCGGAAAAGAACATATCCGTGGATTTTTCCGGCCTCCCCAGAACCATCCCGGATGGGCAGATGGCACAGCGGCTCAAGCAGGAACGGGAATATGTTCAAAACGGACTGAAAATCTCCGATATGGAGGAGCACGACCCACTGCGGCTGTATTTGGAGGAGCTTGCCGGAATTCCGGCCTTTGGAGATGAAGAGCTCCTCTCCCGGCAGCTGCGCTCCGGCGATGAGCAGGCGGCTGAACAGCTGACAAATCTTGGGCTCAGCCGGGTTGTTGAGCTGGCTCAGGAATTTGCCGGTTGGAACGTCCTCCTGCTGGATTTGATTCAGGAGGGGAGCATTGGCCTCTGGGAGGCCATTCGCTCCTTCCCCGGGGGAGATTACCTGCGTTACCGGGACAGGATGATTCGGCTTGCGTTGGCGAGGTCTGTGATTCTGCAGGCCAGGAGCAATGGCATCAGCCAGAAAATGCGCCAGGCGCTCCAGGATTACCGCAGCACCGACGAGCGGCTTCTGACGGAATTGGGAAGAAATCCTTCCCTGGAAGAAATTGCCCAGGGCATGAAGATCACCCCGAAAGAGGCCGAATGTATCAGAAAGATGATGAACGATGCCCTGCTTGTGGACCAGGCGGCGCAATTGGCAAAGCCGGAATCTGCGGAGGATGAAATGGCTGTGGAGGACACCGCCTATTTCCAGATGCGCCAGCGCATCGGAGAGCTCCTTTCTGTGCTGGATGAGCAGGAGGCAAAGATTCTCACATTGCGCTTTGGATTGGAAAAGGGACGGCCCATGAGCGCCGAGGAAGTGGGCAGGACGCTGGGGCTCACCGCCGGAGAGGTTTCCCGGCGGGAGGCAGCGGCCCTGTCCAGGCTGCGCCAGACGAATTAAGGGAAGGAAAGATGAACCATGAAAACGATTTCTGTTGCCATTGACGGTCCCGCCGGTGCCGGTAAGAGCACCATTGCCCGCCAGCTTGCCGCCGAGCTGGGCTTTCGGTATGTGGACACCGGCGCGATTTACCGTACTGTGGCCTATTTTATGGATTTGTGGGGGGTAAGCCCCAAGGATGCGGACGGCGTAAACCGGTATATCGATGAGCTTACCATCGGCATTGAATACGACGAAGACGGTTTGCAGCACATGATCATGAATGGAATGGATGTCACCGGCGACATTCGCACCCCGGAGATTTCTCAGAAGTCCAGCCTGATCTCCGCCCACGCCTGTGTCAGGGAGATGCTGCTGGATATGCAGCGGGAGGAGGCCGCCCGGCACAATGTGATCATGGATGGCCGGGATATTGGGACAGTGGTTCTGCCCAAGGCCACGGTGAAGATTTTCCTCACCGCCTCGCCGGAAGTGCGGGCAAAGCGCCGCTTTGACGAGCTGACCGCCAAGGGAGAGAAGGTGGACTACGACATCATCCTGAAAGAAATCCAGCAGCGGGACTACCAGGACACCCACCGGGAGATTGCTCCGCTGAAAATGAGCCGGGACAGTATTAAGGTGGACACCTCTCAGATGACCATTGAAGAAGCTGTGGCGGCGATTCGGGCCATCGTCCGTGAGAAGACCGGCCTATGAGCGTTACAGTAGCGAAGAGCGCCGGCTTCTGCTTTGGCGTCAGCCGGGCAGTGGAGCTGGTGGAAGCGGCGGCCAGGGAAGGGAAGCATACCGTTACCCTGGGGCCCATCATTCATAACCGGCATGTGGTTGACCGATTCCAGAAGATGGGCATTCAGGTGATCGACCGGCCGGAGCAGGCATCGGCGGGAGACTCCGTGATTATTCGTTCCCACGGGGTCAGCAGGGATGTATACCAGCGGCTGGAACAGCAGGGCTGTGAAATCATCGACGCCACCTGCCCCTTTGTAAAACGGATTCACAAGCTGGTGTCCCAGGCGGAGCAGGAGGGGCGACTCCCCATCATCATCGGAACCCCCACCCACCCGGAGGTGGAGGGGATTGCGGGCTGGTGCAGCCGCTGCAAGGTGTTTGCGGACGCCGAATCCCTGGAAAAATGGGTGCTCGAGGAGCATGTTCCAAGGGATTTGCCAGTTTGTATGGTTTCACAAACTACGTCCACAGAATTTTTGTGGAAAAAATGCGTCAAATTTGCAAAAAAACAGTTTACTTACTTGCAAACATTTGATACAATATGTAGAGCAACAGAGTGTAGGCAAAGCGAAGCATCCGCGTTAAGCCAAAGATGTCAGGCAATGGTCGTTGTAGGAGATCTCAAGAGTTCCAACACAGGCCGTCTTGCGATGATTTGCCGTGAACACTGCGATAAAGTTGTCCTGGTGGATAATGCGTCCGAACTGAACAGGGACTTTTTCCGGGGTGTTTCTGATGTTGGAATCACTGCTGGTGCGTCAACACCGGCGTGGATTATAAAGGAGGTCAACAAGACTATGAGCGAAATTACCAATGTTGAGGCTGTGCAGGAGGAGAACTTTGCCGAGCTTCTCGAACAGTCCATCAAAACTTTAAATACAGGAGATAAGGTTGTCGGAACTGTTACCGGAATCGGTAATACCGAAGTCCAGGTCGATCTGGGCACCAAGCATGCTGGTTACATTCCCTACGACGAAGTCAGCACCGACGCTTCTGTAAAGCCCGAGGACGTGCTGAAGGTGGGCGACGAGATCGAGGTCTTCGTGGTCCGCGTCAACGATCAGGAGGGCACTGTGCAGCTGTCCAAGAAGAAGCTGGACGGCCTGAAGGTGTGGGATGACATGGCTGGTTATGTGGAGAACAAGACCACCATTGACGCTGTCATCACCGAAGAGAACAAGGGCGGCCTGGTCGCCAATGTGAAGGGGGTCCGGGTGTTCATCCCCGCTTCCCAGTCCGGCATCGCCAAGGGCGGCGACATGTCCGCCATGGTGGGCAAGCCCGTTCAGCTGAAGATCACCGAGGTCAATCGTGCCCGCCGCCGTGCCATCGGTTCCATCCGTGCCGTCACCTCCGAGCAGCGCAAGGCCGCTCAGGAAAAGATTTGGAGCGAGATCGAGGTGGGTAAGCAGTACCATGGTACTGTGAAGTCCCTGACTTCCTACGGTGCCTTTGTGGACATCGGCGGCGTGGACGGCATGGTTCATGTTTCCGAGCTGAGCTGGAACCGGATCAAGACTCCCGCCGACGTTGTGAAGGTTGGAGACGAGATCGATGTGTATGTCATCTCCTTCGACCCCGAGAAGCGCAAGATTTCTCTGGGCTACAAGACCGCCGAGATGAACCCCTGGAATCAGTTCATGAGCAAGTACAGCGTGGGCGACGTGGTGGAAGCCAAGATTGTCAAGCTGATGACCTTCGGCGCTTTTGCTGAGATCATCCCCGGCGTTGACGGCCTGATTCACATTTCCCAGATCGCCGACCGCCGCATTGGCAAGCCCGAGGATGTGCTGTCCGAGGGTCAGATGGTTCAGGTGAAGATCACCGACATCGCCGAGAACAAGCGTATCTCCCTGTCCATCCGTGCTCTGCTGGAAGGCAACGACGAGGACGCCGAGTAAGCCGAGAAAGTGTAACGCACACATACCGGGGCAGGAGACTGCCCCGGTTTTTTAAGGAGAATGTTAAAATGATTAAGCATATTGTGTTATATAATTTGAAACCCGATGTTGACAAGGAAGCTTCTGTGAAGCTGATCGCCTCCTTGCTGGAGCCGCTGGTTGGCCAGATTCCCGGCCTGCAGCACCTGGAAATCCGCCGTGCTTACAACGGAGTTGACTATGCGCTCTACTCTGAATTTGAGAGCAGGGAGGCACTGGCTGCCTATGCGGTGCATCCGCTGCATCTTGCGGCAAAGGAGCAGTTCTTCCATCTGCTGGATAAGCGTGTAGCCGCCGATTACGACTTGTAAAGGAGAAATCAAATGAAAGCGATTGTCACCGTTGTAGGAAAGGACCGAGTGGGCATCATTGCCTCCGTATGCACCCAGCTGGCGGCCTTCAATGTAAACGTCCTGGACATCAGCCAGACGGTTATGCAGGGTTATTTTACCATGATGATGGCTGTGGATATTTCTCAGTGCGGCGTTCCTGTTGCGGAGCTGGCCCAGCGCATGGACCAGGCCGGTAAAGAGATGGGGCTGTCCATCCACGTCCAGCGGGAGGACATTTTCCAGGCCATGCACCGGATTTGAGGACTTGCCATGCTGAATCAGAAAGATATTCTGGAAACCCAGGCAATGATCGAGAAACAGCACCTGGACATCCGTACCATCACCATGGGAATCAGTCTTCTGGATTGCTGTGACCCCGATCTCAAGACCTGCTGCAAGAAGATTTATGATAAAATCACTCGCTGTGCCAGGGACCTGGTAAAGGTTGGCAATGATATTGAAGCGGAGTTCGGAATCCCCATTGTCAATAAGCGCATTTCCGTCACCCCCATTGCCCTGGTTGCCGGTTCCTGCGATACGGACTCCTATGTGGAGATTGCCAGAACTTTGGATGCCGCTGCCAAGACCTGCGGTGTCAACTTCATCGGCGGCTTTTCCGCCCTGGTGCAGAAGGGTGCTACCACAGGAGACTGGAAGCTGATGCGCTCCATTCCTGCCGCCATGGCCGCCACCGAGCGGGTGTGCGCCAGTGTGAATGTGGGCTCTACCAAGGCCGGTATCAATATGGACGCCGTGGCCGAGATGGGCCGGATTATCAAGCAGACTGCCGAATTGACCAAAGAGGACGGCTGCATGGGCTGTGCGAAGCTGGTGGTGTTTGCCAACGCAGTGGAGGACAACCCCTTTATGGCTGGCGCTTTTCACGGCGTGGGCGAACCGGAGTGCGTCCTGAATGTGGGCGTTTCCGGCCCGGGCGTGGTCTATCATGCCCTGCAAAAGGTAAAGGGACAGCCCTTTGACGTGGTTGCCGAAACCATTAAGAAGACTGCCTTCCAGGTCACTCGCATGGGTCAGCTGGTGGGCGAGGAAGCCTCCCGCCGCCTGGGCGTTCCCTTTGGAATCGTGGATTTGAGCCTTGCCCCCACCCCCGCCGTGGGCGACAGCGTGGCCCGAATTCTGGAGGAAATGGGCCTGGAGGTCTGCGGCACGCATGGCACCACCGCCGCTCTGGCCATGCTCAACGATGCGGTGAAAAAGGGCGGCGTTATGGCCTCCAACCATGTGGGCGGCCTTTCCGGCGCCTTTATCCCGGTATCAGAGGATGAGGGGATGATTGCCGCTGCCGAGAGGGGAACCTTGGTGATCGACAAGCTGGAAGCCATGACCTGTGTCTGCTCTGTTGGCTTGGACATGATTGCGGTGCCCGGAGACACCAGCGCTGCCACCATTTCCGCAATCATTGCGGATGAAGCGGCCATCGGCATGGTGAACACCAAGACCACCGCCGTCCGCATCATTCCCGCCCTGGATAAAAAGGTGGGGGACCGGGTCGAAATGGGAGGCCTGCTGGGCAGCGCTCCCGTCATGCCGGTTCACAGCGAGGGCAGCGATGCCTTCATTGCCCGGGGCGGACGCATTCCCGCTCCTCTTCAGAGCCTGAAAAACTAAGGCAGCACCACATAATAGGACCCTTGTCCGATTATGCAGCGTTGCCCTAAAGAAATCCGACGAAGCGAATTTCACTTCGTCGGATTTTTTTCACGGTGTTTCTGCAATTTCAGGTTCATCGGTGGCGTTTTCCGCGTAACCGGGCCAGCACCAGACATCTTCCAGATAAGTGGAGGTGTGATCCAGCTCCCTGTAGATTTCCTCGTCCGTTTCCCGGTCATACCGGCACCGATAGGCGGCTGCATAGGAGGGGTGATCGTCTACACGGTATTCCATCTTGACGTAGTAATCCCGCAGGTCAACACCCATGATCCGAACCTTCACATAGCCGTCAGAGACCTCAGCCAGAATTTTCACCGGAAGCTCGTAATCATTTCGGATTTTGAGGTCGGTTGTGCCCCAGTTGACAGTGGCGTCCAGACCCAGGGGAATGTAATTGGCAGGGAAGCCGTGGTTCTTCCGCTCCACAATGGTGAGCTCGGCAAAAAGGGAGCTGAGATACAATGTAGAGGAGACCTGGCAGATGCCGCCGCCCACTTCATCCACCAGCTCCGTACCGGAGTAGGCGGGGGCTGGCATGTAACCTGCTTCTCTCGTCCGCTTGCCCAATGCTTCATTGTAGGACAGTGTTTCTCCGGGCTGCAAAATCAGCCCATTCAGCTTTGCGCAGGCAAGGCGGAGGTTTTCGTTGCGGTTTTCGCTGTCGGAGTGCTCTGTTTTGCAGTAGCCCAGCGTCTCCTGGAACCAGGCATCCCCCTGGCTGACCTCCGGCGGCAGATACTCCATGGGAATGCGAAGCACGGTTCCCTTTTCCGCGGATTCCAGCAGGGCGGAGGTTTTTTCAATGTCAAATCCATACCCATCCTTGCCGGGAATCACGTCCAGTGTGGCATGGTCGATGGATGGATTTTGGGGCAGAACAGCCACCTGATTGTAAATCTGCTCCAAGTCAAGGGGAGCGGGCTCTCTCAGTTCCTCCGGAATCTCCACGGATACCTGAAAAAGCTCTTTTTCATAGGCGTTCACGATTTCCTCGTAAATACCCTGCAAATCAATCAGATGGCCATTAGAACCGGTATTGATGACCAATGTCTGACAGGGGCCGTCCATTTGCTCCAAATCCGGGGCGTCCCCTTCCAGCCAGTAACCGGAGGGAACATAGACACCTCCCAGGGAGTCAAAAAAATCCTGAAGCGCCTCCATGATTGCGGTTTTGTCCATAACCAGTTCCAAAGAAACCTTGCCGCCCTTCAAAGCGGCCTCCACTGTCTCTTCAATGGCCCAATGAACTTTGGACTGCTGGGGAGACAGCCGAAGGGTTTCCTCACCGACGCTTAGAATCAGGTCTTCCTTTTCGGCAGCATCGGAAACGCTGCTCCTGACGGCGGAAATGGCCTGTTCCTCGGTCATTCCCCCCACGGGAATACCGGAAATGGATGTTCCCTTTGGAATTTTCGGCTTTGGAAGAAATGCGGAAATCAAACTGGTTGGCTCGGTTGACTCCTCCTGAACAGCTGGCGTGACAGGCTCCTGGGGAGAGCTTTTGGGAAGAAGCAGGAGAAAAATCAACCCAATCAGAACGGCTGCAATGGCAGCGCAGCAGATGATCAGGATCATCCGCTGCTTCTTTTTGCAAATGTTGCGTGAAATGGAAATCGCCTCCTTGGGGTGTTGGAACGGCTGCTGCATGGGTTTGCAGCAGCCGCTTGAATTATTTTGGGGACAAATCCACACTCCGGCGGAGAATGGAACAGGGGGGCACTGGCTTTTGAAGCTGCATTGTAAACTTCATCTGAGGGGTCCTGGGCTCGTCTATGGAAATTCCGTTTTCATCCTTCATCCCCATTGCCTGAATCTGGAAGGGACGCAGATCGGGGCCTACCGCCTCCAAAATATCTCCCTCCCGGAATTTGTTCCGCAGGCTGCAAACTGCCAGCCCTGCTTCGTCACAGGATTCCACAATGGCGCAAATCTGCCAATCACGGATGTAACGGGAATTTTCCGTATACTGGCCAGGAAATCCAAAATAGAAACCGGTGGAATAGACCCGATGGGAAACGTGTTCCACCTCATCCCGCCAGATGGGGTCCGGGTCTTTCCCGGCAAATACATCATCAATGCAGTGCCGGTAGGCTCCGGAGACAATGGCGGCGTAATAGGGTGATTTTGCCCGGCCTTCGATTTTGATGCAGTCAATCCCCGCCTCCATCAGCTCTTTCAGATGGTCGATGGTGCACATGTCCCGGGAGTTGAGAATATAGGTCCCTTTTTCATCTTCAAAGACAGGGAAGTATTCGCCGGGGCGCTTTTCCTCCATCAGAGCGTATTGGTATCGGCAGGGCTGGGCGCAGGCGCCCCGGTTGGAATCCCGGCCGGTCATGTAATTGCTCAAAAGGCATCTTCCGGAATAGCTGACGCACATGGCGCCGTGGCCAAAGGTCTCGATTTCCAGTTCCGGGGACACCTTTTGTCGAATGGTTCGGATTTCCTCCAGACTGAGCTCTCTGGCCAGAACCACCCTCTGGGCGCCCAGGTCATACCAGGCCTGGGCGCAAGCGTAGTTGGAGACGGACTGTTGGGTGGAAATATGGCGCTGGCAGTGGGGGGCGTATTTCCCCGCCAGGGTGAAGGCCCCCAAATCCGCCAGGATCAGGGCATCGACCCTGGCGCTTTCCAGCTGTTCCAAATAGGCGGGCAAAGTGGCTGCCTCGTCATTGCGGGGCATGGTGTTGACGGTTACGTGAACCTTTACCCCATGATTGTGGGCAAACTCCACTGCTCTGGGCAGCTCCTCCGGGGGGAAATTGCCCGCAAAGGAGCGCATCCCAAAGCTTGTTCCCGCCAGATAAACCGCATCCGCTCCGTAGAGCACGGACATTTTCAGCTGCTCAGCATCACCGGCGGGGCAAAGAAGCTCCAGTTTCTTCATCTCAGCCTCCCACCTTTGCCCGGTTGGCGTCGTGTTCCGCCTGCGTGGTAGCGAAGATGTGGGAACCGGCTGTGGGATCCAGCACATAGTAGTAGTAGTTGGTATCCGAAGGCTCCAGCGCGGCATTCAGGCTGGAAAGGCCGGGGTTGGAAATGGGGCCGGGGGTGAGGCCGGTATTGGTATAGGTGTTATAGGGGCTGTCCACCCGCAGGTCATCCGCCGTCAGGTCGGTTTTGCCGTCCAGGGCGTAGATAATGGTTGCATCGATGTTCAGATAGGCTGGATTGCCCTGCCAGCAGAACAGACGGTTGTAGATGACGGAGGCGATGGTGTAGCCCTCCTGGGCACTGGAGGTCTCCTTCTCGATCATGGAGGCCACATTCACCACATCCCGAACCGTAAACAGGTGGGAGTTGATATAATCCGTTCCCCGCCCATCCCGGCGCATCAGGTCGGCAAGGTGGTTGTTCAGCGTCTGAATCTTGCCTTGCATGGTCTCATCAAACCGATTTTCAAAGTTGTTCAGCATCTTGGTCAGGACGTTTTTGGGAGAATCGTTCTGATAGAACTCATAGGTGTCCGGGAACAGGAAGCCCTCCAGGCAGTACCGATCGCCCCGGGTGACACCGTCCAGGAACCAGTAGTCATTTAATTCTCCTGTTGCGGCGTAGGAGGAAATGTCCTGCACGGTACAGACCTTGTTCTCCTCCAGCAGCGCGAAAATCTGGCGGCAGGTGTAGCCCTCGGGTATCATCACCTTGACAACCGAGCGGGTAGAGGAGGGGGACATCATTTTCACCAGAGCATGATAGTCATATTTGGTGTTCAAATCCCACATACCGGGGTGAATGTCCCCTTCATCTACGGCAAATTTGGCATAGAGCCTGAAAAGACCGGGGTAGTGAATAAGCTCTGCCCGGTTCAGTTTTTTGATAACGTCATCAAGGGTGTCGGTTTCATACACGGTGATGGTCACGGATTTGTCTTCCCGTCCAAAGGCCAAAACCTCCGATGCGCAGACCCAGACCAACCGGCCCAGAGTCACGCTGATCAGTATGGTTAAGGCCACCCAGACGCCTGTGACCAATATGTTGGGAATGCCGAACAGACCCTCTCCTTTTTTTCTGCGGGGGCGCCCCTTTTTGATGGCTCGTGTACGGCGAGGCCTGGGAGGCGGCGTCTGCTCATTGCCGCCGTCAAAGGCGGGAGGGATAGGGGAGTCGGGCGGAACGGAGTCTGCCTCGCTCTGGTATTCTGGCTCCTGGGGAATTTCCGCTGGATTCTCGTCGGTGTAAGCTGTCTCCTCCGGAAAAACAGGGGGAGGGGGTTCTTCGCCGCTTTGCGGTCCCTGTTCCTCGTCGGAGAAAACATCCTGAGGGGGCTCCGCTGGCTTTGCGGAGAACTTCCCCTGATAGCTGCTTTCCGCCGCATCCTCAAAAGGCTCCTCGCCAGCGTAAGCGCCGCCGGACTCCTGGGGGGGATCCTCCGGAAAAACAGGGGGAGTTTCAATTGGCTGCGGATCATCTTGCGGCTGTTCCCGGTTATCCGGGTAGAGCTGCTCCTGATCCGAATTGGGATCATAGGTCATAGGAATTCCTCCATTATCGAATCACAATTTGCTTTCTGACAGCTTCGGCGGCTTCCTTACCCTTCAAGGCCTCCACCAGAGCCAGTCCAAAGGCGACGGCACAGCCGGCGGAGGTGCCGGTAATCACCCGGCCATCCGTCACAACGGCGGCGTCCTTCTGCATCAGAGCCGAGCCCATATTCTCCTCCTGCCCGGGGTAGCAGGTTGCCCGCAGACCATCGGTGATGCCCAAATCCGCCAGCACTGTGGGACCGGCGCAGATGGCGGCAACATATTTCCCATTGTCCCAGGCGAATTTCAGCACGTCCAGGGCAGACCTGCTGGCACGGATGCTGGCAACACCCCCCAGGCCGCCGGGGATAATCACCATGTCCATGGCAGTGAGATCCATTTCCCCAATGGCAATGTCGGCCTCTACCACGATTTTGTGACTGCCGAACACTGCCTTTCCGTCAATTCCCACAGTCAAAACTTCCACACCGGCCCGGCGGAGCAGGTCCAGAGGCGCGACAGCCTCTGTCTCCTCGAAGCCGCTTCCAAGCAGCATATATACCATATTCTTACCTCCATGAGATTGATCATTCTATTTTTCAAAAAGAATGAGGGAGTTTTTCTTCGCAACCAAACTATTGCACTTTAATATACCATATTTTTCCCCATTTGTCCACTGTATGCAGGGAAAAGAAGATTAAATTTCTCCTAAGAATGAATTTTCCGGAAGGGTGGTTGCAAATTATGAAAAGAAATGATAGAATATCCGAAAACAAAGAAAGCAAAAGGTACACAGCGAATGGAAGAAAAAAACATCTCTTTTGAAGACCTGGGCCTGTCCGAGGCCATGCTGAAAGCATTGGAAAAGAAGGGCTATGGTTATCCCACCACCATTCAGGCGGAGGCGATTCCTCATTTCCTGGCATGGAAGGATGTGATTGCCAAGGCGCCCACCGGAACCGGTAAGACCTTTGCCTTTGGCATCCCCATGATCGAGCATATTGATCCCCAGTGTGAGGACGTTCAAGGCCTGATTCTCGCCCCCACCCGGGAGCTGGCCATTCAGATTGGCGACGAGCTGCGGGGCCTGCTGACCTATTTCAGCGGCATTCGGGTTGCCGTCCTCTATGGCGGTGCGGGCATCGGAAGCCAGATTCGGCAGTTGGAGAAAAAGCCTCAGATTGTTGTTGCCACCCCGGGACGGCTGATGGATCACTATAACCGGAAGACCATCCGCCTGGACAAAATCCAGACTGTGGTGCTGGACGAGGCCGACCGGATGCTGGACATGGGCTTTTTCAAGGATGTAACCAGAATTATTGAAAAAATCAAAAACCGGAAAAATCTCGGTTTGTTCTCTGCGACCATCTCTCAGGAGGTGATGACCGTCTCCTGGATGTACCAGCGTGACGAGGTGGAAATCACGGTGGAGCCAAAGCAGGAGGACCGTCCGGACATTGATCAGTTCTCAGTGACCTGTACGCCCCTGGAAAAAGCGGAGACGACGCTGCGGCTGATGCGAAGCCAGGGCTTTGAGCGGGTGATGATTTTCTGCAATACCAAGCATATGTGCCAGCGGCTGTGCGACGAATTCCAGCGGGCCGGTGTGGACTGCGACTGCCTCCATGGAGACATTCGCCAGAGCCAGCGGGAGAAAACCATGCAGCACTACCGCTCCGGGAAGCTGCCGGTGCTGATTGCCACCGACGTGGCCTCCCGGGGCATCGATGTGGACGATGTGGACTGCGTCATCAACTATGATATTCCGGAAGAAAATGAATACTATGTCCACCGCATTGGCCGTACCGGCCGGGCAAAGCGGAAGGGCGTTGCCTGGAGCATTGTCAGCAATTTTCCGGAAAAGGCAAAATTAGATGAAATTGCCAAATTCTCCAATTATCAGATAAAGCCAATGATTCTGGGTGCAGACGGGTCACTTTCCGAAGAGGAAGTCAAAGCTCCTGTGGCGCCAAAGAGGCGGTTCCGATGAATCCCAGGGAGCGGGGCTTCCTGCTGCTCTGCGGAAAGCTGGGGGACCCGGAGCGCAAGCCCCTGACCACTGCCCAGCTTCGATTGCTGGCCCAGAGAGCGGCCTTCCTGCCCCCGCCGGAGGAGGAAGCGCGGCTGAGTCTGGAGCATCTGCGGTCCATTGGCATCGAGCGGACGCTTTCGGAACATATTTTGTCATTGCTGGATGATGAGCTGCAATTGGATGCCTACCTGAAAAGGGGCGAGAAGAACGGCTGTGTGCCCCTGGCACGGGTCAGCAAAAATTACCCCCCAATTCTGCACAGGCGGCTGGGTTTTGATGCCCCCGGATGCCTTTGGGTCAAGGGAGATTTGAACCTGCTGAAAATGCCGGCGGTTTCTCTGGTCGGGAGCCGGGTTTTGAAGGGTCCAAACCGGAGGTTTGCCCGGGAGGTAGGGATACAGGCGGCGAAGCAGGGCTTCGCCCTGGTTTCCGGCAATGCCGCAGGTGCGGACACCTCCGCGCAGAATGCCTGCATGGAAGCGGGGGGGTGTGTGATCAGCGTGGTTGCTGACGCACTGACGGAACACCCCTCAGAGAAAAATGTGCTGTATGTGAGTGAAGAGGATTTTGACGAGGTATTTACCGTTCCTCGGGCGCTGCACCGCAACCACTCCATTCACGCCTGGGGAGAGATTACCTTTGTGGCCCAGTGCACCCTGGAAAAAGGAGGAACCTGGAACGGCAGCGTCCAAAACCTCCGGAAGAAATGGAGCCCGGTTTTCTGCCTGAAGGACGGCAGTGCCGCCTCCCTTGCCCTGGAGGGACTGGGGGCCACTTTAATCACTCCGGAAGCATTGCAGGATTTTAAGTCTCTTTCCCAGAATCAGATTTCCTTTTTATAAATCAATATTGGGGTCAGGCGACGACGCCTGACCCCAAAGTCGTATGATGGTGAAAAACGCAAAGATGGAGCAAAACGAAAGCTATCTGATGCCCGCCTGCTTATCCAGCCGCAGATTCCGGAAGTAGAGCCCCAGGTCGATGCTGACAAAGAGGAAGTTCAGCACATACACCAGCATGACGTACCAGTGAAAGCCATTGGGATTCACCAGCTTGCCGGTGATGCCGAAGATGTATCCAACAAGAATCAGAATGATGAAGGGAAGACTCTTGCCCTTTGTGGTTCTGGCCCGGTAGGACTTGATGGCGTTCAGCGGCCAGGAAAAGCCAAAACAGCACAGCATCAGGATTTCGCATATTTCATAGAACATATCAATAGCCTCGATTCTCTTTTCTTGTGTAGTCCGGCAGCAGCAGGGGAGACAGGGTGCCATTTTCAATGGCTGCCTGGGCACGAAGGGTATGATATTCTTCCAGGTGCTCCAGTGTCAATGCCCTGGGCTGAACGGTTTTTGCTTTTTGGGCGGCTTGCTTTCCCGCGTTGCGGCCAAAGACGATGATGTCCAGCAGACTGTTGCCCATCAGCCGGTTTCGGCCGTGGATGCCGCCCACCACTTCACCGGCCGCATACAGGTTCTCAAGGTCGGTTTGGCCGTCGGCGGTGATTTTCAGGCCGCCGTTCTGGTAGTGCAGGGTGGGGTAGACCAGAATGGGCTCGGTGCGGATGTCAATGCCGTGCTTGGCAAACATGCGCATCATGGCGGGAATCCGCTTCTCGATGGTTCCCGCTCCGTGCTTTGCCTCGATCATGGGGGTATCCAGCCAGACGGCATAGCCCTCGGGGGTTGCAACGCCGTTGCCCCGCTCACTGCACTCCCGAATGATGGAGGCGGCGGAAACGTCCCGGGTTTCCAGGGGATTCATGAATACCTCGCCGTTGACATTGACCAGCATGGCTCCCAGGGAGCGTACCTTCTCCGTGACCAGTGCGCCGTAAATCTGAGCGGGGAAGGCGGCACCGGTGGGATGGTACTGCAAGGTGTCCGGATACAGTAGCCGGGCGCCGGCCCGATAGGCCAGCACCAGACCATCGGCAGTGGCGCCATAATGGTTGGAGGTGGGGAAGCCCTGGTAGTGAAGCCGCCCGGCGCCGCCGGTGGCCAGAATCACCGTCTTGGCTCTGGCCACCATCAATTCCTTGGTCTCCATATTCATCAGGACAGCACCGGCGCACCGGCCGGTCTCGTCCTTAATCAGCTCGATGGCAGCGGTAAAGTCCACCACCTGAATGTTCCGGTTCAGCACCTCGTCCCGCAGGGTGCGCATGATCTCCGCACCGGAGTAGTCCTTGGCTGCGTGCATCCGTTTCCGGGAGGTGCCGCCGCCATGGGTGGTAATCATGGTGCCGTCGGGCGCTTTGTCAAATTCCACCCCCAGATTACTCAGCCACTGGATGGCCTCCGGGGCCTCAGTCACCAGCTTGTACAGCAGGTCCTTCTGGGCGGCAAAATGGCCGCCGCCATAGGCGTCCAGAAAATGCTGGGCCGGAGAGTCGTTGGGCTTGTCGGCGGCCTGAATGCCGCCCTCCGCCATCATGGTGTTGGCGTCACCCACCCGGAGCTTGGACACCAGCAGCACCTTTGCCCCCAGGTTGTCCGCTTCAATGGCAGCGGAGCAGCCCGCGCCGCCGCCGCCGATGATCAGCACGTCGGTATCATAGTGGGGCTTTGTCAGGTCAACGGTCAGCCCCTCCATCCGGGGCATACCTTCCAGCAGGGCTGCCAGCTCAGTGGGAACCTTTTCCCCCTTGTTGGGGCCGATGCGAAGGGTGGCAAACTGATCTTCCCGGTAGTCGGGATGGAAGGTTTTCAGAAGAATCTCCTTTTCCTCCGCACTCATGCGCCGGGGGTCAAGCTTCATATTCTTTTCCCGGCAGGCCTCCACTTTGGAGATGGATTCCTTCATTTTCGGATCAAGATACATGATAACCCCTCCTTATTTCTCAATGTCCCGGTTGTTGTACAGCTCCTTGATTTCCTCAATGGGCTTGCCCATCAAATCCTCAATCAGCTTTTCGTACTTTCCGTCCAGGATTTCCTGTACCCGGGTATCCAGATGGTCGCAGCGCGGAGCCAGATATTTGCCGTTCAGGCGGCGGGCCAGCATGGCCACCTGGGGGTGGGAGATGCCCGCAGGGCATCGGGAGGAGCACACGCCGCACATCACGCAGTCAAAGGAGGCCTGGGCGCACTTCTCGTATTCTCCCCGCTGGGCGTAGGCAATGTACTGCATCACATTAAGGCCCTGGGTGCAGGCCTTGGTGCAGGCATTGCAGCCCACACAGGAGTAGATTTCCGGATACAGCTGCATCATAATCTGCTGGGTGGGCTTCACTTTTTCAATATCATAGACCTGCTTGACCAGAGGGAAGAAGGGCAGGGTTGCCACATACATGTTGTTTTCCACCTTGGTGGAGCAGGCGAGACAGGCCTTCAGCTCCCGATCACCAGCAATGCGGTACACCGTGGCGCAGGCGCCGCAGAAGCCGTTTCGGCAGCCGCAGCCCCGCACCAGCTGATAGCCGGAATACTCCATGGCTTCCATAATGGTCAGACTGGCCGGTACGGTGTACTGCTTGCCGAAAAGATAGACTTGAACCATTTTTTCCATTGCGTTTCTCCTTAGTATTCATCCGGCAGGGCGTCCAGCTGGTCGAAGCGGAAAACAGGCCCGTCCTTGCAGACGTATTTATTTCCAATGTTGCACCGGCCGCATTTGCCAAGACCGCACTTCATTTTCAGCTCCATGGTGGTGTAGATGCTGTTCCGGTCAAAGCCCAGTTCCATGAGCCCGGCCAGGGTGAACTTGATCATAATGGGCGGGCCGCACATCACCACGGTTTTGGAGGTATCAGGCTTCAGCTCCTTTACGTAGTTTGGAACAAAGCCCACATGACCCTCCCAGCCGGGTTCCGGATTGTCGATGGTCAGGTGGACGTTGATGCCGTCCTCCTGGCACCAATCATTCAGAATCTCTTCAAAGTCTACCAGATCCGCCTTGGAGCGGGAGCCATATACAATGTCAATTTTGCCATAGTTTTCCCGGTGGGCCCGGCAGTAGTTGATAACGGAGTGCAGCGGGGCAAGGCCGATGCCGCCCGCAATGAACAGCAGGTCCTTCCCGGCAAATTCCGTGTCCACGGGAAATCCGTTGCCATAGGGGCCCCGGATGGTGATCTGCTGCCCCGGCTCCATGTCGTGGAGCCATTCAGTGACGCAGCCGCATTTCTTGATGGAAAATTCCAGGAAAGCTTCCTCCGTGGGGCTGGAAGTGATGGAAAACAGGGCTTCTCCCACGCCGGGGACGGAGAGCATGGCGCACTGGCCGGGAATGTGCAAAAAGGGCTTCTGCCCATCCAGACCAACCACCCGGAAGGTTTTAACATCGGGGGTGTCCACCCGAATATCCGTGACCACACCGATCATGGGAATCAGAGGTTCTTTCATTCTGCTGCCTCCCCGATTGTTTTGATGACCTTGACGATGTTCATGTGAATGGGACATTTGCGAAGACACCGGCCGCAGCCGACACAGGAGAAAATCCCGTCGTTGTTGTCCGGGTAGTAGACCAGC
Source organism: uncultured Oscillospiraceae bacterium (assembly GCA_964651615.1). Classification (GTDB taxonomy): domain Bacteria; phylum Bacillota; class Clostridia; order Oscillospirales; family Oscillospiraceae; genus Faecousia. The sequence goes on along the minus strand of CAZYWM010000004.1, from coordinate 15,249 downwards.
TTGTGCATGAAGCGCTGGCGGAATCGCTCGGTCTGGGTGGGCCGGGGCTGTCCGGCGGACATTTTGGTAAAGTCGGAGTACATGCAGCTGTCCCAGCAGCGGAAGCGCCGGATGGTCTTTCCGCCGGTGAATTCCTGAATGTCATAGCACTGGCAGGTGGGACAGATGAAGGTGCAGGTGCCGCAGCCCAGGCAGCTCTCCGAAAGGCTTTTCCACTGGGGAAGATCGAACAGTGCTTTTGTCCTGCCCTGGCCGAAGGCGGAAAGGTCCAGTCCGCCAAAGGGCAGCTTTTGAACCGTCGCTCGAATGGACGCTTTTTCCTGCTCAACCGCCGCCGGATCAGCATTCTCCAACATTGGAAGACCGGCGGTGAGCGATTCTCCCTTTTCGGTGTTTGCTTGCCAGTAGAGCCTGTCCTTCGTCAGCCAGCAGGTGACGTCGCCCTCCGGCTGGGCGGGATCGATGCCAAAGGCGGTGCAGAAGCAGGTTTCGGCTGGTTTCCCACAGGCCAGGGAAATGACGCAGCAGTTCGTCCGCCGCTGGGCGTAATACGTGTCCACAGGCTCCGTCAGGAATACCCGGTCCAGAATATCGAAGCTCCGGACATCACAGGCCCGCACCCCGAAGATGACGAAGGGCTCCGCCGGGTCCCTGGTCTCGATCAGCTGGATTTGACGTTCCTCCACCCGGAAGCCCATCAGGTTTTCCACCTGGGGGAAGAAGGCATCCTTGGCGCTGCGGACAGTGTTCAGGCCGCTCGAAAGGCACATTCCCTCTTCCCAAAGGGTAAACACACTCTGACCGGTGGCATCGTCCACCGGAAGGTACAGCTTTTGCTTTTCAGATATGGCAGCGAACAGCTGGTTCAGCTGAGATTGTGGAATTTGTTTCATTTTCCGCTGCCTCCTCTCGAATAGATAATGGAGGGTTCCGGGTCCTGGATGCTGAAGTCCATCAGAGGCGGCTTGGAATCGAAGTCCGCCCCGGCTTGGTAGGGGCCGTAGAGCTCATTGATGTCCTTGATGAATTTCCGGTTCAGCAGGTGCAGGGGAATTTTCTGGGGACAAACCCGGCTGCATTCTCCGCAGTCGGTGCAGCGGGAAGCCACATGGAAGGCGCGAATGATGTGGAACAGATTCTCCTCAAAGGAATTGGCGATTGCCTTGTTCTGTGCCCCGGAGGCGGGATTGTCGAAGACGCATTTTTCACAGCTGCATGCGGGGCAGACATTTCGGCAGGCGTTGCAGCGGATGCACCTGCTCAGCTCTCCCCGCCAGAAGGCGAAGCGTTCCTCCGGTGTCATGGCCTCCAGCTGGGCAACCTGGTCAAAACGGTCGGAGGGAATGTCCTCCCCCTGGTTCCCAATCAGCTCGTCAAAGTCAACGATTCGCTTGCTCTTGCAGGTGCGGCATTTGCCCAGCAGCGCCTTTTCCTTTTCGACGGTTTTGTCGCCATAGAGGGTATGTACGGTTAAAATTTCGCCATCCTCAACCCCGGTCAGCCAATCGCAGCCTGCCTCCCGCAGAGCCTCGGCATCGCACATGCCATCACACTGGACGCCGACGGCGTAGATGTTTTCCCGCTTGATGCGGTGCTCCTTTTGAAGCTGGACAAAGGAGAAGCTGTCGCAGGGTTTCAGGAAAACGGCGATTTTCCCCTCTTTTTTGCTCTCGGAAATCAGGTATTTGGACAGATTGGCGCCGGAGAACAGGCTGTAGCAGAAGTCCTTTTCTGCTGCTGCCTCGCTTTCAAAGACCGCCGGAGTCAGATCATAGAAGAATTCGCCTTCTTTCCAGCCCAGCACCCGGTCAACCTTCCCGGAGCGAAGGAGCTCCAGGGCTTTTTCTTTTACTCCTTGCATCGCAGATCCTCCAGCTTCTTGTTTTCACCCAGAGCGGTGATGGTTTGGACGAAGTCGTTCATGGTTGCGGCAAATTTGGCGCCCTCGGCGGCGGACACCCATTCCACCCGGGTGCGCTCCCGCTCGATTCCCAGAAATTCCAGCATGGAAAACAGCAATGTCATCCTCCGGCGGGCGTAGTAGTTGCCGGTGGTATAGTGACAGTCGCCGGGGTGACAGCCGCAGAGAATCACCCCGTCAGCCCCCCGCTGGAAAGCCCTCAGAATAAACATGGGGTTCAAACGGCAGGAGCAGGGAATGCGGATGATCTTTACGTCGGCGGGGTATTGCAGCCGGTTGGTGCCGGAAAGGTCCGCACCGGCGTAGCTGCACCAGTTGCAGCAGAAAGCAACAATGGTGGGCTTCCATTCATTTTTTACCTGCATATCGCATCCACCTCCGCCATGATCTGTCTGTTGGAGAAGCCCTTCAGGTCCATGGCGCCGCTCATGCAGGCGACGGTACAGGCGCCGCAGCCCTGGCAGACCGCGGGATTGACCTGAGCCACCCGGCGCAGCAGGGTGGTGCGGTTGGGGCCCCGGAATTCTTTGTCAATATAGGTGATGGCGCCATAGGGGCATACCTTTTCGCAGCAGGAACAGCCGTTGCACATCATTTCATCCGGCTGAGCCACACAAGGATTGCACAGCAGGTGATCCTTGCTCAGAAGACCAATAACCTTGGAGGCGGCGGCTCCCGCCTGGGCAACGGTTTCCGGAATGTCCTTGGGGCCCTGACAGGCGCCGGACAGAAAAATACCCGCCGTGGGACTCTCCACAGGCCGCAGCTTGGGGTGGGCCTCGGTGAAGAAGTCGTTGGTGTCCATGGAGGCGGTGAGCATGGTAGCCAGGCTCCTGGCGCTCTTGTCCGGCTCGATGGCGGCGGCCAGCACCACCATATCCGCGTCGATGTGCAGCTGGCGGCCCCCCAGCAGGTCGGAGGCCCGCACCTTCAGTTTCCCATTTTCGGGAACCACCTTGCCCACCATTCCCTTGATGTAATGGACGCCGTATTCCTCCACGGCTCTGCGGTAAAATTCGTCGAAATTCTTGCCCGGGGTTCGGACATCAATGTAGAATACATAGACCTCCGTGTCGGGATATTTCTCCCGGCAGAGCATGGCGTGCTTGGCAGTGTACATGCAGCAGATTTTGGAGCAGTAGGGCTTGCCCTTTCCGCCGCCGTCGCAGCGGGAGCCGACACACTGGACGAAGACAATGGTGTGGGGGTGCTTCCCGTCGGAGGGACGCAGCAGCGTACCGCCGGTGGGTCCCGCCGCATTCATTAGCCGCTCAAATTCCAGACTGGATACCACGTCCGGGCTCTGGGAATAGGCAAACTCGTTAAACTGGCTCAGATCGATGGGGTTGAAGCCGGTGGCCGCCACGATGGCGCCATATTCCTCTTCAATCAGCTCATCCTTCTGATGATAGTCGATGGCATTGGCGCCGCAGACCTTGGCGCAGACGCCGCATTTGCCGTTTTTCAGCATATTGCAGTAGTCCGGGTCGATGGTAGCCACCTTGGGCACGGCCTGGGCGAAGGGAATGTAGATGGCCCGGCGGGTGTCCAGCCCCAGATTGAATTCATTGGGAACCTTTTTCTGGGGGCATTTTTCCGTACACAGGCCGCAGCCGGTGCACTTGTCGGGGTCAACGAATCTGGCTTTCTTGCGGATAGTCACCTTGAAATTGCCCACAAAGCCCTGAACGGCCTCCACCTGGGAGTAGGCGAAAATGCGGATGTTCTCGTTTTGCGCGCAGTCCACCATTTTTGGGGTCAGGATGCAGGCAGCGCAGTCCAGGGTGGGGAAGGTCTTGTCGATCTGGGTCATTTTGCCGCCGATGGTTGGCTGCTTTTCAACAATGTCCACAGGGAATCCGGCATCCGCAATATCCAGTGCGGTCTGGATGCCGGCAATTCCGCCGCCGATGACCAGCGCCCGCTTTTTCACCGGGCTGGTGCCGGCATGCAGCGGGGCATTCAGCTGCACCTTGGCAATGGCGGCTCTTCCCAGAATGATGGCCTTTTCCGTGGCGGCCGCCTTGTCCTTGTGAATCCAGGAGCACTGCTCCCGAATGTTGGCAATTTCCACCAGATAGGGGTTCAGCCCAGCTTTTTCACAGGCTTTGCGGAAGGTATTCTCATGCATCCGGGGGGAGCAGGAGCAGATCACCACACCGGTGAGCCCGTACTGTTTTATCTTGTCCCGAATCAGGTCCTGCCCGGTCTGGGAGCACATGTACTGATAATTCGTGGAGAATACAACGCCGGGCTCTTTGGAAAGGGCCTGAGAAACTGCCTCCACATCCACCGTTGCCGCAATGTTGCTGCCGCACCAGCAGACAAAAACGCCGATTTTCTGCATTGTCCTCCTCCTTATCTTCTGTATTTCCGGAATGCGCTGGTGATGGCCTGCTGAGGAATCTCCTCGTCCAGCAGCTCCGGGATTTGCTGGGGCGTCAGATGGTTTTGCCCCTGCTGCCGAATTACGGCCAGGCGGACAGCCTCAATGAGCCTGGCTGGCTCCACACTTCGGGGGCAGCGCTCGACGCAGGCAAAGCAGCTCAGGCAGGTATAGATGCCTTTGGATGCCATCAGCTCTTCAATCTGTCCATTTTCCACCATGGAAACAAACTGATGGGGATGGTATTCCATTTCATCATAGGCAGGGCAGGCGCCGGAGCATTTGCCGCACTTCATACATTTTCTGGGATTCACGCCGGAAATGGAGGCGATGGTTTCCAGTAGCATCGGATCAGCCATGATTTTCCTCCTTCAGCCCCAGTGCTTCCGCCAGAAGCTCCGTGAAGTATTTGACGCTGACGCTGCCGTCGGTGTTGCGGCTCAGATTGTACATGCACAGCGGACAGGCGGTAATCAGCAGCTCCGCGCCGCTGCAGCGGGCGTTGTCGATGACCTTTTGCGCCTGGGCGGCGGCATATTTCCTGTTTTCAATGGTGGTGTAGCCGCCGCAGCATTCGTTGCGCATGGCGTAGATCACCGGCTGCGCTCCAATGGCACGAATGAAATCCTCCATAATAGTGGGATTTTCCGGGTCGTCGAAGCCCAGCTCCCGGCTGGGCCGCAGCAGAAGGCACCCGTAATAGGCGCCAATCTTTTTGCCGGTCAGAGGTTTTACCACCTTGTCGGCCAGGGTGTCCCAGCCAACGGTGTCCCGCAAAACTTCCAGATAGTGAAGAACCTCCGTCTCCCCAAAATAGGGGATGTTCAGTCCCAGATAGGTATTGACCTTCTGACGGATGCTGTCGTCGCTGCGCATATCGCCGTTGACCCGCTTGAGCACATGGTAGCAGGCGGAGCACAGCGTCACCAGCTTGCCCCCGGTCTCCCGGGAGGCTGCCAGGGCCCGGACGGAGGACAGCCGGGTGGCAATCTCGTCCTTTGCCAGGGGGTAGACTCCGCCGCAGCACTGCCAGTCTGGGATTTCAGCCAGTGGAAAGCCCAGGGCTTGGGCAGCCTTTCTGCCGTAGCTGTCCAGGTCTGCTCCCTTGGTTTTCAGGGTGCAGCCGGGAAAGTAACTGTATGTCATTTCTGTTTCTCCCCGTCAAATCATCTGTTCGGGATGGAACACCTCATCAAATTTTTCCTCCGTCAAAAAGCCCAGGGCCACGCAGGCTTCTTTCAGAGAGATGTTCTCCCGGTATGCTTTCTTTGCGGTTTTGGCGGCGTTTTCATATCCGATGTACGGGTTCAGGGCAGTGACCAGCATCAGGGAATTGTGGAGATTGCTCCGCATTTTCTCCCGGTTGGCCCGGATGCCCGCGGCACAGCGGTCGTTAAAGGACACAATGGCCTCCGCCAGCAGGCGGGCGGATTGGAGGAAATTGTAGGCAATGACAGGCATAAACACATTCAGCTCAAAATTGCCCTGGCTGGCGGCCATGCCGATGGCGGCATCGTTGCCCATGACCTGCACGGCCACCATGGTCACGGCCTCGCACTGGGTGGGATTCACCTTGCCGGGCATGATGGAGGAGCCGGGCTCGTTTTCCGGAATGAAAATCTCTCCCAGACCGTCCCGGGGGCCGGAGGCCAGCCAACGGACGTCGTTGGCGATTTTCATCATATCCGCGGCCAACGCCTTCAACGCGCCATGGGCAAACACCAGCTCGTCCTTGGAGGTCAGAGCGTGGAATTTGTTCTCGGCGGATTTGAACTGTTTCCCGGTGAGAAGCGTTACCTCCTGGGCAACCTTCTGGCCGAAGCCCTGGGGAGCATTCAGGCCGGTGCCCACGGCGGTTCCCCCAAGAGCCAGCTCCCGCAGACCGCCCAGGGACAGGCTCAGCATCTCTTTGTCCCGCTGAAGGCTGCTGCGCCAGCCGGAAATCTCCTGGGCAAAGGAGATGGGCACGGCATCCTGGAGGTGGGTTCTGCCGGACTTGACCGCATCGGCATTTTCCTGTTCCAGCCTATGAAAGGTTTTAATCAATGTGTCCACAGCGGGAAGCACCTTGTCCTCAAGGGCGTAAACGGCGGAGATGTGCATGGCGGTGGGGAAGGTATCGTTGGAGGACTGGCTCATGTTCACATCGTCATTGGGGTGCACCAGCTTCTCACCGGCCAGCTCATTGGCCCGGTTGGCAATGACCTCATTGGCGTTCATGTTGGACTGGGTGCCGGAACCGGTCTGCCAGACCACAAGAGGGAAGTGGTCATTCAGCTCTCCGGAGATGACCTCCCCGGCGGCTTTTTCAATGGCAGAGAGCTTCCGGTCAGTCATTTTTTCGGGCCGCAGAGCGTGATTTGCCCTGGCGGCGGCCAGCTTCAGAATGCCAAAGGCGTGAATGATCTCTCCCGGCATGGTTTCGATACCCACACCGATGGGAAAGTTTTCGTGGCTTCTCTGGGTCTGGGCCCCCCAATATCTGTCGGCGGGCACCTGAATTTCGCCCATGGAATCGTGTTCAATACGGTATTCCATCCGTTCTCCCTCCTTAAATGTTAATGGAAGCAATGGTTTCTTTCAGCTTATCGGCACTGTAGCGGAGCTTTTGCAGCTCTTCATCGGTCAGATCGTTCTGAATTTTCCCCCGGACTCCGTTGCTGTCCACAATGCACAGCACGCTCAGACAGACGTCGGAAATGCCGTATTCCCCATTCATCATGGTGGAAACCGTCAGCGCCGTGCCGGAACCGTTCAGAATGCACTTGATGATGTGGCAGACGGAGAAGGCCACAGCGTAAAAGGTGGCGCCCTTGGCCTGAATCACTACGGCGCCGGATTTCCGAATCCGCTCTTCAAACTCGGCGTAATTTCCGTCGAAGCTGATGGAGTCCCGGTGGGGGGCATGGGATTTGTAGCGGCTGATGTGATTGTTGGAAATCGTTGCCAGGGACCAGGGAACAAAGGAGCTGTCGCCGTGCTCGCCGTAGACATGGGCGTGGACATTTTTGGGACTGATACCGAAATCCCTTGCCAGCTCGGTTTGCAGACGCACCGTATCCAGCACCGTGCCGGAGCCGATGATGTGTTCCGCGGGAATGCCGGAGAGCTGGTGGAAGGCGTAGGTCATCACGTCCACCGGATTGGAGACAATGATATAGATGGCATCGGGGGCATATTCCACAATGTTGGGAGTGATCTGCTTGAGAATATCCACATTGGTCTGGGCCAGCTCCAGCCGGGTCTGACCGGGCTTGCGGGCCATGCCGGAGGTGATGATGACGATGGAGGAGCCTACGGCGTCCTCATAATGGCCGGGCCGGACGATGGCCGGAGATGTAAAGCCGGTGCCCTGATAGATGTCCATTGCCTCTCCGAAGGCCTTCTGCTCGTTGATGTCGATGAGCAGAATTTCCGTCGCAATGTTCATGGCCACCAGATCGTTTGCAATGGTGGAGCCTACGCTTCCCGCACCGATGATCGTAATTTTCGTTCCCATAGAGAATCTCCTTTCAGGATGTTTCATATCGATATTATTATACTCAAATAACTCCATAATGTGAAATTGAAGATTGCCATGAAGAGGCGGCTGCCATCTTATGACATTTTTCACAAAACGAAAAAGGGAATCTGCCGGAAAATACACTGACCGCACAAGGGGCCATTCTTTTCGGCAGATTCCTGTTTGTGAAAAACCTGGCAGAGGCAGCATTTTCTGGAAAAATGGAATGAATGGTATTCCAATTTGGAATGGCTCAGAAGTTGTCAGCGTAGGCAACCTCATTTCGGCGCAGCGTCAATTCATTGATGAAATCCCGGTCCAGCTTGCTGTAACGGTAGCCGGAGCGGCTGATCAGGAAATCTTTGAATTCACAGCTGTTTTTGATTCTGCGCTGAGCGAGCCCGTTTTGTTCCAGCATTTCCTTGGGCAGGGGAGACACCCACATATAAGACAGAGGATTGGCTTTCAGAAGATCAAACTGCATGGCCCGGTCATAGACCAGAATTCGTTTGCTGTTCAGCCGTTCTGTGCCCCTGTCGTGGTTGCTCACCCGAACATAGGGCACGTAATCATCTCCAAAGGCGATTTCAATGTAGGAGGCAAAATCCTCTTCGGTCAGCGTGGTCTGCCGGGCAAGGGGGTGATTTTGAGACATCAGCGCAACATAGTGGGACTGCCACAGATTTTCGTATTGCAGAGTGTTTTCGGCCAGGCTTTTCAGGAAATAGTCCTCATCCTCCACATGGCAGCGGATGATTCCCAGGACGAAATCACCGGCGGCCACCTTTTCAATCACATTCAGGGAATTGGTTTCCAGAATGTCCAGCTCCATTTCCAGGCTGTTGTCGAACTCACACAGGAATTTCACCACAGCCTGGGAAATATAGCCGACCCGGGGAATGGCCAGGCTGAAAACCTGATTTACGGAATCCCTGGACTGCAAGGACAGCTCCATCCGATCAATCTGTGCCACAATTTTCCGGGCGTGGTCCAGGAATACCCGTCCTTTCTGGGTGGGAACAACACCCTTGGAGGTGCGGTGGAATACGGCAAATCCCAGACAGGCTTCCAGGTCCTTAATGGATTTGCTCAAGGTGGGCTGGGTCATAAACAGATTATCGGCGGCCCGGGTGATGGAGGCTGTCTTTTCCACCTCCAGAGCATATTTGAAGTAAAGCGTGTTCATCCTCGACTCCCCCAAAAAGCGCAGCGGCACTGTGTCAAGCAGGCGCTGGAGTGTTACATTTTTCTTCCGATGCAATTATACCGATTGATGGGGATATTGTCAATTGATTTGGCATATGATGACGAATTATATATTTTGCACAATTTTTAGCGCATAACTTTGTGCAACTATACATCCCCCTAGGGAGGTTCCGGATTCGACATATATTTGATACAATACTACCGATAAAACGAGTAAAAGAAAGGAACAACAAAATGAAAAGGTGGATTACCCCGATTCTTGCCGCTGTGATGGTTTTGCTCTGCTGCGGCAGTGCTTTTGCCGCTGAGCCCACCACTCTGGTCTACGGCTCCGGCGACTACACCCGCATCAACCCCGCCATGGACGAGCATTGCGAAATCAATGTGCTGCTCTTCGACGGCCTGACAGACCATGACGGCGACGGTGAGGTCATTCCCCGCCTGGCCAAGTCCTGGGACTATGACGAAGCCTCTTACACCTACACCTTCCACCTTGAAGAAAACGTGACCTGGCATGATGGCGAGCCTTTCACCGCGGATGATGTCAAGTTCACCTTCGAGGCCATTATGAATCCTGAAAACGGCTCCGAGAACGCTCCCAATTATGAGGACGTCCAGGAAATCACGGTGGTGGATGATCACACCGTCACCTTCACCCTGTCCGCCCCCAATGTGGCCTTCCTGGAGTATATGACCATGGCCGTTATGCCGCGGCATCTGCTGGAAGGCGAAGACATGCAGGAGTCCGATTTCTTCCGCCATCCCATTGGCACCGGTCCCTATAAGCTGGCTGAGTGGGATGTGGGCCAGTCCATCACCATGGTGAAAAACGAAGACTACTTCGCCGGCCCTGCCAACATTGACACCATCATTTTCAAGATTGTGGGCGATGACAACGCCAAGGCGCTTCAGATGCAGAACAACGAGCTGAATCTGACCCAAGTTACCCCCAAGGACGCTCAATTCTTCCGGAACAATGACGCCTTCACCGTCTACGACATGAAGACCTCTGACTACCGCGGGATTCTCTACAACTTCTGGAATCCCTACTGGCAGGAGAATGCCGACCTGATCCCCGCCATCAGCTACGCCATTGACAGGGAAGCTATCCTGAACGCGGTGGTTCTGGGCTGCGGTGTGGTGGCCTATGGCCCCTTACAGCGCAACATTTACAACTATGAGGACGTTGAGCACTACGACTACAACCCCGGGAAAGCAGAGGAACTGCTGGCCGCTGCCGGATGCGAAAAGGATGCCGACGGCTACTGGTGCCGGGGCGGTGAGCGGATCAAGTTCACCATCAACGCCACCCCCGGCGATCAGGTTCGTGTGGACATGGCTCAGGTTGCTGCTCAGCAGCTGCGGCAAATTGGCTTGGATGTCACCGCCAATGTGCCCGCCGACGGCATTGACTGGGGCGGGCAGGATTGCTGCATCATCGGCTGGGGCTCTCCCTTCGATGCCGATGACCACACCTATAAGGTCTTCGGCACCGACAAAGGCGCCAACTACTCCGGCTATTCCAACGCTTTGGTTGACCAGTATCTGACCGAGGCTCGCGAGACCTTCAACCGTGAGGAGCGTGCCGCCGCTTACGCCAAATTCCAGGAAGAACTGGCAAAGACTCCCGCTTACACCTTCTTCTGCTATGTGGACGCCATGTATGTTGCCGACAGCCGGATTCAGGGCATCGCTCCCGACACCGTGCTGGGTCATCACGGCGTGGGCATCTTCTGGAATGTTTGCGAGTGGACCATCGCCTGATCAGCCATTCCAGGAGATTGTCTCCAGTCTTTTCATCCAGTGTCAAATAAGCTTGAATCATTTTCTGCCGGGGCATGTACCTGGCAGAAAATCCATTTCACAAAGGAAAAAACAATGTCAGAACTTTTAGAAATTAAAAATCTGCGGGTGGGCATTCAAAGCCAGATGGGTAAAGTGCAGGCCGTGCGTGGAGTCGATCTAACCTTGAAGCAGGGTGAGGTACTGGCCATTGTGGGGGAGAGCGGCTGCGGGAAAAGCATCCTGTGCAAGTCCATAATGAAGCTCCTCCCTCGAAGCGCCAAAATCGAAGATGGGCAGATTCTAATAAACGGCACAGACATTGCCCCTTACTCCGACCGGCAGATGAAAAAACTGCGGGGCAAGCTGTTTTCCATGATTTTCCAGGACCCCCTCTCCTCTTTGAACCCCACCATGACCGTCGAAGCTCAGATTGCCGAAGCCGTCAGAATTCATGACCGGAGTCTCAGCCAGAAGCAGGTACACCGCAGAGTCATTGAGCTTATGAACCTGGTGGGCATCCAGCAGCCCGAGGAGCGCTGCAGGCTCTATCCCTACAACTTCTCCGGCGGCATGCGCCAGAGAACGGTCATGGCCATCGCACTGGCAGGCAATCCCCGGATTCTGCTGGCTGACGAACCCACCACCGCCCTGGACGTGACCATTCAGGCCCAGATTTTGAATCTGCTCAGGGAAATTCAGCAGAAGCTGGGCACTGCCACCATTCTGGTCTCCCACGATCTGGGTGTGGTGGCCCGGGCGGCGGATCGGGTGGCCATCATGTACGCGGGTAAAATTGTAGAAATCGGCACCGCCGAGGAGGTCTACTACGATCCCCGGCACCCCTACACCTGGGGCCTTCTTCAGGCTCTGCCCGCTCTGGCAAAGGGAAAATCTCTGCGGGCAATCCCCGGCATGCCGCCCACTTTGATCGATTTGCCCAAGGGGGATGCCTTTGCCTGCCGGAATGAATTCGCCCTGGCCTTCGATTACGAGCAGGAGCCGCCTATGTTTCAAATCACCGACACCCACTACGCCGCAACTTGGCTGCTGGACCCCAGAGCACCCAAGGTACCCAGCCCGATAGGAGGGGAGAACCATGCCTGAAATTCTTTTGGATGTGCGGCATCTGACCCATCAGTTTCGGATAACAAAAAATGCCGTTATCCGGGCGGTGGATGATGTTTCTTTCCAAATCAGAGACGGGGAAATTTTCGGCCTGGTGGGAGAATCCGGCTCCGGAAAGTCCACTGTGGCCCGGTGTGTGATGAATATCTATCAGCCTACGTCCGGGCACATTCTCTTTCAGAATGTGGACATCTGTGACAAAAAACAGTTCCGGACGCATCGCCGGGAGCTGCAGCGCCAGCGGCAGCTGATCTTCCAGGATTCCACCTCAAGCTTAAACCAGCGGATGAAGGTGGCGGACATCATCGCGGAGCCGATGAAAATTCAGCACATGACCCCGCCCAGAGGCAGCTATCGGGCGGAAGCGGCCTTTCAGCTGCATTATGTGGGCATGGACGAAAGCTATCTGGACAAGTACCCCAGCGAAATGTCCGGCGGCCAGCGGCAGAGAGTGGCCATCGCCCGGGCGCTGAGCATGGAGCCGAAGCTGCTGGTGGCAGACGAGCCAATTGCCTCCCTGGATGTATCCATCCAGGCTCAGATCATCAATCTTTTCCAGCATTTGCGGGAGGAGCACGGGTTCTCCATTTTGTTTATCGCCCACGATTTGGCTATGGTGGAATACCTGTGCGACCGGGTGGGCGTCATGTACCAGGGGAAACTGGTGGAGGTGGCGCCGTCGGAAAAGCTTTTTGCCAATCCGCTGCATCCTTACACCAAGGTCCTGCTTTCCGCTATCCCCCTGCCCGATCCCATCAGGGAGCGGCAGCGGCAGTATCTGGACATCCAGGACATGGTTTTCTGCCAGGAGGGCGTTCTCCGGGAAGTGGAACCGGAGCATTTTGTGCTGACGGAGGAATTGTCGTGAAAAAGAACAGACTTCTCTATTACGGCCAAAAGCTGGGAATTTTTCTGATCAGCGTGATCGTGCTCTCTCTGGCCGTGTTCTATATCTCCCGGCTCACTCCCACTGATCCTCTGGTCAGCTACTATGGAGATCGTGTGGAAAAAATGTCCGTGGAGGAGAAGCAGTGGGCCCGGGAAAAGCTGGGACTCAACGACCCCATCTATGTCCAGTACGTCCGCTGGGTGCGCAGCGCCCTGAAAGGCGACTTCGGCCGCTCCTTTAAGTATAAGCAGGACGTGATGGAGGTCATCTCCCTGCGGCTGGGGAATACCCTGGTGCTGGGCGGTATTGGCTTTGTGCTGACCTTTGTGGGCGCCATGGGGCTGGGTCTGCTGTGCGCCTGGTATGAGGACCGGTGGCCGGATCGGATACTCTGCAAGGTGGGCACCATGAGCAGCTGCATCCCGGAATTCTGGCTTTCCCTGGTTTTGATTCTGCTCTTTGCCGTCACGCTGCACTGGCTGCCCAGCAGCGGCGCTTACTCGGTAGGTCACGCCAACGACATCCCCGACCGGATTCGCCACCTGATCCTGCCTATGATTGTGGTGGTTTTGGGGCATTTGTGGTACTATGCCTACATGATCCGCAACAAGCTCCTGGACGAAATCCGGGAGGAATATGTGCTTTTGGGCAAGTCCAAGGGATTGAGCCGACGTCAGCTGCTGTTTAAGCACTGCCTTCGCAACATCATGCCCAGCTATATCTCCATCATGGCCATTTCCGTGCCCCATATCCTGGGCGGCACATACATCGTGGAGACGGTATTCAGCTATCCCGGCATCGGCACGCTCAGCTACGAAAGCGCTCGATACGCCGACTATAACATGCTGATGATCCTGTGCATGATGACCGGCATCCTGGTAATCTTCTGCAACCTTCTGGGGCAGATCATCAACGAGCGGATTGATCCCCGGGTCCGGGCCAATGAGATCGTGGAGACATCGGAGGTGAAAGCCCTGTGACCGATCAGGAACTGTTTACCATGGTGGGCATCCGTCCGACGCAGACTCCCCCAAAAAAGAAAACCTCCAGGAAGGCTCCTTTTCCATGGATTTCCATGATCCTGCTGGCGGTAATTGTCCTGGGCTGCGTTTTCGCCGAGGCCGTCATGACCAAGGACCCCTCATTTCTGGATTTAGCGCACTACAATTTGCCGCCTGATCAGGAATTCCTCTTCGGCACAGACACCCTGGGCCGGGACCTGTTCTCCTGCATCTGGTATGGCGGCCGGATCAGCTTGACCATCGGTTTCCTTGCCACCGCCATTTCCACGTTTCTGGCTGTGGTTTACGGCTCTCTCAGCGGCATTGCTCCTGACTGGCTGGACGCGGTTTTGATGCGGCTGACAGAAATCCTGCTCAGCATACCGAGCCTTCTGCTGGTCATTTTTATCCTGGCCATTTTGGGAGAACCCACCGTTGTCACCATCTCCGTTACCATCGGAATCACCAGCTGGTTCTCCATCGCCAAGGTGATCCGCACAGAGGTGCGGCAAATCCGGGGCAGTGAGTATGTGATTGCCGCCAAGTGCATGGGCGGTGGCTTCTGGCACATTCTGCGCCTTCACCTGGCTCCCAACTTTATTTCCTCCATTATGTTCATGGTGGTCATGAATATTCGGGGTGCAATCACCTCCGAGTCTACACTGAGCTTCATGGGCATGGGCCTGCCGATTTCCGTGATTTCCTGGGGCAGTATGCTGAGCCTGGCGGACAGGGCGCTGATGACCAGGTCCTGGTGGATCATTCTGGTGCCGGGTGTATTCCTGGTGACGCTGCTCATGTGCCTGACGAACCTGGGGAACTGGTTGAGAAAAAGCGTGAACCGGAAGGAAAGCAATTTATAAAAAACACAATGGCCTACTCTGAAAGGGGAGACCATTGTGTTTTTTTATCAGTCTTTTTTCAGCGGGAAGAGCATGTTGACGGCAAAGGTGCCCGCGTTGGGACGGAAGGAGATGGTTCCGCCGTATTTGGAGGTGATGGCGGCAATGCTCTTGGTGCCGAAGCCGTGGTATCGGGGGTCGCCGGGGGAAACGGGCCGTCCATTTTCCATGGTGACGGTGCCCTCGTAGCAGTTGTGAATGTTGATGGAGAGCAGCTCACCGTGGCGGTGGATGGAAAGATCGATGGTGCGCAGGTTTTCGTCCAGCTCCTTTACAGCATTGAAGGCGTTTTCCAGCAGATTGCCGAAAAACAAAGTGAGCGGATACACAGGGTATCAGCAGGTAACGATTGAACTTGACGAAGAAGAAAACCACTGCGGGCCCTGTCCGAACTATTATTGCCTGGAGGTTACAGGGAGAGTTGAGTTTGACTTTCAGGCAATGAAGCTGAAGAAGAAAAAGGTATGCCCCCTGTGCGGTCAGTTTCAATGGAACCGTCAACGTCTTTATCCAATGTTCCTGGATAAAAATA
>CAZYWM010000003.1:53748-56028 GCA_964651615.1 uncultured Oscillospiraceae bacterium | reverse complement strand
CGTCCTACCTATTCACTTTTCACTATTCACTTTTACTTCCCAAAAATCGGCCCCGGAATTTAGCGAAGAGTGAAAAAGTAAAATCGGCAACCTTCTAACGAAGATTGCCGATTTTTTGGTGGGCGAGGCGGGACTTGAACCCGCACGTCCGCAGTGAACACTAGAACCTGAATCTAGCGAGTCTACCAATTCCACCACTCGCCCATATTTGCTGATTTCCCTCAGCGCTTGCCTATCATACCATCCGCCAGGCAATTTGTCAATAGTTTTTTCCGTTTCCCCCGGAAAAACCGGGGGAAACTTTGTGCCCTTTAATCCTTGTAGTAGAGCATACAGTGGCAGAAGCCCTTGAAATTGGGGTCGGCGATCTGATCCCGGAATTCCTTGCACATGCACTTGTTCTCCTCCGTCCGTTCCAGCCGGCAGGGGCAGTAGCCGCCGGTGCGTTTCAGGCCCTCCCGGATGGTTTGAACCATTTCCTTGTCTTCGTTCAGTCGTACAGCCATTTGAAATTGCTCCTTTTCTAGCTTTTGTGCAAAATTGAAGCGCAGGGCGCTTCACCCCAATGCCGCACGGGGCTGGTCTATCATCGCTACCCCCGAGCTCAGCCCGGTAACGTTTTTGCGGTGGGAAAAGTTTTTCGCACTTCCCATTTAACCGTAGGGGAGGCTATTAGCCTCCCGCCTTCGTATGTATTTTGAGTATTTCGTTGAATGGAAAATGATGCGGATTTGCCTGAGTTTGTACCATTTTCGGAGATTGTTCTGTGCGGGGCGGCAAGGCCCACCCCTACGGGTGGAGTGGATCTGGCCGCTTAACATCTATTTGCCGGGGTGAAGGCGATAAGCACATCTCTTGCAGCCATGATACCACGCCATCTCGCTTTTTTCAAGATAAAAGTACCGTCGCAATCTCATCACAGCCGTTCCTCCTCCAATTTGTGGAGCTTGGAGCGAAGCAGGGCGCCTTGCAGGATCAGTCCGGCAAGCAAAATGAAGCACAAAGCAACCGTCAGCGGGAGGAGCCAGCCGGGG
Source organism: uncultured Oscillospiraceae bacterium (assembly GCA_964651615.1). GTDB lineage: Bacteria > Bacillota > Clostridia > Oscillospirales > Oscillospiraceae > Faecousia. The sequence continues at coordinate 54,994 of CAZYWM010000003.1, read as the reverse complement.
GCGGCGGGCTTTTCTTCCTCCGCCTGGGCGGGGGCGGCGGGCTTCACCTCCTGAACGGTGATGCTCACGGGGAGCTCCATTTGCTCCGCGTTGCCGTATTCATCCTCACAGGAAATGGTGAGCGTGCCGGAATAATCCCCCAGGGCATCCTTGGCCGGGGTGAAGGTCATTTTTGCCTGCCCGGTGGCTCCCGGCTCAATGGTTCCCACCAGGACGCTTTGGCGCTGAATCAGCTCCGGAAATTCCAGCGTGACCATGGCGTTGCAAAGCTTGCCCTTACCCATGTTCATCAGTGGGACGGAAAGGTTGGTCAGCTCCCCCTGGAGAGTGGTAGAGGGCATAGTAACGCCCCCCTGCTCCAGGCGAATCTCCTGGTTCACCGGATGGGTGAAGGTCTGCTCCCAGATTACCGCCCCGTCAAGCACCTGATAGGACAGTTTCAGCTCCAGGCTGTGGGGCTCCACCGCCGCCTTTCCCTTCACCGTCACAGGCACCTGGATTTTGGCGCTCTGCCCAGGGAGAATTTCCGGCAGCTCCAGCCGGTCAGAGCCGGAGACGAGAATGTCGCCGGATTTATCCGTCAGCGTCAGGATGCCCTCCCTCATGGAGAGGGTGGTTGCCGGGTTGCGGATGGTCACATCCAGAATGCAGCTTTCGCCCACATTCAAATCGCCGGAAAGGTCGATTTTCGGAGTCAGCGTCTCCGGGTTATCGCTCCCGTCCCGAACCCGAATGACATAGGGGAAGGTTTCCGTCACCGGCTCCCCGCTCTGACTTTTTCCGGAAATCGTGATTTTCGCGGGATAGTCCCCGTTTCGCCGGTTTTGCGCCAGAGGGACCGTCAGCGACACCGGGTAGATTCCCTCCCTGGGGGAGACCCGGACGGTTCCGGGCTGGGAACGGAACAGGAGTAAATCCGGGTCGTCCAGGGCGATGGACGCAGTGACCGGCCCGGAGGCTCTTTCGGAGCGGAGGGGCAGGCAGATGGAAAAATTCCCCCACTGTATCGTGGGCTCGTACCCCTGATACCAGGACCGGCCCTCCATGCCATAGAAGGTTGCTTTGTCGTCCAGCTCGAAATCGGCGGCGGCAGCGGCGCTGCTCAGTGCCATCATCAGGGCCGTCAAGGCCAAAAAGAATCGCAGTTTTCTCATATTCACAGCTCCCGAATGTTCTCGATAATGCTTTGATTCGTCACCTGGCGGACTCTGCGGCGCAGCAGCAGGATGCACAGCCCCAGGCAGGA
>CAZYWM010000003.1:12693-53648 GCA_964651615.1 uncultured Oscillospiraceae bacterium | reverse complement strand
CTGCCGGGTGACGGTGGATAGGATCATCCCGGCGGACACGGCAAAGAACACCAGGGCGATGGCTCCCAGCAGGACAACGAGCTGGTAATAGCTCCGGGCGTCTTCCCGGGCGATCTCCATGTTGTTCACCACCCGGGAGCCCTCCGCCCGCCGGGCGATGGCGTTGATGCTTCTGGTCAGCTCCTCTTCGACAGTCTGGTCAACCTCGCCGTCCAGGAAAATTTGAATGCCCACATAGCCGTTGCGGTTGAGACCCATATTCCGAAGGCCCTGCTCCGTGGTCAGTACACTGCCCCACAGCCCATTCAAATAATCCGGCTGCTTGTCCAGGACGCCGCCCACGGTGACCGCGGCATCCAGCCGGGTGCAGTTGGCGAAGAGTCTCTCGGCAACGCCTGCATATTCCCTGGCATCCTCGGTATACAGCTGCATGATGGGAAGGGTCTGACCGGCATAGGCCCAGTCGTTCTCCACGCTCAGGGTGGCCGCCGCTTTCTGGGCCCGGGAGGCGTCCGCCGAATACCAGCCGCCCTTTTCAGAGGGGATCAAATAGACCTTGGGGGCCAGAATCAGCACCTCCTGTCCGGCGTTGATGGCATCCACATTGATTCTGCCGGAGCCCAGGTAGGGTTCCAATTCCCGCAGTTCCTCCACCGAAAGCGTTTGCAGTTCGGTATGGACGACCTCCTGGGAGATATTCTGTGCCTTTCTCAGGGCGCTGTAGGCCTGCTGCTCATCGTTATAGGACTGGCGGTAGCCCTCCTCATTTTCTGCGTTGATTTCCGTACCCATGCGGCGGTAAGATTCCATGCAGTCTTCCTCGGACATCATATGGTAGTTGATCATGTATCCCAGGTCAAAATATCCGGTTTTGTTTTCCAGCAGCAGGTTGATCCGCAAGTTTCGGCCCACATCCACCTTCCGGACATGGGGGAGGCTCGCCAGCTGGTTCAGGCTCTGATCCGACAGGCCCCGCCCGGACTGGAGGGATATAAAGCTGCGGAAGCTCCGACTATCTACGGCAATGTCGTATGCGGAATTGGAGGGCATGAAGGTGTAGGTGCCCTCGTAGGCCACGATGGCAAACAGGGCGGCGCAGAAGCACATCAGTCCGGACAGGATAACACCCCCCAAAAGCCGGGTGGGATAGAGCCGAACCATACGCCGGGAAATGAGATTGGGGACGGAGAACTGCTTTTGGCTGCGAAGCAGCCGGGATTTGCGAAGCAGCCCCGTGTCCCGCAGGACGCTCATGGGCATCTGATTGGAGGCCCGGCGCAGGGGGATGCTGCCGGAGAGAAGAACGGTAGCGGCGCTGAGCAAAAAAATGGGCAGCATCAACCGCAGATCAAATTTGAAGATCATGTTTTCCGGCGCCCACTTTTCCAGGCCCCATACCAGCAGGCAGGATAGACCAATAGAGATCGGGGCGGTGGTCAGGGCCAGCAGCCAGCTCTCCCGGCCAAACATCCGGCGAATCTGCCCCTTGGTGGCCCCCAGAGCCCGGAGGACACCGATTTCCTCCCGGCGCTTGTTCAAAATCCCCTCCATGCTCCCAGCAATTCCCACGCAGCAGCTGAGCAGCAGAGAGAGAATCAGCATTCCCGCCATAATGGCGATCACCATAGCATCGGAATTCAGGCCCAGCACATCCGGGGCAAAATAATTGTCAAGCAGCCTTCCGGTCATGGTCTTTACCCGGAACTGTCCATATCCCATGGCGCATCCTGCAATGCGGGTTTGCATGGCTTCAAACAGCTCCTCGGTAATGGGCACCTTCAGGGTCATCAGCCGGTGGAGCACCGTCCGCCCGCTTAGGAAAGCGGGCTCCTCGGGAGAAACCAGAATTGCCGGAAACCCGGAGACAAAGGTAGGGGCGTTTCTCTGGGAAATGGCCAGGAAGCTGGACTGCTCCGCCAGCACCCCCACCAGGGTAAAGGTTCTCTGCTCCCCCACCCCGTCGATCGGGGTCAGATTCAGCGTTACCTGATCACCCAGCTGCCACTGCCCATCCTCCCGGATGGCCAGCATGGCGCTGCGCTCCATGGCAATCTCCCCTGCCTGTTCCGGCATCCTCCCCTCCAGGAGCTGGCGGCGGAGCAATGATGCCCCGGCATCATCGTACCAGCCCAGATAAATGTCGGTGTCCTTTACTCCGGCGGACACGTAAACGTGACCGATGGTGTCAAAAAATCCCGTTTCGGCCAGTTCCCCATCCGTCAGCTCCGGGGTGTCCAGCAGGAGGGCATCCTCATAGCCCATCCGCTTGTCGGTCTGCTCCAGCTGGGCGAGCACCACCCCCTGGATGCACAGCACCAGGGTGGACACCAGGAACACGGACAGGAAAATGCCCACAATCAGGCTGACGTAGGTCTTTCGGTTGGTCCGCAGGCGGGCGGAGGCCATGCGGCCCACAGTCAGGGCCTTCATGCGCTCACCCCGCTGTCGGCAATGATTTTGCCGTCTTCCAGCTTGATCACCCGGTCGGCCTGCTCCGCCACATGCAGGTCGTGGGTCACCAGAACCAGGGTGATTCCCAGCTCATGGCTGACAGTGCGCAGCAATGTCAGCACCTCCCGGCCCGCCTTGCCGTCCAGGTTGCCGGTGGGCTCGTCGGCGAAGAGAATGGCGGGCTTGTTGGCCAGGGCCCGGGCGATGCAGAAGCGCTGCTGTTGGCCGCCGCTCATGGCGCTGGGCAGGTGGGACAGCCGCTCCCGGATGCCCAGCAGGTCAATCATGCTGTTTAAGTATTCCTCGTCCGGCTTCCGGCTGTCCAGCATCACGGGCAGAAGGATATTCTCATAGCCCGTCAGTTCCTTCACCAGATTATAGCTCTGGAACACGAAGCCGAACCGGCGGCGGCGCAGGACGGAGAGCTGATTGTCATTATACCGGTACAGCTCATTTTCCCGGTAGAAGACCTTTCCCTTGGTGGGCTTGTCTAGGCCGCTGAGCAGGTGCAGCAGGGTGGACTTTCCGCTGCCGCTGGGGCCGGTGATGGCGGTGAAGGTGCCGCCGTCCAGGCTCAGGCTCACATCGTCCAGGGCAAAAACAGAAGCTTCGCCTGTCTGATAGATTTTACTCAAATTTTCACAATGGATGATTTCCATATTCATCCCTCCTTTGAGTCTATCCTAACAAGCGAAGCTTACATCCATCTTGCGCGGAAGTTAAGAATTCGTAAGATTGCCGTCAATCACCGGCAGGGTGATCTCCATTTTCAGTCCCCTCGGGGTGTTGCAGGCCACAATGGTGCCGTGATGGCGGCGGATGATCTCCCGGACAATGGACAGTCCGATTCCCGCCCCCTGGGCGCTTTGGTGCTCCGCCCGGTAAAAGCGCCGGAACAAATGGGGCAGCTCCCTCTCCCGGACGCCCCCGCCGTCGTCCTCCAGAGTGCAGAAAAAGGCGGCATCGGTTTTCTCCAAAGAAACCCAGATATTCCCTCCCGGAAGGGTATGCTCACAGGCATTTTTCAGCAGATTCAGAAAGGCCTCCCCCATCCATTTTTTGTCACAGCGAACTCTGGCCTCCCCGGTGATTTTCAGATTCCGCTCCGGGAACGCCGCCGTGAGAAAGCTCCACTGCTCCTCGATCAGCTCGCCCATATCCTGCTGCTGATACACGAAGCTGTAGCCGTCGGCGCAGAGCCGCTCCAATCGCAGCAGGCCCTGAATCAGGTTCTCCATCCGGGAAATCTGTTCCAGGCTCCCCTCCATGTGGGGGGCGGCATCCATCTCGGTATAGAGCCGGAGGGTGGTCAGGGGTGTTTTCAGCTGATGGGAAATGTCGGCGGTCAGGCTGCTGGTGCGGCTGCACTCCTCTTTCTGCAATTCCCGCGCCCGAATCAGCCGGTCCTGCAATTCGCATATTTCATTTTGGAGCATGGCAATGCCGTCCTCCCCCAGCGCCACGTCCATCGGTTTGCCGGCATGGTTCAGAAAGTCTTCGGTCTGCTGCCGGAGCCGCCGGATTCGTTTATGATCTCTCCATCTGAGCAGCAGAAGCCCAATGCAGAAGGCCCCGAGGACGGCGGCCAGAAGAATCAATCCACCCACTGATAGCCCACTCCCCTGACGGTTTTAATCCGCTCTCCGCCGATTTTCTCCCGCAGACGGCTGACGTGGACGGAAAGGGTGTTGTCGTCCACAAATCTGGCGTCAGCATCCCACAGCGCGTCCAAAAGATGGCTGCGGGTGACAATTCCCGTGTGGGAGATGAGGCACTGCAAAATCTTGTACTCCGTCAATGTCAGATTCAGAGGGACCCCGGAGCAGCTTGCCTGCATTTTCCCGGTGTCCAGGCAGATTCCGCTTCGCCGCTTGAGGTTGTCCGGTGCCTTCTGGTTCCGCAGCAGCACCCGAATCCGGCTGAGCAGCTCCTGGATGCGGAAGGGTTTGGTCACATAGTCGTTTCCCCCGGCGTCCAGGCCCCGCACCACATCGTATTCCTCGTCCTTTGCCGTCAGGAACAGGATGGGGGTGCTCACCCCTTCCCCCCGCCACTGCCTGCAAAGGCTCACCCCGTCGCCGTCGGGCAGGGTGACATCCAGCAGAATCAGCTGAACGTCACTGCCCAGCAGACGCTTTGCTTCCAGGACGCAGTCCGCCTGTGTCACCTCATACCCCTCCCGGAGCAGCAGCTCCGTCAACGCCCCGCGCAGGGCGGTATCATCCTCTATCAGAAGAATTTTCATAAGCTCACCTCGTTTGGGCTATGATACCATATGGGCAATCCGATTTCAACGACCAAATCCGCCGCCTTTTTCATTTTCCCGGGCTTCGGAAAAACAGCGCTTTTTGCCCGGAGAAACATTTTGAAAATTTAGGCTTGACTTTTCCCGAAAATTGGATATAATAATGCTGTTCCAAAGATAGAGGATTTGTGTAACGGTAGCACACCGGACTCTGACTCCGTTTGCGGGGGTTCGAATCCCTCATCCTCTGCCAAACGCTTCTAAATCCGAACCGTTATATGTATTCGTTGCCGGAGTTTTCGGCTGCATATTTCGCAGGGAGACAGAAGTATGACACAAGGCGTCGGGCTAAAAACCCGGCGCTTTTCTTTTTCTTCAAAATGAAATCCGCAATCACCTGTTTTTCATTGCAAAGCAAGGAACAGCGCAATTCAAGCAAATATCGATTTATCCGGGCCGGTGAGGGAAAACATCTCCCTTTCGGCCCATTTTTATTGCTGTTTTCTTGGAATTTGGGCCGCCGGTTCTAGCAGTCGGGAGCCGCCTGGGGGTGAATGAAATAAAATAAAAAAATAAAAAAACTAGCCAATTGGTGGGTCACAGCGACCCGCAGAGCTCCGAAAATACCAGTGGAGAACCTAAGTCCTAAATACGGAGAAGTGTATAATTTATATATCCAATTTAACAACTTTCTCCTAGTACATAATACCAACAGTGTATAGACTAGTAAAGGATATGACACCAACAGTGTATATAAACTAGTAAAGGATATGACACCAACAGTGTATATAAACTAGTAAAGGATATACACCAACCGTCTATGTAAACTCATAAGGAAACGGCACCAACAGTGATAGACCGGCAAAAGACATAGGGCGAAACGTAGGAGCCGGACCAATGTAGCCGGAGCTAGAGGCGGTGGGAGATCGGCCAAACGTGGACCATGGCCAGCAATAGCGGGAGCGGGGCAGCGGCGCACCCTAGGCGGCCAGGGCCGGCAGAGCACGGCGGGAGCCCGGCAGCAGGCCAGGACCGGCGGATGCCAGCCACACCAGGCGGGAGACCACCGCCGCCCATTTTGGCCACCTGGGCGGCCAGCGCCCCCAGCCATGAGGCCGGGAGCGGTCCACCGTGCGCCGCAAATCAGGCAGCAGAGGAGATCGCCGCCAATCCCCGCCGTCACACCCCAGAGGAAACCGCCACCGTCGGAGCGCTGGGCCGCCGCAGCGCCACCGTCGGAACCCTGAACATAACAAAGCCCCCGCCGGACCATTCCGGCGGGGGTAAAACATTTTTGCAATTATTTTGATTTGTCGTTGTCCGTTATTTGGCCCTGGGCATTTTCCCGGGTCATCCTCTCCCGGACGGCCTGTAGGATGTACCCTTGCAAGCTCTGCCCTTTGGCCGCGGCGGCGGATCGTATCGCCTCTCCCTCTGGCCTAAGTGGCCGAATCTGGATTGTATCACATTTCGCGTTATATTTGTCGTTTGTTCGGCGGCGGGCGTCTGATACTGGCATATAATGCCCCCTTTTTGTTCGTGTTTTAAGAAATTATACCATAGTTCCGCATTGTACGCAACTGTGCAAGTTGAACATAACTCATGAGTACATTTTGTGCATTTCGCTGAATGTACTCATGAGTGCTTGACAGATGCACGCATGAGTGCTATTATGCAGTAACAAGCCAAACAGCCCGCCACCCTGGCGGCGCAAAATGAAAGGAGCCAACACCATGAAAAAAACAATGCTTACTTGCGATACCCTTTACCGCTTTGAGGCGGAATACGTCACGGAGAACTACACCGAACAGGAAATTGAAAAGGTGGAGGATGCGGCATACGCGGCAAATATGAACGAATGCAACCACCCCGAATGGACAGAAGATGACATTTTTAAGGACTTTCTCCGGGTGCTGAAAATCCATAAGATCGCCGTAGCCAAGAAGCCCAGCACCAAGGGAGTCAACAAGCACGGTATCAAGATGACCAATCTCCGGGAAATCTCCGGCGAGACCGTAAACAACAGCCAGGGATACAGCCAGATCAGCTATGACTCCTCCACCGGGGATCTGCTGGAGACCTGGCACGTCGGGCCAACCGGTTGCAGTTGGACTGTGTATCATGACCCCAACATTATCCACGTGTGCAACACCTGCCACCACATGACCATGCAGCAGCTGGCGGATGCCGTCCGGGATGCCCTGGCATGGGAAGCGAAGGTAAAAGGCCGCCCGTAATTATCCGTTTGGGTTCTGGCGGGGCATCCCAAAACCCCGCCCCATCAAAAAATTATTTTGGAGGCCAACGCCATGAAAAATCTGTACGAGGAAATCACCACCCGCATGATTGAGCAGTTAGAGCAAGGGGTTATCCCCTGGAAAAAGCCCTGGTCGGGCCGCCGCCCTGGCGCTATCTCCTACGCCACGGGCCGCCCTTACTCCCTGCTCAACCAGATGCTGCTTGCAAAGCCCGGCGAATACGCCACGTTTAATCAGATCAAGGCCGCCGGAGGGAAGGTCAACAAGGGAGCCCATGCAAAAATCGTCGTTTTCTGGAAGGTCGTTCCCCAGGAGCGGCGGGACAGCTCCGGCCAGCCCATCCAAGATGCCGACGGGAACCCGGTTGTTGTCGGTCTTCCGGTCCTCCGCTATTTCCAGGTCTTCCACGTCCTGGATGATTGCACCGGCCTGGACCCCAAATGGGCCGACGCCCAGCCGGTCGCCGCCGCCCCGGATGAAGAGGCCGCCGGAGTTCTCCGGAGTTATTTGGCCCGGGAGGGAATTACATTCCGGGAGGATGTCAGCGACGAGGCCTATTATTCCCCGGCCCGGGACCTAATCCATCTCCCATTGATGGAACAATTCTGCACCACCGCCGAATACTACGGCACCGCATTTCACGAGGCGACCCATTCCACCGGGCACAAGTCCCGCTTGAACCGTTTCGCAGACAGCGCCGGGCTTGCCGCTTTTGGCTCCGAATCCTACAGCAAAGAGGAACTGGTGGCGGAGATCGGGAGCGCCGCCATCCTGCACCAGCTGGGCATGGAGACGCCCCAGACCTTCCGGAACTCCGCCGCCTATGTCCAGTCCTGGCTCCGGGCTCTGAAAAATGACAAGCGCCTGATTGTCTCCGCCGCTGCTAGGGCGGAAAAGGCCGTGAACCTGATAATGGGGAACGAATAATTTTGAGGATACTCCGAGGGGTTGCACCTGCCAAAGCAGCCCCATCCAATGGCAAACGCCGCCGAATCATTTTAATTTATTTGGGAGGAAACCATTATGTTGACCAAAACCGCTACCAAGATTCTGAAAAAGTCCCAGCGCATCATCTGCCAGACCACCGAAGGCGGCTATATCTACATCGGAACCGGGTATTTCATTTTCCGAATTCTTCCCACCGAGTACACCGATTACGTTCAGCCCGCCACCATGCGGGAAGCCGGGGACTACGACATGACCGCCACCGACTGCAAACCCCGGGAGCTTGACCTGGCGCGGATTCTCGCCGATTCCGCCGCCTCTGTCAACAAAGGCGGGGCCGTAAAGCTTGCGAACATTTCCTTCAATACCGGCAAGTCCGAGCTTGTCCCCGCCGCCTGCAAGGAAAAGGGGTTCGTTTCTTTCGTAAATCTGGAATTCCTTTCCGCTTTTTCCTGTTGCGGTGATTTTCTGACCGCTGGCCCTCTGTCCCCCCTGGTTGGCTACGAGGACGGGGAGCCCGTGGCCGCACTGATGCCGGTAAGGCCGGAGGAATCATTTGCAGCCGCTGCCAAAGCCTATTTTGGCATGGCAACCGCCCAGGAAAGCAGAGGCAAGGCAGACGCCGCCATCGTCGCCGACCTCCGGGGCCGCCTGGCAGACAAGGAAGCTACCATTACCCAGATGGGCCAGCAAAACGCCCTCCTCCGGGCCAGCCTGGACTCCCTGAAATCCTCTAAGGCCGCACCCGGTGACGCTGCGAAAACCATTTCCGAGCTTCGCACCCAGCTCTCCGCCGCAAACCAGGAGCTGGAGGAGTTGAGAGCCAAGGCCGCCGAGGCCAGCGCCGCCCAGAAAGCCACCGACACAGCGGAACCCGTGGCCCAGCAGGAAAGCGCCACCGTTCAGCAGCTCACCGAGAAGTTCTCCTCCATCCCCGGTGCCACCGTCACCGTCAAGGGATCCCGCACCTCCTCCCCTGTTATCTGGATTGCAGCCGCCACCAAAGAGGCGGAGAAGGCCGTCAAGGCCGCCGGTGCCCGATGGGCAGCTAAGCGGGGTGCGTTCTACTACAACTGTAGCGTCGCCTAAAATTCACAACGCCGTCAAATCATTTTGAATGGAGGTATTCACCGTGCGGTTTCTGCTGTTTCTCCCTGGATTATTATTCCTGGTTGTCTCCTGGCTTTCGGCGATAAACGAAGCCAGCCGGTCCAGCCGAAAGCCCAGCGGACGCAAATCCAGCGCCTGCCCGGCAAAGCCGAAACCCGCCGGAACCGCCGCAATTAAGCCAATTGTCATTCGGGACGAGCCGCCAAAGCGCCCTCGGGGCCGCCCCCGGAAAAATCCAGCAGCGGCGCCCGTCTCCCAGCAGCCGAAGCGGGGGCCGGGCCGTCCCCGGAAATACCCGGTTGAAGCCACCGCCGCCCAGAAGGGCAGCTCCCACCCCAAGGCCCCCAGCGCCAAAGCCTCCACCGCCCAGAGTGTTCCCAGCACCGCCACGGCGGAAAATCATTCCAGTGCCCTCGCCGTCCAGCTTGCTTTCCCCGGATTTTCCCTCCCGGAAAACGCCGCCCCAATCCAGCAGATTCCAGATGACGAAGAGCCGGAATTCCGCTTTACCATCGGCCAGCTGGGAATCCCTGAGATCATCTATTAACGCCGCCAAATCATTTGAAAGGATATGATATTATGACTGTCTGCAAACGTTTCCTTGCCCCCGCCCCTGGGCGGATTGTCCACACCGGAAACGGCGTATTCTGGGTAGAATATGGCCTTCACCCCGGTTCCATCGGCCCTTGCGACTGTATCCCAAGCGCTACCTCCGGCCCCTTCCCGTCCTTTGAGAGCGCCTTGGCATTCCTTCAAAGGCAACGCCCTCAAACCATTTTAATTTAATTCCGCCCGATGAGTGCCAGCCGGTTCCTGGCCGAAACGGCCCCGCAACAATGGGGGCCGTCGCGGATAACCGCAAAATATCATATCAGGAGGCCAACACCATGACAATCAAGCACGCAGCAGCCAACTACAAGCGCCTGCTTCCCTTCATTCGGGCGGTAGATGCAACGCCGGACAACTATTCCCGCTTTGAATCCCCTGGCTACATGCCCCTCTTCATCGAAAACCTGGGCTACACCTTTGGCGGCTCCCCGGTCTACAGCATGATGCACTTCTACGTTCAGTGTGGTGATCTCATGCGCGACCCGGATATGACCTTTGCCGTCCTCCACGGCCCCGGCGAAATCATCCCGCTGTCCTTTGAGCAAAGTGCGCCGCCGATCTATCAGGAAGTCTATGAGGATGGGAAGAACGGATGCAATTCCGCTCTTCTCCGCCACCTGGATGAGTTTCTGAGCGAGTGGTCAAAGAATATCCTGGCCCAAGGATTTGACCCGAATCAATCGGAACGAGTCAACGCCGCCGAATCATTTTAGCGGGAGGGAGCGGCAATGTCCTTGATTCTCTGCACTGCCTTTATTATGTTCATAGCGTTCTTCCCAATTCGATTCTAATTTCACGGGGGCGGGAATCCGCCCCCAGCTTCACCGCAACAAAATCATTTTGATTAAGAAAAAATATTTGATACCGCACCCGTATTGTGGTACGATAAGGAGACAACCATGAAAGATAAAGACACCCCCTTAAAGCTTGTCCGACTCTGGCCGAACATGGCTCCAAACTGCTACAGTGAGCTTGACCGCTGTTATGGGGCGAAACTGGATGGAACCATGGCCTGGCCGGATTACTGCCCGCTCCCGATCAGCGCCGCCATGACATACCTGGTCCACGTCCTCGGGATTTCTCCGGAGGATGCCGCAGCTGGATGCGCGGAGCTGACTGCCTGCTGGGCGTGGCGTCGGAATAAAATCATCTACCGGTTTGACAGTGATCTCGCCGCCGCCCTTTCCGAGCAAGCCTATGACATTTCCGACACCGATATTCTACCGGCGGATACCTTGATGCACCTGCCCTACCCCTGTATCTATATCAAGGCTCCCGGAATTCTGGAGCACATGGATGGGTTCTGGGCCTGGATGGAATTTGACGTAAATCGGGAAGCACCGGAGCTCCGCATCCAATGGGTTTTTGATACATTCGATTACAGCATTCCCCAGGTGCTTCACATCATCCCAGGCGGGACGCTTAAAGACTGCTACCTGAACACGATCAAGACGACTCAGGAGAACAAGTTCACCCCTGTGGATATTTCTCGCCCGGCAGATAGCGCAAGAATCATTTTAACGGCCATTCAGTTGCTCCTGTATATCACCGCCCAGAACGCCGACGTAGAGGATGAACCGCTTCCCGCAAAAATTCAGGTCGTCGGAAGTGCCAAGAAGAAGGAACGGGAGATTCAGGACAAGGCCAGCGAAATCCGTGCAAAGGACGTTGGAGTCCGAATAGGAGCGGCTTTCCGCCGCAGCGTCGGAATCCGCCACAATACTGTTGGAAATTCCACAGCTGGTTCCGCCAGGCGTCCCCACATGCGGCGGGGCCACTGGCACCATTATTGGCGTGGCCCGATGTCCGGGAAGCGGGAGTTAATTCTGCTGTGGACTGCCCCGACCATGGTTCACGGGGAATCCTGGAACGAAGAAAACGTAATTATTTACCCCGTGAGAAATTCAGATAGCGAAAAAGGCTGACAGCCTCGCAAATGCCCGTCCCAACGCCGCCGAATCATTTTGAAAGGAGCTTATTCCAATGCGTTTTTTGTTGTTTCTCCCTGGCATTCTTCTGTTAATTCTTTCCGCAGTTCTTTGGGTGAAAAAGAGCGATGACCCCACGCCGCCACAGCAAAAGGATGATGCCCCCGATGTATTCATCGGCTATATCATCGACCACGACCATAAGCGCAAGTAGCGCCCTCTCAGGCCTCCGCCCTGCCGTTTTGGTTACTCTCAGTAAACTTTCCCCATTAAAACGCAAAAAGTCCCCCAGGTGAAGCCGTAGCCTCGCCTGGGGGGATTCTTATTCCGTTATTCTTCCAGCAAACCAGATGTTTCCTTTTCGTCTGTGAAAGCTATCGTCTGATGGATGGGTGTTTTTTCCGGTTCCGCAGGCTCCAGCAACGCCGCCGAATCATTTTTGCCATTCTGGATGCCATTGTTAAATGCGCCTACCGCAGCCTCCACCAGAATCCGCATTTCGTCGGCGTCAAAATGGAGGCCAATCTTTTCCAGCAGAATCCGGGCGGTTTCCAGCGCCTGCTCCAGTTTCTCCTCACCGTGAATCAGTTTGAATACCTGCTCCACGTATTCCACGGATTTTTCCGCCACCTTCTGCCGGATCGCAGTGCTCAGGTATTTGGTGGCCAGCTTCCCGACCTCATACCCGGCCCTTCCGAAGATGATTGCCAGCACCAGTGCCAGCAGCTTCATCCCGTATTCGTTGATAAACTCCCGCATTTATTCTTCCTCCTTTTCGGGTGCGACTTCTTCCGCCGCCTTTTCTCCGGCGGCGTCCATGGCCTTCCCGGCCCCTTTCAAAATCTTGATTAGCCAGCTGGGCACCGGCGCTCCAAGCTTCACAGCATTTTCAAGAATGCTGCCCAGTTCCGTGACGATGTGCCACGATACCACCAGCGGCATCACCAGCACCGGCCACACAATCCCCAGTTCCGGGATGTGGGATGTAATCAAAAACAGGACCAGGTCCGCAATGGCCGCCACCATCACCGTGAGAACCATTCCCGTTTTGTGCCACAGCCCGGCCCGGGCCTCCTCACTGGACCAGTTGTGATTTTTAATTGCCGCCACCGTACCGGAAATATAATCCAGCGCCATGACCAGCAGCCACACCACCAGCATAACCCCCTTCCAACCAAGGATGGAGGTAATCGCCGTGAAAAACGCCACAATCGATACCTTCTCCTCTGTGAGATGTTCGTGCATTGCCTTAACCTCCTTCCGGTTATTTCGTGAACCGATTCACATACCCACAGTTCCATACGCCTGCATGGATGCCCCAGCTGTAGACGCCGATCTCTCCGTCAGTGATGTGCCGTTCCACGATGGGCAATAGCTTTGCTTTGTTCTTGCAATGAAGATCAAAGGCCGCTCCGGTGAGGTGTAAACTGCCGCTTGCGCCCCCAACTTCTCTGTTGTGAGTCTGGCAGCGGTGCCCGGAGCCATCCGCTGTCGCAATCTCAATGGGCTCGCCATAGTCATCCCGGATGGCCTGGTAGGTTTCCACCATCCGCTTGCTGATGATGGATTCCGTGCAACAGCCTTTTCCCTGACACATCACCTCATGCGACCACAGGTTGCGGGACAGCTGTACATCCACCCCACGGGGGATGTGGTAGTAGCCGTCCGCCTGAAGGTATTTCGCTGCCTCTGAGAGATCGGGGGCAGGTGCAGCGGTGGGTGTATCCGGCTGGGCAGTGGGCGCAGCGGGGGTGCTGTCTTCCGCCTTAAATCGCCCATTTGCAACTGCATCCAGTGCCTGCGCAAGGGTTGCGTTTCCAAAAACGCCGTCAGGCATTAACCCCTCCGCCACCTGAAAATCTTTGGTTGCCTGCTCGGAGATTGCCCCCCACACGCCATCTACCAACCACGTGTAGTACCCAAGGTATTTCAGCAGGCATTGCTTCTTTTCATTCGTCATAGCATACTCCTTGTCGAAATAATTTTGTTTTGGCCTTTCTGCCTTTCTCACTCACAGGGGAACGGGCTCGCCGCTGGCGCACCAGTCGTAGAACCGTTCCCGGATGTCTCTTTCAAGGCCTTCCACCAGATTCACGCCCCGCACCAGGATGAAACCAGTTGCCCCGTCAGGCCGCAGATACACGTCCGCCGTTCCGTCCTTGTTGTCGAGGATAGAATAAAAACGCCTCCCCGAAGACGGGAGGCGCTCTGATCCTTTCATGCCGCATCATCTCTTCTTTGTAAAATAAAGTTCTCATGAATCCACCTGGCCATATTGTGACCATCCACATTTTTGCACATTCCCAGGTAACTAATAGCACTTTCCATGGCTCTGTCATATTCCATTTTCCCGGAGGCAAATAGTTCCATCACCATGCGCAGGCTCCGCTTGATATGGGCGGTTGTTTTCTTACGGATGCGGATGCCGTAGGGCGTAATCAAGAAGCCAACAAATTCCACCGGTTCGGTTGCTTTCTGTACCCTGCTTTTGGGGCTGAGCTCCAGTCGGAGAACATCATGCAGAAATATTTCAATTTCCCGGTACGCCCTCCAGGCATTTTCTTTCCCCTTGACAATCACGCAAAAGTCGTCCATGTATCGCACGTAGTAGTGTATTCTCAGAACGTGCTTAACATAGTCATCCAGTTGGTTCAGGAAAAGATTCGCCGTTTCCTGACTGGTCAAGTTCCCAATTGGCATCCCCACGTCATATAGTCTCTGATTTCGCGGGCACATATCCGGTGCCGCTCCAATAGGCAGGCCAAATGGGACATCGGGATTATTGATAATCGTCCCAATCAGCCATAGGAACCACTGGTCATTGGCCACCTGTTCATAGCTTTTCAGCACCTCTCGGTGGTCTACCCGGTAGAAATATTTCCGAATATCCAGCTTAATGATGTACCAGTCTTCTGCGTCCGGTTTTCTGCTGATTTTCTGCTGCCAGTTGTACAGGCACTGAGCGGCAGCCAGTGTACCCTTGCCCACCCGGCATCCGTAGCTGTGGGAAATGTATCGTTTGTCCAGAAACGGGCCAAGCTGGCGGTAAATTGCCCACTGCACCACCCTGTCCCGGAACCCCAGTGCCATGACCAGTCTCGGCTTTGGATACCTGACATAAAATTCACGGTACGGGCCGACTCGATAGGTCATGTTCTGTAGGTCCCGTTGGATGCTCAGCAGATTTTCACCGAGGCGAAAAGAAAATTCCAGCACTTCGTCCCGATAGCGCTTGTCCCTGGCCGCCGCCCGGTAGGCGGCCATGAGATTTTCGTAATCACAGATTCGCTCTTTCAGATTTCGCAGTCTCTCCAAATAGAGCCTCCTCCTTTGCTGCGTGTGTCGTTTCCGCCGCACTTAAACTGTACCCCTTCGGGAGCTGCTGGCAGTTGCGGTGCGTCGCCCTTCCGGGCGCTCCGCAGCGATTCCCCCAGCCCATTGCGTAGGAGCATTCTTTCCCGTGCGCTGAGGGATTTTCATTTAGGCCATTTCCGGCCAAGGAAACACGCCCCTCCCATCAAAGGATTGGTTGCCGACACATGATCTTGCAACGCCGTAATATGCTGGGAGCGGGGGCGGGAGCCATAGTTCGTGTTGGCATTGCCGCGCGGGTTGTTGCAGTTGACATAGCCAAGCCCAGCGTTGGAACCGTTGTTGTAGTTGCCGCCACGCCGGGGGAACCGCTCAAGAGCGCCAGAAGAACCCGACCCAATATCGGCATGTTCCCATCTATCTGTCTCGGTTTTTTCGGTCAGACACGCTGTGTATCCAGCCGCCGATCAGATACCCAATTTCAGCGGTCTTCTGCGACCATACGCCGTAGCTCTGGTCGGTGAGAAGACGCCGCTTCTTTCCACTCCGGTCGGTAAATTCAATCTTGTTTGCCTGTTGAATAAAAACTTCCAAAATGGCTTTGCTGGTGTCCAGTTCGGCCAGGGTGCTCTTATTCATGTAACGCAGCCTCGCCTTTGTGGCGTAACGAAGCATGGCATACATTTCGGACATAATCTCCTGACCCAGGCTTCGCTTGTAGAAATTGGGCCATCGTTCGATGAGCGGGCGCGCATATTGAATCATGTCATCGATCTTCTGGCAGCATGGACCGGGATTAGATCTATCGTATTGAAATTCAGGCATTTTCTTTACCTCCTCGGTGTGAAAGTAACTGCTGCTAAATCTGAGGCCGCCCTATCGGGCGGCCAGTCAGGGTTTCAGCGTCCAGGAGTCAGGGCTTCACAGGGAGCGGGGGCGGGAGCCATAGCCCGTGTCGGCACCGCCGCGCGGGCCGTTGCAGGTGACATAGCCAAGCCCAGCGCCGGAACCGCTGTTGTAGTAGCCGCCACGCCGGGGGAACCGCTCGTCCGCCACGATCTGGATGTAGTAATATCCTTCCGTCTTGTCCGCCGCCCCGGTCGGGAATAGGCCAAGTTCCTTGACGATACAGGGGACATACGGTACATTCGCAGTGTTGACCGCCAAATCCTTAAAGTTCGTACCGCGATACTCATTGTCAAAGGTGGGCGCGGCGTTGTCCAGAGTGATTTTGCCATTTGCCCATGTCCAGTGCAGTGTGCCAGCCGTCCCCGGTGCCACCAGCGTATAGCCATCATTGCTTTGATTCGGCAGGATCGCTTTCCAGGCATCGGATGCGGCGGAAAGGTCAGCGGCGGGATCGGCGGCATTGTTGTTCTCCATGATCTGTAGTTCACAATTTACCAGCCGGTAGCCGTACTGCTGCTCAAGCGATGATCCGATAATGTCGCTCAAATTTCCCGGGTCGTTGCCCAGATACCAATCCAGCGGTCCGGTGCCGTTCAGGGTGCGGTAGCCGGTCTGGTGCGCCGTATCCATGTCGGTATCAGCGCTGACGCCGCCGATATATTTTCCCCTCGCCCAGTAAGTCGGGGATATGTCCGGTTTCAGCTCGGCGCTGGTGGTATGGGCGATCAGGCACTTGTATACATAGCCCTCAAAGGCCCGTTCCTGCCCGACAGTGATACTTTTCCCCACTTCCCAGCAGCTTGCGTCCTTATGGCTCTGCCCCCACCAGGTATTTCCCTTTGGAACCCAGCCGTGCTTCTGGGCCAGCAGTTTGATAAATCCGTAGTCGGCGCAGGTCATACCGGTGATGCCGGGCCCCGCCATTTTCATACGGGTCAAGCACTGATCCGCTCCCAAGCTTCTGGCCGGATTGATATTCGGAAGGCTCACCAACGCCCCACCGGGAACGCCATTTTCGCCGGCCTTGTACTTGCCCAGCAGGATGTAGTCCTGCTCCACGCCGTTGATGATAAAGGCAGGGTGTGTATGCTCCGGCAGACCCGCCACCAAGTCGGAGCTTTTCATTTTCGGAAATTTAACAAAGATTCCGGCCACGTTTCCGTCGGCGTCATACTTCACGACGTTGCCGTACTTTTTTGCCAGAAATTCAAGGGGGCTGTTATTCATCGTCTTCCTCCCTCACCATGCCAGAAAGCTCCTGGTATTCCTCCGCGCTGATCCGGTCAGCCATCAGGAATACGTCCAGCTTCTGCATGATGCTTTCCTTCTCTTTTTCCAGCGTTCCCCTTTTTTTAGCCTGCTCCACAAGGCGCTTCATAAGTCGATAGGTCACGTTTTTACCCTCCATTCTGTTCAGTTCCCGGCGATACAGCCGGTTTACGATTCGTTTTGTCAGATTAGGCATTCTGCATCATCTGGGTAAGCTCCCGGTACTCCTCGGTGGTGATCCGGGATGCGGCAAGAAAAGCGTCAAGCTTCTCCTGAATTCCGGGCTTCTCCGCTTCCAGAGTGCCATTTTTCTTCGCCCGGGTAATAACCCGCTTCATAAGGTTGTACGCCATAGTTACACCTCCTCTCCAAATTCATTCATGGTGATTTCGTACAAAATATCCGAAATCAAGGAATCGTGCTCCGCCACAATGTCCGTGTTCTCCTGTCTCTGCGCCCGGGCGGCAATGCAGGGGGCAATTTTCGCCGCCTCCTCTGCCTTTCGCTGCTGCTCCAGTATTTCGATTTCTTCATCGGTCATGCCGCCCGGCATCATTTCATTTTCGTTTTCCATAGCATCCTCCTCAGTTTGCGGCCAGGGCGTTCATCTGCTGTTCCAGTGTGGCGATGCGATCTTGAGCCGCCCGGGCCTCCGCCTGTGTAATGGTCATCATCATGTCATAGGCGATGGAAATGTGCTGCAGCGCCTCGTCCATGGCATTGAAATTGGTAGCACTCTGAGGTGTCCCCTGCTGGAGCACCTCCCCAGGAGCGGGGGTATAGGTTTTACTGCCATCAGCATTGGCAGTCTCTGTGTAGGTTCTCGGTCGGGTCACCACGTGGTCCTTCCAGCCGACACGCTTGTTGTAGCTCATTCGTTCCTCCTCCTTTCTTTACAGGGCGTTATAATCTCCGGTCTTGTTCTCGCTGTCTACCACCTGGAACAGCTTGAACCTGCACACATACAGGATTCCCTCCGTGGCATCCGCTCTGGTGATGGACACATTTTTGCTCCCAATCCGGTTTTCAGCGTGGTTGTAGAGTTCCACCGCCGTTACCGTGATGTTTCCGGTCACAGTGTGGTCGATTAAAAATGTCGCTTCCACTACGCCCGTGCCCAGCACCTCCGCTTTCTGGATTTCCGCCCGATACCAGCTGCTTCCTACCTTGTATCTGGCATACGCAATATCATTCTTGATTTGCTCCCGATACCCAGCCAAAAATCCCGCATCCAGGGTAAACACATCCATGCTCGTCCCCTCCTTCCTCACAATTCATCTGCGCCGCACATCTTGTAAAAGATTTCGGCATATGTATCCTCCGCCTTTGCGGCGCTGATGTCACTTTTTCCAGTCACTCCCAGGTTATTTTCCTGAGGCCACTTTCCGGCCAGGGTTCCCACATTGGTCATTCGGTACAAGAACCGGTTCCCCACAGCATCAGCTCTTATCCCTGCACCGCCGCTTTCGTCCACTCTGGCAATGGTACTTATGTCCGGTCTTGTTCCGGTCACCGGATATGGGAATTTCCATCCGGATACTCCCGCTTCCAGAGAGGCTTTGCCCGTATCGTCCATTTGGCCCAGAGTATTAACCTCTGGCCAAAGCCCGGCCAGCATTTCCGGTCCGGTCATAGGGTATCGGAATCTTCCGAGAACCTGCCCCTCGCCCATTACGCCAATAAAGCACTTGTGGCCGAGTCTCAAGCTGTCAAGGACACTCCTCACGTTCTGCGCCTCTCCAACAGCCTTTCGCACCCAGCGCTCGGTTTCTGGCGTCCACGCTCCTTCCACCGTCACACGAAAATGGAATGGCTCCCCTCCATACTGCCAGTTTTCCTCCACGTCCATCCCGGAGAAATAGCTGCCGACATACTGGTAAATTGCCTGAACAGTGCCAAACATCCGGTACAGCGGAACCGCATTTTTAATCCATTTTCGCTTCGTCTCAATGTCCGCTCCGTAGTCATACAGGCAGTTGTACTCCCATGCCATCTCATCCAGCCGCCATTCCGGCATCTTGTCATAGTCCAGAATGCACCGAATTCCAAATTCTGCCCGGTCATTGGCATACTGCATTGCTGCCTTGATCGCCATTGCCAGCGCAAATCCGTTTTTATCCGAAAGAAGGAAAGATGGCACATGCTGTTCAACGTCAAATTGAAACATTCTGCCGCCCCCTAAATGGTAGTAATGGTAATTTCTCCCTTGCACCGGGACGTGGGGCCAATTTCCGTATAGCCGACATTCTCCCCGTTGAAGTTGCTTCCATCTCCCCACACAACCCGGGTAGCCCCCGCTTGATAGATGGACGCCATCAGCCGATCCGGGTTGAAAGCTCTCCCAATCGTCCCATCCTGCCATGTGGTGTAATCCTTAACCGCCTGGGCAATCGCGGCGCTGGTAGTGCCGCTGTTGTCGCTGGCATATTGCACATTCAAGGTGTACGGAACATCTGTCGCCTGGTGGACGGTCACATTGTCCGTAAGCGGTCTGGTGTCAATAGCGGATAGTTTATCCGCCACGCTCTGGAGGATTGCCGCTGCTCCGGTTTCGCTGGCGAGAATCAGGTAAATTCCAACATTCCCAGCTCCCAAATTGACGGCTCTGGCATCCAGGATTTCAGAGCTTACTGCCTTTGCCTGTGCCTCGTACTGCCGCTGGGGGCCCGTGGATACAGAGGCGAGTCCATATTCCCGAATGCGCTCACGGTATGTATCATCGTCTTCCTCCTCATTCCCGCCTCTGGCGTCCGATGCGGATACGATTTTTCGGATTGCGGAATTGGAAATAGACAGCCCCATCTCGGTTCCCTCCAGCAGGCCGTTTCCGGCGCTCCCTGTTCGGTCCGCCACTACAGGTACTGTTGCCGTTTGAGTGTATCCTGTCAGTGTCAGGTCATCAACTAATAGGTAGAATATTTCGCCGTCCGCCGTCATAGCCGTTCCTGCTTCCAGAACCTCTGTCTTACCTGTGGCATTGGTGGTAATCGTCACGCTGGCCGTTGCTCTGGTCGCCTGAATTCTAAGGCACCCCCGCTGCTCTCCAAGAATGTCCAGATAGTCCCCCACAGCGTATCGCAGAGTTCCCATTCGCAGGGCGTTGTCAATTCCGGCAAAAAGCTGCACAATGTCCAGCTCCACCGATTTTAAGAGCATGTACTTTTCATCCCCGGGGTAGAGAATATCGCCTCCTGATTCCACGTAGTTAATCATCATCTGCTCCCAGATCGCATCCGGGTCATAGGTCAGATAGTGGATTTCGGTATTGTCCATGGTCTCCCTCCCTCAAATGACTTCCAAAATGACCTTGATGTATATATTGCCGTCCGGGAGCAGCGTCGCTTCTGCGTCAACCGCTTCCGCCTCCGGCTCCCACAGCAAAATCCTGTCGATTTCCGGTAAAAGTGCCTCCCGAAATGCCAGCGTGGGCAGGTCAAAAAGCGATGCATCAAACCCCATATACCGCTCGTAGGGCACCTCCCCCATTCGGCACATCAGCAGGTTCTTCGCGTTTTGAAGCGTCCGCTTTACTCGGTCGCTCTCCTGGAAGTCGATAGGCGCCGCCACATTATCGATTTGATATTGTGCCATATAACCACCCTCACTTTTTCTTTACGCTTCCAAGAATCCGGGAAATCACCGCCGATGCCGTGGTCTGCTTTCCCGTGGTCGTTGCAGCCTTCCCTGCGCTGGAAACGGATGTAACCTTTTTGACTGCTGCGCTCACTGCGGCGGCAACACCAGTCACCTTTGCCGCCGTTCCGGTTGCAGTTTTCCCCGTGAGCACATTTTTTACAGTGCCCGCCGCATTCTGTGCCACATTTTTCACCACCTGCGCCACCGGAGAGAATACACCCGCCACCTTTTTTGCAGCGTCGATTGCTGGGGCAATCGTTTGAACACTCACCCGCTGGGAGGAGCTCCCATTGTAAGAGCTGCTTCCCCCTCCACCAGACGATGGATTCCCGGGAGCTGGCCCCTCGCTGTCGTTTTTCGTGCACTGCTTCATGGTCAAACTGACGGAAGCGTTCGTCCACGTACCGCTTCCGACAATTTTCACGTCCTTAACCGAGGCTTCGGTGAGCATCAGTTGGCAGGTGACCAGTTTTTTATTTCCAACGTAAAAGTAATCCGTCTTTCCGCTGGTGGCTTCGTTGATGAATTGCAGCGCCTCCGACCGCACATCGCTTCCCAGATAGGACAGCAGCAATATATCCAGCTTTACTTCCTTCGGCTTTCCGCCTTTCCGGGAGACATATTTTTCTCCGCTGGCGTCCTTTTCTTCCGTTTCGCTGCTTCCCTTGAGCGTAAGCCCAGTAAAACCGCGAACAAGATTTGCAGAAACCTCGAACTTATGTCCTCCCCATCTTCCAATCTCAGCCATTTGCTACCCCTCCTTCCACGGGGCTGTCGCCGGTGAAATATCCCCGGTCGTCTGAATTTCCACCACCGGGAGCAGCAGCATTTCTCCGCCGGAAAATACCAGCTTAGTGCTGAGCGCCGGGTTGGCGCACAGCAGTTCTGCCGCATATTTCTCGTCGCCATAGACTGCCAAGGCTACGCTGTCAAAGGTTTCCCCAGCACTGCACCGATACCCGTTCCCGCTGAAAATCACGAGTACACCTCCACTCTGTCCCGCATCTGTTTTTCCTCAAACCATTTTTCCATTCTGGCCTTGTCCGCTCGAAGCACTTCCTCCACGCCGCTGGCGTCCTGTGCGTGAATCACCGGGGAGTAAACAAAGGTAGTGGTCTGACTTGTCGGGTTGGCATTTAGCCCGCCGAATCGGCTCAGCAGGTCCCCCCAAGTGAAACCGCTGGCCGCCCGGGCTGCATTCAGCAGTTCCGCCGTCCGCTCACTGTGCTGCTCGGGGATGGCCCATTCCGGCCCCGCCTCGCCAAAAATAGAAGCGCTGGTTGCTCGACCGCCATCAGCGAACATTCTTCTTCCGCTGATATTGACGGTAATCGTCTGCCCGTTGAAGCTGCTGATGGCAGCGGCCAAAGCCGAAGCATCGCCGTTCACGTATGTCAAAACCGTTTTCCCGTCCTCGGCGTAGATGGTCATCGCCAGGTTGGAGGCATCGCCGTTCACATATTCCAGCAGCGTCTGGCCGTCTTCTGCGTCAATGGTCGCTGTCAGAGCCGCTGTATCTCCGTCCACCTCAACCGTGACGCCCTGGTCCTGGAGGGCCTGCATACTGTCCTCTCCCTCCACGTGGGGTGTAATTGGCAGCGGCACCGGCTCCATGTTCATCTCGTCCATCCCCTGCACATCCACATCCGCCGGAATGGTGATTCGGTAGTCTTCTGCATGGGTACTTGCTTCGCCGTATAGCAGATCGTACATCGCAAACTCGCCCGCACCCCATCTACCAGGGTCATACATCGTGCTGTCTGCAAGAACCCTGGCAAAATCATAAGTGGATTTCATCTGCTCAGCCGTCTGATTGTAAATTTCTCCGAGCTGCCCAGACATTTGCGATGGTAGCCCTGTAAAAAATGTTCCGCTCAGAATTTCTTCACCGCGAGTTTTGAAAAAAGTTCTTAAACTACCATCATAATCCACAGATTCCAGGAAGCTTCTAGCTTCTTGTGCGCTAAACTCTCCCGGTAAAATGGCCGCATCTGTATGCTGATTTCCTCCCGGCAAATACGCTCCGGAATCTCCGCTGCGTGTAAATCCGTTTAGAAGCTCCTCCATAGCATAGAATCTTTGTAGGCTTTCAGCCGTCTCTGTGTCCCCCGACTGTTCAAAGGACGTAATCAGCCCTTGAATTTTATCCGGTCCGCCCATGGCGTCGATTGCCTCTCGAAACATCCTTCCAGCTTGTTCTCTGTCTGTATCTTTGCTCCAAAGCCATTTATTCAATGGATCTCCGGCATAAGCGGACATTCCCATCCGCCCAATGATCGCCGCCGAAATGGCATCATACCCGATGCCATTTTTCACGTACTGCCCTGCCAATCCTTCCAAGAAATCATAGTATTGTCCCTGGTCGCTGCTGCGGATTGCAGACTCCCAAAGCCTTTGCTGGAGCTTCGCCTGCTCCATTCCATACTGATTTACTCGTTCCTGGTGTGCCGCCTCTGCGGCAGAAATTGCCTCCTGGCTTGCGCCGTTCATAATTAGATTCCCGACCGCATTTTCAAAGTATCCATTTTCCAGGTCAATAATTGGCTGGTAAGCGGCGTTCATTTGCTCAGAGAGTTCCTGAACACTTTCCAGACTCGCCGTCTGTGCTTTATACAGGATTTTTCCAATCTCCGTATTCATCTGAGCCTCAATAGAGGCCCGCTCCACCGCCTCATTGTAGGCCTGGAAATAGGAAACCATTTCCTGGTATTCCGCCTCGGTAATTTCCCCGTCCGCAAATGCGCCGTGCATGGCCTCTTTTAGGCCCTCCGCATTTTTAGATACCTCTTCCGACAATTGGTTAAATGCCGTCTCGGTATTTGCGACGATCTCCTGATAATAGGGGTTTTCGTCCGCAACCCCTGCGCCGCCGAAAAGCATTTCCCAGTAGCTGACATCCGTCGCCGCCCGGGTAGAGATTGCGCCCATCACCGAATCATACATCTCTACCCCCAGATTCTCCAGGCTCTGGATGTCCGATTCAGTCAGTTTGTTCCCGGTCATCATGTGGGTAAAAAGGTCGGAGCAGAAATAGGAGCTTGCCGTTTTGTAGCTCTCGATGGACTTGTCCAAGGCCTCCCGAAACTTATTTGTCTCCTCATAGCCCTTGGTAAAATTAGCCGCATTGTCGCCGATGGCGGTGCTAATCGCCGCCACATCCAGCGCCATTGTCCCGAAATTCCCGGAGTATTCCACCTCGTTCATTGCCTTAATTGCCTCTGCTGCTGTTGCAAGAGCAATAACTCCAGTTGCTGCTGCCCCCAGCGGCGACAGCATATACCCAATCGCCCGCAGGCCAATTCCCGCACCAACCAGCCCCGGTCCCGCCGCTGCGATAACCTCAAGCCCGTGCACCAGGGCGCTGAATTTCCCGTCGTCCAGCCCGGAGATTTTGTCGGCCACGTCCCCAAAAAATCCGGTCACAGCCTCCACCTGAGGCTTTAATTCCTCGCCCACCAGCTGCTTTAATCGCTCCACCTTGGATTCGTAGGTCTCAATGCTTCCATCAAGGGTGTCCATCATTGTCTGGGACGCATAGTCCAGATACCCCGTAGCGTCCCCGTTCATCAGCTCGTCGTAGAGCCCGCCGTAGTCGGTAGCCGCCGCCTTAATCATGTTCAGAGCGCCGGTGATGGAGCG
The DNA here is from genome assembly GCA_964651615.1 of uncultured Oscillospiraceae bacterium. Lineage (GTDB taxonomy): Bacteria > Bacillota > Clostridia > Oscillospirales > Oscillospiraceae > Faecousia. Next base: position 29,337 of record CAZYWM010000003.1, on the reverse strand, counting down.
CTGCCCGAAAATGGCTTTCAAAATCCCGATAGACTGGTCATTTTTACTGATATTTTCATAGCCGCCTGCAATCTGCCCCAGCGCCTCGTACATGTCCTTGTAGATGTCCACCATGTTCCGAAGCTGGCCTTGATTCGGGCCGCTGGTGTAGTAGGCAGAAAAGCCCTGGGCGGCCAGCATGGCATTTGCTTCCTCCACAGACACGTCGCCCATAATGGCAGCGATTTCTTCGCTGGTTGCTCCCAGCCCGGCCATTGCTTCTTCTGCCGCATTGGTCGGCGCCGCCAGCCGGAGCATACTGTTCCGCACCATGGTTCCGGCCTCGCTGCCAACCGTACCGGCGTTGGCCATAACGGCGATCATGGTCATAAGCTCCGCCGTGTTCCCAGAAAACTGCATGGTACTGCCCATCTGGAGCATGGCGTCTCCGAATTCCGAAACAGTGGATGCACTTTTGTTTGCGCTCATGACCCACATATCCAGGAAGTTTTCCATATCCGCAAAGCTGACGCCCGCCGCATTTGTCGATTTTACAACATAGTCAACGGAATCCGACAAATCCATGTTTCCAGCCTGGGCAAGTTTGATGGCGAGGGGGAGCCCGGTCATGATCTCTTCAAAATCCCAACCGGCGTGGGCCGCTTCGGAAATGGCATTCCCCACATCGTTCGTGTGGAAAATGGTGGTTGCCGCCCATTCCGTTGCCGCCTCATCCAGCTTGTTCATGACGGTTTCCAGTTCCCTGGTGTTCCGGCCATAGATCGTGGACAGGGCCACCTTGGCGTCCGTCATGCTCTTCTCATAGTTTCTGTATACCTTTACGCTGTCCTCTCCAAAGGCAATCAACTTGTCGCTGATTTGGCTCACCATCGCCCCTAGCGTCATCAAAGTGTTTCCCACCTGCGCAAATCCGCTTCCGGCTTTGGCATTGATGAGGATTAACGTGCTTAGTGTCTGGCCCATTTGCTATCCCTCACATTCTGGACAGAATTTTCCCGGTTCCGTCCCGGAACAGAAAAAAATACACCTTATCCCCGGTCGTATACATTTCTTTCCCGGTTGTCAGAAGCGGTGGCGTCACGATGCCGGGCCGGTCTATCGAATTGACCCGGTATCCCTCTTCTGTAATTTCGGCCACCGTCCCCCGTTCAATCCAAGCTAAATTTTCCATTTTTCACCTGACGCTTTCCAAGCACCGGTACAGCGTTGTTTTCGTGCCACCGTTGCGCAGGTCGTGCTCCACATCCTGCACCAGCCATTCTCCGTCCGCATCCGTTCCCCCCGCCACATTCATCCGAACCATTGCCGTAATCTCCGGCAGGAATTCCGTATTCATGGTGAGCGTCTCTTGCTCCCGGTTTTCTGCCAGCAGGAGGCCTCTAGCCCAGCGCCCCGCCTGAATATCATTTCCAGCGGGCAAAGACCTTGTTTCCGCTTTATTCCTCGCCACGGCGCTGTCTGTGGCCGTCGCCCGTCCTCCCGGAGATTGTACCGTCAGGGCAGATTTTCCGCCGCCAAAGCGCCGATACTCTATCCCCCTTTGGTTCGCCAGCACATTCACGGTGGTAAGCGGGAGCTGCTCTTGCGCCCACCGAATTCCGATGGCAGCGTAACGCCCGTTGACGCATTTCAGCGCCGCTCCCTCATACCGTAGCAGGCGGCAGAGAAACGCCGCCGCACTCTCACCCTCCTGCTGGATATAAGGGATTTCCATTCCGCCCGCCACGCCGTACAAGGAGAAGTCCATTCCGGATGCCATCGCACAGCTGCGCATTATCTGCTCCAAGCTCTGTTTCCAGAAGCTCCGCCACTCTCTCCGCCGGGCAGCACAGGGCAGGGCGGTGGCGTAGATGCGGAACCTCCCGTCTTCCGGCAGCACCGTGTTCAGGTACATGACTCCGCTGCTGTACCCTCCTCTGGACACTGCCAGCCGGTCATCCTCCAGGGGGCCCCAGCGATACCAGCTTTCCGCATTTTCCAGTTCCAGCTCCAGGCTGTCGCATCTGGAAGCGCAGGTATCCCGAACAATACATTTGCGGACCTGGACGAAATCGGTAATCTCTGTTCCGTTGTAGAAAATATTCATACTCATTCCCTGCTTCTCCGCTTTTCAAGCACATTGCACAGAGCGCCGGCAACTCTGTAAAAACGGAGGATTTCCATGTTCAGGAAATCCGTGACCGGCGTGTGCGTAGCCATTGCTGCGCAGATCACAGTTTCGAGATACGCATTCGGCCCGCCCGCGCCGCTGCGCTGAAAAAAAGCGTCGCCAGCTGCGTGCCCTCCACGGCGTCCGTCACGCCGATATGCTCCATGATGTCTTTGGCGTCCGGCCCCTCTGTCTGCTTGGCTGCTGCCTTGGCAAACAGTGCCAGCGCCTGCCGGTTGGTCAGCCGATACCCACCTGCGTTGGGGTCGCTGTCCATGGCATCCGTGTATTCGACGCCCGTCAGGGCGGTGAAGTCATACCTCAGTTCCTCCACGGTTTTCCCGCCGCTTTGGAAGGTTGTTTCCAGCCGAAGGATTCCTTTCCCGGCTCCCATTGCCTCGTTGGCCTCTTGGCTCTTCTTTCTCAGCTCTTCAATCCTCGCTACAAATGCGGTTTCCTCATTTTCGGCAGGGTCCGCATTTCCAGCCACCTGCTTATTTTCCGTGTTTTCGCTCATTTTTTCGCATTCCTTTCTTTGGTGTCGGTCCGAAAGATTGGGCCGCCGAAATGGCGGCCCAATCGGTGATTATTTCAGCAGATTGTCAACAGCGGAAATGCAGTCCTTCCCGTTGAACTTGATGATACCGGCCATGGCATCGATGATGGTAGTCACCGTGCCGTCAATTTCCTCCTCGTACCGGAGCACAGAGTATTTCTCCGTGCTGCCGTAGGGATTCCCGGTTTCGATGTCCCCCTTTGCGGTCTCCTTGTGCACGCAGGTAATCCGGAACTTCACTCCCTCGTGCACGATCTCACCCTTGGGCACGTTGTACTGCTGGCGGGCCACCCTGGCTTCGATCATGTGCTTTCCGGGGTCTGCCAGATACTTACCGTTCACGCCATTGTTGTGGTAGACCGTCAGCTCCATGGCGTTCAGATGAGTCACGTCCGGCATATCCACATCCATGCTCATTCCCACACTTTTCACAGTGATGGTCGGGTGGGCAATGGTGGGAAGCCCAATCTTGGTCACGTCCTCGACCTCCCGCTTGTTGTCCAGCAGCCGGTGCTTTTCCACATTGCAGTATACTTTGTTAGGCATTTAGGTTTCCTCCTTTCCTCAGTCCGCAGCGGCTTCAAAATATGTGGCGAACCCGGCATCCGTCCAGTTCACCACAGCGGTCAAGCTCTTTGCCAGAGGCGTGGTAGTCACATCAAACAGGAAACTGTAGTCCCCGTTCATAATGTCGCTTCTGGAATCTGCATCCGCATTCAGGCTCACAACGCCCCGGGTCAGAGCACCGATGTTCAGCAGAGCGTCAAGCCGGGTCTGTTCCTCCGCAATGATGGTCTGGAGGTCATTGCTGGTCATGGGCTTATCCACGTCCCCCGCCCGTCTGTTCTGAAAATCGTTGCTGATGTAGTACAGCATCATCCGGTTGGTTTCGCTCACATTGATCTGGTCGCCGGTTTCCTCGCTGTAGTCCCCGCTGTGGCAGCCCCACAGGGCCCATCTGCCGCCCACAAAAGCGGCGGAGGCAATGCCGTTCCGGTTCAGCTTTTCGTTGATGATCTCGTCATCATACACCCGCCCAGCATTGTTCGCCCCCAGGTACAGGCTTTCGATGACGGCACAGTCGGTATTACTGGCCGTCTTATAGGGGATGCCATCCTGGGCGATCAAAAGCTCCTGGAAATTGGCAGCTGCAAGAACGGACAGGTGGTATCTCCGGCCATCGTTCCCGGAGGCCATCGGGAAGAACACCGTCTCGTTTTCGTGGGTATAGCCGTTTGCCGCCTTATAGGTTGCCGCCGCATCCAGCGTCAGAGCAGTAGAACCGTCCATCAGGGGCAGGTCGGCGAAGAGATAGGCGTCCCAGTGGCTGTTGATCTTCACGCTGTTCTGATACATCGCCGCATGAACGGCAGTATCGCTGGAAAAACCGGGGGCAGCCAGATAGGCGGGAATGTATCCGGTCATCTGGTAAACATTCTTCACGGCGAAGAGTCCGGTGTTCATGCCCAGTCCATCGCTTTCGCCGATCACATCATCCTTGTCAACCATAGTGGCGTCCACGCTGCTGTAGGTGATGGTCAGCTCAGCGGTCCCCAAGCCCCCCTTCTTTTTCTCTGCGATGGTGATGCTCTTCCGCTCGATGTTGTAGGCAACGTCGTAATCCTTGCCCTTGACCTTCGCCGTGGAGCCAGCCTTTACCGCCAGCGTATCCAGGATAATGTCCTGGGCGGCGGGGATTACCACCCGCCCATTTTCCGGCGTCTTGCTCACATTCCCCGTTTCCGTGCTCTTGTGCTTGGCGGGGTCCAGGACGTTGATAAAGATGAGGGGCCCAACGCCCTTGTTCTCCAGGTGAACGTGCATTGCCTCGCACAGGGTGTACTTGTCCCATTCCTCACTGTAGCCGAACAGCTTCCGGGCCTCGGAAATATTGTTCACCACCATGGGGACGTTCACATTTTTCCCGCCGCCATCCACATTGTGAACGGGTGCGGTTCCGACATACACGATGGCTCCGGCACTGCCGCTGGCCACTCTGGTGCCAACTGCCTGAGTCACGCCGTATGCGCCGTGCTTGTATTCTGCCATTTTTCTGATTCCTCCTCGTTTCAGTTATAAAAGTTTCTCGATCTCTTGGGAAAGTTCTTCGTTTGCGTAGGCATTGAACACCACGTTCACGAAGCCGTAGTAGATCGGTCTGGTGTCAACCACATAGTTTTGGTCGGTATACAGTCCATAGGTCACGCTCTGTTCCTGCACAGAGAGGTCGGTTTTGGGAATTGACTTTCCGCCCAGGAGCTTGCTCTTGCAGTCGTCAATCCAGTTGTACACGGTGAAAAGTCCCTGCTCCGTCCCCTCCAGAATCAGAGACTCATCCATGCCAGCGCCGCCAGGCCCAACGCTGTCAACAAATCCAGGCAGCCGAACGCCCGGCTCGTACACGCAGAATAAAATGCTAACTCCCAGATTTTCACTCATTTCCTGGGGGCGATGAATGTTGTTGTACCGGTCGAAGCGTTTTTCTTCCACGTAGTGGGCATAGCTCTGGTTCGGCATCACTAGGATGCAGGGCACCGTGGAGCGTGGGAGTTCCTGAATAATGGGAACCCCCACCTTGTTCACCCGGCTTGGCGCCCACCCAAGGTAGCACGCCGGTTCTTGCCGCTGGATAATGCCAATATCCTGATTTTGGGCCGGAGCTTTCATCATCCGCCCTTCGCACAGTTCCTTGCTCAACCATTCTTTCAGGCGAAGGAGTCTCTCCGTCGTCCTCATTTAGATTACCTCCCTGGGGTCCTTCGCCTCCAGCAGAATGGATAGCATCCCCATATTATCCTCTACAGACAGAATCCGCATCGGTCTGCGGTCGAAGAAAATATGGGTATTCGGTTCCACTGCCTCCGGACTGTCTGCGAGTTGAGAAGCGTTCACATAGATCAGGATTTTCCGGGTATTGGCCTGCCAGGAGATGTCGTTGACATTGTTGTTTTTCCGTTTCAGCGCTTCTTCCTCGTCCGTCACGCACAGGATTTCTTTACCATTCCAGTAGTGCGTCGTAGCGAATTGGTCCTCTTTTACGAAAATTCGGTCAATGTCAGCGCTGATTCTCTCTTTCAGGCTCATGTCAGTGCCTCTTTGCCTTAGGCTTTTCAGCCACTTCCGCCACCACGGGCTCCTTTTCGGCGCTTTCAACAGCATAAACCGCCTTGCCCTGCTCCACCAGGCGCGCAGCGTAGCTGTCGTTATATTCCCGCTTTTCCAGTCCGGGAAGCATCAGAACCTTTCTCATTTTTTACCACCCTTCTTGGTTGCACTGCGCTTTTTGGAACCTTCGGAAGCGGGCGGCGAGGAGACAATTCCGCTCATCGCGTCGATTTCGGGAGCAGGCTCTTCTGCCCCCTCCCCGTCGATGCTCCCGGCGGAAGTGGTTTCCTCCTCGCCGGTTTGAGTCTCCGCTTCATCCTCCGCTTCTTCTCCCGGGGCCGGAATCTCCCCAAAGGCGGCGTCGGGGGGAGGGTTAATCTCCTTCACCGCCCCGGTTTTCACCATCCATTTCAGTTGCTCCGTGCTCAAGTCGTCACCGATGGTTTCACCGGGGGTATATTTCCCTCCGATGTATCTGGTTGCCATGTACATATCGTGACCCTTTCCGCTCTTAGAGCACCTTCGCCACAAACCAGCTGTCCACATTCTTGGGAACAATGGTGGGGCAGGCGGTCAGCCGGTTCTTGATGGCATTGCCATCAATGGAGCCATAGCGCAGAGGTACCTGCTTCTTGATGTAGGTCTTGTGCTGGGCGTTTGCGCCAGTCTCCTCCACCTGGGTCACAGGGCCAAACCAGGCATTCAGGCAGTCCTCGCTCCCGCCGATGATGGTTCCATCCGGAATAACGGGCTTTGCCACGCCGTCGTCATCAATGAACTTTCCGCTGAGGGAGTACATTTCTGCGCCGTCGATATTCCAGCCCACAAACCGGAGGCCGCTCCCCTTGTACCGGCTGTTCAGCTTTCCCATGTCGATGTTCCGGGCATCCAGCATCCGAACATAGTCGCTGTTGCTTCTCATGGCCTCCGCCACATCCGGAGCCATGAAAATCCGGTCCACGTAGCCGCCGCCCTCGTACACAAGGTCGAACATCCGTTCCATGTCGTAGTTGATCTTGGCGCCGCTCTGGTTCCAGTTTGTGGTGGGGCTGTAGTTGTTGGTGAAACCATAGTCGGCGATCATGGTAGCCTCAACGCCCCGACCCTCGTTGGTGTAGGTGAAGATGGAGAGCTTGCCGGTCAGCAGCACCTGCCGGGCCATCCATTCATACCGGCGCTGGTGAGCCTTCCTCATGTCCACCAGGTCTCGGGCCAACAGCTTCCGCTCCCGTTCCTGAGGGGTCATAGCGCCCAGCACCTGCTCGCCAAACATCCGGCCTCTCAGGTTCTGGTCCTCGATCACCCGCTCAGGAGCAACGCAGCAGAACCCGATTTCCCGGGTCTCGTAGCCGGAGCGGTCCATGATTACGCCTCCGCTGCCGGGAAGCACCATGGGAGCCATCCGCCGGTCGCCCTTCCGGAAGTCGTAGATGGCCTTGTCGTCCTCGATTGCCCCGCCGTCATGGCAGAAGAAATCGAAGAGAGCGCTGTATTCCCGGGGCATCTGTTCGATGGCCGCCAACTGCGCCCGGGTGGAATAAATATCAAATGCCATAGTCGTTTTCTCCCTTCTCTTTTTAGGTTCCAGTACTACCGGAAGCGCCGGTAACGGAATTCGTAAAGGTGCTCGCACTTTCCTTTACGTTGAACGCAATCCCCTGACCCCGAAGCACAACCTTGTTTGCCTCCGTCAGGGCAGCCCCGGCTGCCAGAGTCACAGCACCGTCGATAAAGCGGCCCGCCCGATAGGCGACCGCATCCTCTGCCACAGCCTTAATGCCGCTGCCAGGTGCCTCCCCAGTTTCCACGCCGTCTTTCAGAACCGCCAGCATATTGCTGGCCGTAACCTGCGCCGCTGCCGCCGGTGCCCACAGGCCGCTGGCCTTGCGGTACATCACCGTACCGGCAGGGATTGTCCCGCTGCCGGGCTCACAGGGGATGGAGATTCTGTCCGCCCCCTGAGGGTCAGCCAGCAGATTTTTATATGCGCTCTGACCGATCGTCTCATACAATTTTGCCACGTTGATTCCCTCCTTTTAGTACATCCCACCGGTATTGTCCCGGTAGTCGCCTGCATAGCTTGCCATAGCCTTGGCGAAATTGCCCAGCTCTTCCGCTTCGCCCTTGGCGCTATCGTCCGCTGCGCCGCCGGTCACAGCCTTGGCAGGGGCGGTTTCCTTCTGCCGCTGGCCCAGGAATTCCGCACCCTTCTCCTGCATGGCTTTCACCATCTGCTTGTGAAAATCCATAGCGCTGGCGCCCTTGGTTTTTGCCTCGGCGGCCAGTGCCTCATAGCCGGGAAGCGTCAGCGCATCGATGTCCTCCTGCCGCGCTCGCTCCGCATTCACAGCGTTCTGCTGGATTTGCTCAAACAGGCCGGGGTTTTCCGCCCTGAGCTGCTCCATGGTTACGTCCTTTGCGTCCACTTTCTTTTCCTCCTTGTGATTTTTATTTTCAGTAGGTGCCAGGGCACCCTTACTGACCTCAGTCTCTTTCCGCTCCGCAATCTGAGCGGGAACGGAACGGTACATACCCCGCATAGTCGCCATTTCCCGGCTGCTCACACAAGCCACAGCGGGGCTTCCTTCCTCCTTGCCAGGTTTCAGCACCTCGTCGCAGAACCCATATTCCACAGCCTGCTCTGCGGTGAACCAGGTTTCCGCATCCATCCAGGCTTTCACCTGCTCCTCCGTCTGTCCGGTTCTTGCGGTGTAGAACCCTCTGGACATTTGTTCGATGTTCCGGAGTCGCTGAATCGTCCCTTCAATTTCGTCCGCTGTGCCGGATGTTCGGCACCACGGGTTGTGAATCATGTATTCGCTGCCCTCGCAGATGCTCACCTTCGCTCCGCTCAATGTGGCAATGTCCGTAGCGGCGCTGGCGCATAGGCCCTCAATCCGAATCTTGATCTCCTCAAACCCAGCATTTGCCAGCACCGACCGCATGGCAACGCCCTCGGTGCAGACGCCCCCAGGACTGTTGATGCGCACCAGCAGCTTGGTAGCCCCTGCCGCTTTGATGTCCTTGATGGCCTTGTCCAGCTCCGCCGCGCTTTTGTCCTGCTCACTCCACTTCCACCAATTCGGGGCATCTTCGATAATTTCACCGTAGATCATAATCTCCGCCGTGTCGGTGCTGCCGGAGAGCATTTTGGCGCTGTACGAAAGCTTAAACATGTCTCTTGCCACTACTTTTCTCCTCCTTTGGTAGGTTCTTTGTTTTCGGTCTTCGGCGTCATCTTATCCCTGGCCAGCAGTTCCTTGCTTCTCCGCCGGATATTTGCCGCCCAGTCGTTTCCGTTGTATTCCATTGCTTCCTGTTCCTCCGTGCTGATATTGTTCGCAATGCGGAATTCCGCCGCTTTGACCTCCTTCAACGGGTCAACGTGGCCCATGCTGGCGCCCATCCAGTTGCACCCGCACCACGCTTGTCTCACGGCGGGGTCATCGAAGAAACCGGGCGCCTCAATTCGCCCGATGGCAACCGCCTCGCTCAGCCATTGCTCGTAAATCGGCTGGTTGAACATGGCATTAAACCTGGTCCGGTACACCCGCACCGCCCGCCAGAAATCCAGAAGTGCTCCTCTGGATGCGGTGTAATTGCTGTCATATTTTTTCAGGATGACTTCCTTCGGCACGCCGATGGAGGCGGCAATAATGGTGATATAGGTGTTCACAAAGCTGTCGAACTGGGTGTCGCTTCGCTTCGGGTCAACTGTCGTAACCTTTTTCCCGGGAGGCAGATCATAGATTGCGCCGGGAGCCAGTTCCAGCTTCAGCTCATCATCTGTGACCTTCTCATCCTCGTTGACGGCATCCTCCATCCCCGCTTTCCCGTCGTCCTCGTCGCTGGTAATAAACAGCGTCAGCATGGCGGAAACAACCTTCCCGGCCAGCTCCGCATTCATATACCTGGAGAACTGCTTTTGCAGTTCGATTTCCGCCGCTGCCAGCGGGATTCCCCGGCGCTGCTCCGGGCGCTCGTATCCCGAGATATGAAGAATGTTCGGGCATCCTGTATCTTTTCCGTATGCTTCGATGCTCTGCCAGGTCAGTTCCCGCCCGTCATTTCCGGCGTTCGGGTTCCGGCTGGAGATGTAGTAGCGAACCACGGTTCCCTCCCGGTCGATTTCCACGCCGTCGATAATCCGCCCGCCGCTGTCCGTCTCAGTTCCTTCGCTGTCGCTGCTGTCCGGGTTGCTCACCCGGTCCGCTTCCAGCAGCCGAATGGTTGTCGTGTAAGGGGTTCTACGGTTGGATTTCATCCCAAACAGAGCGAACACATCTCCGCTCATCAGCCAGGAGAGGAAAGCCAGCTGCTGCAATCCATAGAAATTCTGCTGCCGTTCAGCGTCGCACATGGAGTTTTCCGCCCACAGCCGCCACTCCCGACCGATGGCCCGCTCCGCCTCCTCCACCGCCTGCTCACTCATGCCCAGGGCCTCGCCGTCAATCTTCGGCTTCGGGATGATGCCCCAGCCAATCACAGAGGTGGTCAGCGTCTGGGTGGCACTTTTCACCAGGCCACCCCCGGTGTACAGGTCTCTCGCCCGCTGCCGAAGAGTAGAGCCCTGAAGGTCTATATTATCCTCCGCGTTTCCCGGGTCTGTCAGCCAGCCCACCATGCTGTTCAGCGTCCGGCTGGCCCCGTGGTTTCCATAGCTCATACGGGGGACGCCCCTCGTTTTTTCGGTGTTCTCCGTCAGCAGCCGCTTTCGGTAGGCGTTGTTTCCGGCCTCCGGGCTGAACAGGAAGAGCGCCCGCTCCAAAAGATTTGGTTCCTTTTTCATGTCTCCCGCTCCTTACAGGTCCCGGGGAACCACCCGCGTCACCCGGTTGGTTCTGACGCTGCCGCTCAGCGCCTCCGTCAGGTTGCTGAAATAGTTGATCGCCGCCCGAATGTCCTTCATGTCCACCAAAGTGCACTCCCGGCTTCCCACCCGATAGCTTTTCACCTGGCCGCTGGCCAAGGCCGCCTCGGCCTCTTTCCAGAGGTTCAGCATTTTTCGCGCGTCCTCCAGCGTATATGCAGATGTCACTCCCATATTGTCCTCCTAAATTTTGATTCCCCGGCTCACCACCCGCTTTTCTGTGCGGCGGCGTGCCTCCTGCTTTGTGATGATGACCGCTGGCTCCGATTCCCCGTTAATGATCCGCTCCAGCTCGTCAAACCGCCACTTGAAGTAGTGGTAACAGGCCCGGGCGTAGTTCCGGCAGTCCAGCGGCTCATTCCGCTCGTAGAACTGCTCCCAGACGATCACAGCGTAACCATGCACCCGGTGGATTTCCTGCCGTTCAGAAATCAGGCCCCGGAAATACTCCGTGTCGTATCCGGCCCTCGGTTCGATTGGGAAGTGCATGTACCTCGGGCCCGGCTTTTCCACCCGTGCCTCATACATGATCCCCTCCTTTCCCTCGTCAACGCCGATCATAAACTTTGCGCCGTCACCCTGTGCTTTTTTCATTGGCCTGGTGTAGGGCTTCCCGGTGCCTTTCTCGCCCTTGACGGCCCATATTTTCTTGCTCTGCCGCTTGGCGCATTCCCGGTAGACATGAGTGGTGAAGTGGCCGCCGGAGTCAACGAAGGTCGCAAGAATCTTCATGCTCATGCCGTTGGCCATTTTCCACTGCCGGTCCAGCAGCTGGTCAACCTCTTCCCAGGTCCCCGGCGCGTCCGCCCGGCCCGGAATCACGCCGCGCTCAATGCCCCAGCTCTGCCCTGCCCGGTCCCAGCCCACCACCTCATACTCCAAGCGGTTGTCCTGGGTATCCACACCCATGGTCAGCACCAGCACCCCCGTGGGCACCTCCGCGTTGTAGTGTTCCCGCCGGGCATAAAGCTTTTCTTCCAGTCCGTTGTTGCTGTGAACCTCCCAGCACTCCCCAAGGATGGTATTCACAAAGGTTTTCAGCTTCTCTTCGTCCTTTTGGGCTTTCAGAAACTTCCGGCAGATGTCCCGCCAGTCGGACCAGGGGGACATAAAGGCGTTGAGCTGAAAAGACCTGATTCCGTTTTCCAGTGCCTTCGGGTTTCGGCTCACCCACTTGGCAGGGAGCCGTTTACATGTGTACTCCCCAATTTCCCGCTTGCACGTAGGGCACTGCCACGCCACGTTCCGCACGTGGAAATCCTCTTCCCCGCTGTCGTTTTGGTAGCTCTCTTTTTCAAATCGAATGTCCTGGAACCGGATATAGCTGTAGGTGTGGCAGTGCGGGCATTCGGTGTGCCATTCCTCCTGTGTCCCATTCATGTAGTCCGTCTCGATCCGGCTCGCCCCCTTGATGGTCGGTGTGCTGGTTTTCACGATTTTTCGGTTGTGCCGGAAGGTTTCCGTTCGCCGCTCCGCCAGCTCCTGGGGGTCGCCCTCGGTTCCCGCGCTGGCCGGGAACCGGTCCGTTTCGTCCATAAAGATGTAGCGTACCGGCTTGGATGACAGGTCCGCGGGGCTGTTCGCTCCGATGATCGCCAGGCTCCCGCCCGGAAAGGTTTTCATGGTGATGGTGTTTGCCGCGTCCCGGCTTCTCGCCTTAAAAACCTTCTCCCGCAGGGTCGGGCAGGCGTTTATCATGGGGGCAATCCGGCGCTTGCTGTAGTCCTCCGCCACCTTATCCGTCGGCTGGATATACAGCATCGGCCCCGGGTCGTTGTCGATGGCCGCACCCATCATGTTCAGCTCGACCTCCGACTTGCCCACCTGAGCCGAAGCCTTGATCACAATCTGCCATACTCCCGGCTGGGTGAAGGCGTCCATGATCTCCCTTTGGTATGGTGCCCGATCCGTCCGCCACGGCCCAGGCTCCGCGCTGCTCTCCGAAACCAGTATCCGGTTGCTGTCCGCCCATTGGCTCACCGTCTGCTGAGCAGGGGGCCGGAACATGGAAAAAGTGTATCTCGCCAGCTCAGAAATTGCGCTCACGGCTTACACCTCCTCGTCGTCCTCCTCCTCGCTTTCCTGTGTCTGGTCTTCCGCGTAGTCGGGCAGCGGGGTATCCGCCACGCTTTCCAGCGCCGTCCGCACCTCCCGGTCGATGATGTCCTGTATTACGTCCGTGCTGTCCAGCATCCGCAGGCCTGGGGCCACCTTACTTCCGATGTGCAGCAGATTTTTACTCAGGGCATTGGCAATATCGCCCCACAGCCGTTTTACGTCGGCAACATCGATCAGCTGCCCCCGCATTCGCGCCACTTCAAGCTCCGTTTTCTGCGTCTTAACCTTCTCATGCTTGGCTTTGACCGCTTCCAGGTCATCATCCGCAGCTTCATTTGCCACATTGTAGTTGACCCACCGCTGGACGAAAACAGCCAGGTCATATTTTCCGCCGTCGCCCTTGACGAACAGTTTCTTCTCCTGCGGCAGCGACAGGTCGATGTCGTAGAGCCTTCGATAGGTGTATCCTGCGATCTGTGCCAGTTCCTTTTTGGTTGCTTCCTTTTCCATTGCCTTCTCACAGCACACTGAACTCATGGGCAATGCGTTCCGCCATGTAGCTCAAAATGTCCGCCTGCACCTCGGCTTCGCTCCGGTTTGTCGGCATCTGCGGGATGGCAATGCCGACTACCTTCATAATGGGGAACCTTCCCTTACCGGCCCTGGTAAATGTCAAGCCGCCCAGTTTACTTCCCAAATTCCGAAACGGCGGCTGTCCGCCATAGCTTGGCAGCGTAGGCGGCAGGGTAGAGATACCCGCTTTCACGATCTTTCCCTTGATGGAACCGCCCCCGTTTTTCAAAGTGTTCCATCCGTGCCGTCCGCCGCTTGCCCCGTAGAATCCGCCAATGCTCCCTCTCGGTCCGGTGATGGGAATGGAGCACCCCACGCCGCCAGCACCGCCGGTCATTGTAGCCCCGCCTACAGCCGCACTAACTTGGCTTGGTTTCACATGGTACTGGTGTGGAAGGTCTTCTCTCAGAATTTTTCGCACGTGACCCGGCACCCTGGCAAACACCCGATACAATCGTTTATTGAATTCGTCCGGGGTGAACACATTCCGCAGCCGCTCCAGTTCTTCCAGCAGATCGCTTGCGTCAATTTCAAGGTAAATTCCGGCTCCTGCCATCGTTTCCGCCTCCTTTTTGGTGTGAAAAAACCGGGTGATGCCCTGTCACCCGGTTTTTATTAAAAATGTTATATAAACTTCCGGAAAATCTCCCCAGGAACAAAGAAACCACCCTCTGGAAGTTCCAGCGGGTGGCTGCCTTATTCACACTTTTGAACAATACCATTTTAACACGGATGCCTTGTACAATCAGCACATTTTTCCCCGCAACCGACATGTTTTTTTGATCCTAATAAAGCCCAGTTTCGACGGCGTATCCTTCGCTCCACTTCACCTGTTCCATGCTCTGAGCCTCCTCCACCGCCTGCCTCGCCGCCTCGAATTTTCTTCGCGACATATTCAAATCACGCCTGATTTTTTCATCCGGTATATCCATGACGTACTTCATGGTCACGAACGCCCGCATCATCCGGCTCTCAATCCCGTTCAGGATTCCCTCGGCTTTTCTGAGCTCCCTGGCCCATGCCCGGCATTGGAGCTCATATTCCGAGTCGATTTCAGACATGATGGCAAAGGCTTCATCCAGGCCCTTTGGCGTCCGGCTCCCCCCGGGCATCCCGCCGAGATATTGGGTAATCCTCTGCATCCGCAGTCTCTGGTAATCCTGCCGTCGCTCCGTCTGGGCGATCATCTGCATGGTGCTCAGCACCCGGGACAGAAGGGGAATATCTCTGTTTTTTACAGCCACAGGCCGTTCCTGCAATTCGTTCACGGTTTCAGTCCTCCCAATTCCGCACGCGCGTGCGGTTTCTCAACTCTAATCACTTCCCGCAGCCCCCCTTTTCTTTTCCCGGTAGCCTCTTTGAAGCTCCAGATTGTGATCTCGGTTGTATAGGTACTGGCACCTTCGCCCGCAGTATTGCCTTTTCCCCGTCACCGGCTTCCCGCAGAACCGGCAGGTGCGAATTTTCTTTTCTTTTGGTTTCTCCCTTTCCTGGGCCGTCTCGCCGGATTCCTTTCGTTCCCAGCTTTCTTCGCATTCCAGGCAGCAGAATTCCTCGCTTCCCTCTGGGATAGTCCCGCCACAGTTTTTGCAATAAATTCTGGAATACCTCTGACGGTTTAGCCTATCTTGAAGGGCCAGTTGCTTCCCAAGCAGCCCGGAGCGCCGCAGTGCTGTGTATTTTCCGTATGTCATTCCGGCGTCTGTCGCTGCTGCCGCCGTGGCGCAGCCGTGGCATCTGCCCGTTTCATCCAATGCGGAGGCATCCTTCTCCGCGTGGCACACCCAGCATCTTCTCCACCCCTCGCTCATTTGTTCTGCCCCCTTTTCTCGAAATGCTTGCAGAAAAAGTCCTTTTCTACAAAGTGAGGCGGCTCCTTCGGGCAGAAACATTTCAGTCCCCGGCTTCCATGCCCGCCCAGGCTGTAAAAGCACTTTTCGCACCGCATCTGTCCAATGTCCGCATCTCGCAGCGCCTCGGCAATTTGGTAGGCATAGATGATCTTGTAGCTCCGCTCCATGATTTTCTCATCCTGCGACGACCTGCATTCGTCCCCCTGGATTCCCAAGGAAGCGAGCACCTTCTGGCTGTTGCATAATCCGTTCATTCTTCGATTCTCCTTTGCGGTTTCCCTTCAATGTAGTACCGGTATCCATCTGCTGCCATCTGCCGCAAAAGCCTTGCGCTGTACCCCAGCCTTGGCATGTGCGAAGCGGCCTTGATTTCCCCGTCCTTGCGGATTTCATATACGGTCTTTTTTTCTTTCCCCATTTCAGCCCTCCCGATCTTCGGAATCTCCCGTCCGGTTCGCACTCAAAATCGCCGCAATCGCGATCCCGAACACATTTCCCAGAAATAGCCCCAGCAAAAGGCCGAACACAAACATACCCCTCATGTTTTTCTCCTTTCCACGCCCTGCAAATACATCCCGCACCCGTGGCACTGGCAGCGCATCCGCTCCCCATGGTTTTCCCGGTTCCAAACGGCCCGCCCGCCACATACCGGGCAGATAAAATCCGTCCTCCCGGAAATCTCCGCTTTGATTTGTGCCAGCAGCAGCTTTTTCAGGTCGCGATTCAAGCACCTTGCCAGAAAAATCATTTCCCCGCCTCCATCCAGCGCTCCGCCGTCCTTTTCCGTACTGCCCTTTCTCCCTCTGATCGGTAAACCTCCAGTTTCCCGTTTTCATAGATAAACCCGATTTCTTCCAGCCAATTTTTCAGCAGGGGCTCGTTTTCCTCCCGGGCCGTGTAAAAGTCCCGAATATCCCTTTCCCACTGCCGGTTCAGCCTGTCCATTCGCTCCGCTCCGAATCCGCATTCCCGGGCAATCACGCTCTGCCCGACGGTATAGGCAATATCCGCGGCGTCCATTCGGTTCTCCGCCAGCCACCGGGCGATTTCCCGCTTTCTGCTGCCGGAGAGGTCGGGAAACGCCGCCACCGGGTCCGTCACCAGGTCTCCGTATTCCGTGCACCGAAGCAGAAGCGCCATCTCTTCCCCGGATGAATAGTGGGCCGTGATTTCCCGCCCCCAGGCCGCCGCAATCCCGGAAAGCTTGTTAAGCCCAATCTTGTGCACGTGGTTCAGCCCCCTGATTCCAATAACGCACACATTCAGCGAGGCATCCTTCCGCTCCTCCATGCAGAGCCCTTCCAGCTTTTTCTTTCGCTTTGGCGATAAGCATGCTAATCCCTTTGGCAGTTCAAGCATCACTTCCACCCCCAAAGCCATACTTTCAGCCAGTCAGGAAGATCAGTCCCAATTGTCCACCGAATCACCAGCACCCGCAGATAGGTGTAATAGCTGTAGCAGACCGCCAAAACCACAGCGG
>CAZYWM010000003.1:0-12593 GCA_964651615.1 uncultured Oscillospiraceae bacterium | reverse complement strand
ACCAGCACCCGCAGATAGGTGTAATAGCTGTAGCAGACCGCCAAAACCACAGCGGAGGCAATTGCAATGAGGAGCAGCGTCTTTTTACGATTCATCCCCGCCACACCCTTTCAATGCCGCCTCGGCCTCCGCACGGGTCAGGAAAACGGTTTTATCGAAGTCTTTCATAGGAATATCACACGACGTTGTCCGTATCATTCTAACATCCGGAGAAGAATCTCCGTTATATCCGCAATTACCGCAGAAGAACGTGCGGACTTTTGCCTCATATACTCCCCGTGTGCTGCTGGCAATATAGACTGTATCCCCCACATTGCACGGCAGCACCACCAGCCGCCCGTCCTTCTCTGCCTCCATCAGCTCAATGATGCGCTTAAAGGTTACGCCCTTGCTGACAACTTCATCCTCGAATTTCTTATATTCGGCGCATACATCTGGCTCCAAGCCAGTGTCCTCATAATCCTTCAACCGTTCCCAGACCTTTCTCTGAGAACATGGACCATCTGCACATTCGGAAGTCATGCGGTATTCTCCCTGACACCGGGAAATGTCGCAAAAATTCCCTTTAAACGTTAATCTATCCATAAAAATCTACTATCCTTTCTTTGGGTCATGTCTAAATACAACAACCATGCTGGGGAATGGTGCACTGTTGGATGAACCGCCAAATTTCAGCCGCCCACGGATAAACCGTACTTGTGCCCGCCCGTATATGTAATCATGAAACCATCGTGTATCTGTTCTGGCTGGTAGAAGCATTACGACCGTAGCCCCGGCATCGGACGATAACAGCGCCTTTCTGACCCATTTCCCGACTCCCCGCCCATATGGGGGATTGCACCAGCATACCCCCGTCCATGGCTGCGAAAGTCCGTCCATCTCCGGCGTATAGTATTTCTGGCACTTTGCGTTTTCTGGCAAAGCACAGACGTCAATATCGAAGTGGAATTCATCGTTAAGGCAGTTGAAAAAATCTTGCGGTGTTTCCCACAAATCTGTTTTGCTTGAAAACATAACATTCATTCCGCCACACCTCCCTAAGCACACGCTTGGTTGCCACCATACAACATCTATACTGCTACAACACAGTCCAGTTGCTCCATTGTCGTGATCTTCTCGCCGCACCACTCCGGCATGTTAGCCCTAACCATAGCTTCGGCCAGAGGGGGACACACGGCATTGCCGCAGCGGGCAACCTGTTTTGTTTTACCATAGGCATTTCCCATGTGGTCATGGTCGATAATATAGTCCGGCGGGAACCCCATGGCGTTGTACATCTCCCGTGGCGTCAGCATACGCAGGGTGATGTCCGCAATGTAGTAGGCAATACCCTGAATAATCAGCAAGATCACTTCATCGTCCGCCAGGATGTACCCGCAATGCCGGTTCAGCAGCTCCCGGATTTCCGCCCAGTGCCCAAGGCCACAACCGTCCGCTTTTACCAGGACGGTACGACATTCCGCAAATTCTCCGGCGCTTGCGGTTATCGTACGAAGCGGTGCTGCAACGCTCTGGCCGATGTCCTGTCCCTTGAATTCCGCAATATGCGCTGCGCACACACCATGCCGGGGCAATGCCGTAACCGTCGATAATGGCATTCCAGCACTGTCACCGCAGCCTTTATGGCCCCCATCAAAATACTTCTGGATATGCGCAGATACCAAGGCCTCCCGGTCATGGGCCGTCACCGTGTGCATCGGTTCCGAAACATCCAGCGGGTTTCCGTTCCCGTAATACTCCACCAGGTTGGCACAGGTCAGGCCGTAGCGGTTGGAAGCGTCTACGGTATTGATCGGCACGTTCAGCCCGGAGGCCCGGACATTCTCCGTCTGTTCCGTGTGATACTGGATCAAGTTTGCTGCATCCACGCAGGCTTCCTGCTTTGACACGGTTGTCGGAGATGGCTCCCGCATATCACGGATACGGTCTCCGCCTCCGGTCTGCCCGATGGACATAAGGCTTGCCGACGCAAGGATTTGATTTCCCGCTGTTGTAACGGTATGTACCGAGTTCCCGGCAGGAACGCCCACGGAATTACTTGTGTTCGTGATCGTAATGGGTGCCAGTATGGGGTCGCACACACCTCCGGTATATTTCCCGGTCAAGGTATTGACCGGCTCCTCGCTGCTCCGGGTGTGTCCGGCGCCACTGTGATTGCATTCCACCAAAAACGGATTCCCACTCTTGATTGTAAACTTGTCCACGCCCCGAATCACACGACGCATGGTGTTTTCTGCCAGCGGTCTGACCACCTTTACCCCGTACAGCTCCATGATCTCCTGCTTGCTGTCAAAAATGGAGTACCCAGGAATCGACCAGTCGATAATCTCCGCCGCAGAGCGCCACGGCAGGCACTTCCCGGCCTCGACCTCCTCGCTGTCCCTGGGGGCGTGGGTTCTCTTGGGCCAGACGATGGGCTTCCCGTCGCACCGGGCCACCAGCACAAACCGCTTCCGAGTGGTTGGCGCACCGTAGTCCGCCGCCACCAGTTCTCGGTGGTCGATGGTATAGCCCAAATCGGTGAGCTGCTGCTTCCACTTGCGGAACGTCTGCCCTGCCTTGGACCTCACCGGCTTTCCTTTCCGCACTGGCCCCCAGGTCTGAAACTCTTCCACGTTTTCCAGCATAATCACCCGGGGCCGAACCAGCGCCGCCCACCGAAGGACGATCCACGCAAGTCCCCGGATATTCCGGTCAACCAGTGCCGCGCCCTTGGCTTTGGAGAAATGCTTGCAGTCCGGGCTGAACCATGCCAGCCCAACCGGACGACCCCGGCATACCGCCACCGGGTCAACATCCCAGACGGACGCCTGCAAATGCTCAGTGTACGGGTGGTTTGTTTTGTGCAGCAGGATAGCATCCGGGTCATGGTTGATGGCAATAGCCACCGGCCTGCCTGCTGCCAACTCAATCCCCGTGGAAGCCCCGCCTCCACCGGCGAAGTTGTCAACGACGATTTCATCGAAAATATCTATTTGGCTCGCATTGATTTTCATACCGCCTGTGCCTCCCCGCCAAAGTCATCCGGCGGCTGTTTTAGCGCCATTGCAATTGCCTCCAGCTCCGCCGGGCCGAGCTCGCCGCATCCGTGGATGTCCCCTTTCTTTTCCGGCCCGTGCCGTCCGCCGCGCTTCAAGCCCCAGCGTTCCTTGTGGCAGTCCCGCAGCACCAGGCCCCAGTCCTTCCACCCGTTCTTATTCCCCGTCTTCTGGGCGGACTTGTCCACATAGGCAATGCACCGCTCCAGTTCGTCATCTCCCAGGTCGTTGGCGAGGGCCCGATGCTCCCCTTCCGTCAGTTTTACCCATCCGTATTGCCCATATGTTTTTCTGGGCGGATTTTCCGCCGCTGCGGGAGAGTATAAATCTTTATATGGATAAGGACTAGGATACGGATAAGGAGCATCGCCCTGCACAACTTTGCACGGTTCTGCATCATCCTGCATTTCGTTGCATGGTTCTGCATCGCTTTGCATGTCTTTGCATTCTTGTGCATCGGCTTGCATCATTGCGCATGATGCCGCATCCTGGCCGCCAGCATCTGCGCAGGCTTTTGAACCAGGGGTATCGCGTTTGCCCCACTTGGCGTTGGCGGCGGACTTCTTTTTCTCGCTGTACTCCCGCTTCCGCTCCGTCTGGCTCTTCGCAAAATTGAAAGCCATCCGAACGGCAGGGTCTTCCCCGGCGTATTCCTTCCCGGTCAGCTGATACTCCATGGCCGCCCGCATCGCCGCACCAAATTGTTCATCCGGCAAAAATTTAATCGACTCGTAAAAGTCAGGGAAAAAGTTTATGGTTTTTTCCACAAAAAACACATCCAATCTGTTGCGCTAAGGCATTTTCGCTATCCGCTTCTCAGACTCAGCTATACACCAGCGCAAAATGTATGCTTCGATTTCGTTCCTCTTCCGCTTGCATGGCTCGTTATCGCAGCCATAAATGGTGGTAATCTCTCCCGGCTCGGGGAGGTCATACAACACGCTGTCTATCCGTTTCGTCGGGTCTTTGCAGGCCTCGCAGTCTGGCAGCTCGTCTAAGTACATGATCTCTGCCATGATTCAGCTCTTAACCTTTTCCAGACCATCAACGGCGTATCCGCCGGCTTTCCCTTCCAGTTTAACCACCATCGTACCGCAGCAGTCCCACGGATCAGACTGAACCGTCCAGACCTTCCCACGATTTTCTTTGCTTACATGGTAACGGTCGTTCATGACGACCTTATCTCCCGGTTTCAGCATTTTTTATCCCTCCAAATTTATGATAATGAGTTCTTATTTGTATTGACAAAACGACCAAACGGTCATATACTTATTTTATATTACGACCAATCGGTCATAAAGAAGGAAAACATATGACGAAATTTAATGACGATTATTGCCAGCTGACAGAGGATATTTTTGGTAATGGAAGTGAATGGGTCGTTTTAGAGCCAGACAAATCCATCCTGATAACCCGCAGAACGCAGCTCCAAATGACCCAGCAGCAGGTGGCCGACGCCGCCCACATCCAGCTCCGCCAGTACCAGCGTCTGGAATCCGGTGAGCGCTCCATGGCATCCGCCAGTATGCGCATCGGGCTGTCCATCTGTTCTGCCCTAAAGCTTGATCCTTACAGATTTTTTCATACCCCAGTTTCTGAATGATGCTGCTTTTCTCAGGTATTGCCCCCAATTTCTGATCCTTGGCTTTCTTTTTCCATTTCGATGTAATCGTCGCAAAATTCCTTTGCAGGACATACGTTGCAGGTTTCAGCGCAATGCGCATCAGGGATACAGGTAAATCCGAAATCCTTTACCATGGCAATTCTATCTTCTGTATTAAACCAATCGAGTTCTCGCTTCCCAGGCTTATAGTATTTATCCGCCCCTTTTAACCGCCGCACCTCAATGCTCATAAAATCGGAATCCTCACACGCTTCGGTACTAAGCGCAAGCACCTTTGCCTTTCCTCTCGTTTCAGCAAAAACAACGGCAGCCGTGAACTCATCTTTTTCCCGAACTAACCACGCTTTCACCCTCTTTTAGCACCTCCATATCGTATCCGCTCCGGACGAAGCAAAGCGTTTTCTGATGGTTTACCCTATTGCCCAATTCCGAGTAAATCAGATTCATATCCTCCGGCGTGAAGGATGTGCCGCAGAACCGATTTATCCCGTCAAGGTGGTACTTATGTACCTGTGCATTCCGCCACTCCACACAGAAGTTCTCGCTCTTGTATGCCTCCCTGGAAAGCCATTCCAGCAGCTTAGCAGTAACGTCCTCCCTGGTTTCGCAATCTTCCAGCCGGAAGTAGGAATTGACCCGCCTGTTAGGATCGGCAACAAATTCCAAATTTCGGTTGATAATAGCGTTGGGGAACGCTGAGAAAAGGTCATTCAGCACTTTCTGATTAACCATTTCGCAACGCCTCCTCCTTACTGATTCGCTCATACTCAATTACCCATACCCACGGGTTGGCATCCCAGCCGTATTTTTCAAGGTCTGCGGGCTTGACAGTGCTGTCCCAAATTTCTGCAAAACGCGCAATGGCTGTACGCCGCATCTTTTCTTCAAAGCCAACATTTTTCCCGTTATGCCAATTTGCTCCCTCTGCTTTGGCTCCCGCATCATCAATATCCTGCAACCTCTCCACCCTTACATCAGTCACCCGCAGGAAAAGCCGGGCGGCTTCTTTTGGCATATGGATGGAGGGGTGCCACCTGATTGGCAAATCTGCGCCCTCTCCGATTTCGTTATCGGAATCAGCTTTGTATATATACCGCTTTGGATGCACAAACACCGGGCTCCACGTCTCCCGCACATACAGGATGTCGTCAGGCTGATATTTTGGACGGATAAAGGACGTACCAACTGGGTATTTACTATGAGGAGGCGATACACCATAGCCGCATTTTCTGCAAACAAATCCAGAGCATTTGAACTTTAATCCAAAATCGTCTGTCACAAACTCATGCGCTCCACCGTTGTAGCATTCTGTATGTGGCTGGGGATTCATAATCCGCCTGGTAGCGGTCTTAAAACCATCAAGATTGGCCTGAACCATTTCGGTGTTGAAAAGAATAGGTTTCATCTCGCTTCTCCTTTCCACTCGGCCAAAATTTCGGCCTTTCTGCGAGAACACCAAGCGAAAACGGGGAAATCAAAGAATTTGTCTGACTTGCACCGTGAAAGGAATCCGCATTTATCGCATTCTCCGTTAACGATGGCTTCGCTTATGGCAAGCCCCTCCGCTTGCTTCTCGACCGGGTACGGGCGGTCAAATAACGTGATGTGCCTTTTCACATCCATATCAGCCATCCATCTCCTTCCGAAGAGATTCCTTGACGTAGTAGTCCAGCCCCAGCTTCTGGCAAAGCTGTTCCACTTCATACCCGAACTTCTTCCAGTTGATAGTGGACGGGTGGTAATTCAGCTTCCCGATTTTTACCTTGTCAATAATGTCATGGCAGTTTTCCAGGAATTCCAGAACTGCATCTGCATCCAGAACAGGCTCACAGGATACCCATGTTTTAATCCCGATCATTTTCGCAGAATATAAATCTTCCAGCCTGTCAGACGGCGCATATACCCCAAAAATCGATCCATCCCATGTAATCCCGTACCAGTCGTTCCTGTCCAGCAGGTCAAAGTCCCGGCTCCCGTCACCCTTCGTGAGGATCTGCACATGGTTGCCGCTGGCCTTGATGGCCTTGATAACCTCCCGGGTAACGGATGTGTCGTACCCGGTTGGATACGGATCACAGGTGAAACACAGATGGATTAACTTCCCGGTCACTCCTTCCCGTTCCAACTGCTTTTTCAGGGCATCCACGATTCCGGGACGAGGCTCAACATGGGTATGGAATTCCTCTCTGTCCCGGTGCAGGACAGTTGGAGCGAAGCAGTAATAGCAGCGGTGCGGGCAGCCGGTGTAGATATTAACGGCGTAATCTCCGTATTCCTTCGCTTTACCTTTCGGAACATATAATGGTTTCATACAAATACCCCCTATTTCATTTTCTTTCCGCAGTTTGTGCACGCAATCGCTGCCCCGAAATTATCATCCAAATGCCGCTCAAATCCGCAAACAGAGCAAACTGCAGCCCTTGTTCCGTAGTTCCACTCCCCACAAATATCCTTTGCTTCCGGCTGATTCTCCACACAGGCAATTGCCCGATTCATTACGGAAGCCAGGAACGGATCGCCGGCGGCAACCAGCATATCTTTTATCCCTCGCAGATCACGGATTGTCTTTTCCTGCGAAATCAGCTTGTCCATGCTCATTCTCCTTCCGCTGGCTGCTGAAGCCATTTTTTCTTGCAATATCCACATGGAATATTTAACGTACAGCGAAACATCGAAAATCCAAGCGGACACGGAACTACATTAACCAGTTCTTCGTCTGTCATTGCCCTGATTCGGTCGGCGTTTGTAACTACCCTCGGCGCATATGCTCCACAGGGCCATACAAGACCGCTTCCAGAAGCACAATCATCATGCTTTTTACAGTTATCGCATTTCACGTTACATCATCCTCTCTTTTACCCAGCGACATTTCATTTCTTCCGGGCTTATGTAGTAATCCCTGCGCCGAACGCCGGTCCATTGCTTTCCGCCAGCTTGTCCATCAAAGCGGAATCCTGCCGCCCGGAGGGAGTAGCCTCCCTCCGATTCCAGAGTGTAAGTAATGATACGGTCATATCCCATATCAAAGCCGATGCGGCAGACTGCACCATACAGTTTTGAGCAGGCATTGAAGGTTCCATCGGTACAGTACCGAAGGATTTCTAATGTCTTTCCGTTATCGCTGTATCTGGAAACTGGACGGCCTGCAATGGCAACGCCGCACAATCTGTCTCCGTCATAGCACGCAACAGCGAATTTTCCACCAACAGGAGGAATATTGTGACGATGATGTTCTTTTACATAATCCTGTGCTTCACGAATATGGCACGGTCTGATTACCAGCATTAGACATCCTCCTGTGTAACTTTTTCATCTTCCCCAGGAATCCAAATCCACAAGTCTGAACGACAACCAAATATGTACCCATGGTATCGATCCCGGTTTATGCTTTTTATCGGCCTCAGATATGATACTTCAAGCTCCAGCAGCTCTTTCGGAATCTCTTCAAGCATAACTCCATATCCCTTTGACCCTTTATAGGGGACATCAGCCTCGTGGAATTGGATTTCTTTATCGATGTAAATGTATTTCAGCCCATCAAGGCGGTAGACGCTTCCTGCTTTCGTTTCGTGCTGAAAACGATGGTATTTGGAAGCACGGACATCCTTCCCAATTATATACGAAGCGATAAACTGTGAATTATTCGCCCGAACGGTCACCCGAATGTTGTCTACATTCAGATCAGCAGCGAGAACATCCTCGACCGTCATTCCAAAATCTCCCTTCCTACTCCACCAGCCTTATGGCCGAAGGTCTTGTAGGCCGCTGCTGCCGGGCTCCCGGCCATGACGAGCGCCTTCGTTTCGCAGCAGGGGCATTCCACCAGGCGGCACCATTCCAGCTCCTGCACCGTCTTTCCCAGGCTGAAGGCTTCAAACAGCGCTCGCCTGCCTCCCTTGATGGCCCAAATCACAGCGTCCCGCTGGTGGGGCTTTAAGGCCGGGTTGATGTCCTCGGGGCCAATGTCAAATCCGCTTACCGGCGCAACCTGGATTTTGCTGTGTAAAAACCCGTCATAATCCATTGCAGCGTTCCCCCTCATTCGTTTCCTTCGGCCACTTCTTGTCTCCCCGGTTCAGGATCAGCTCGTCCCGTGTCCGGTAGCACAGAAGATGCAAATAGTCATCTCCCGCCCGGCATATGGCAAATTCGTCTGCACTCAGCATATTCCTGGCCATAATCTCGGCCTCCCTTTCTGTAGGAACCCGGTGTGTCACAGTTCCCGCCTTCAGTTCCCCGCCATGCAGTCCCACTTCGGGCGCTCATTTTTGCGGAGGTATTCGTTCTTCTGTGATACAACGGCCTTAAATTCCAGGTAATCGCTGCATTGGTCGTGGCACCCCGGCGTTTTCCTCGGGCACCCCTTGCAGGGTGCGACCAGCTCCTTCCGCCGGGAGCCCATAGCCATATTTTCCAATCCGTCCATTTGGATTACCTCATTTTTTATCCCAGTTCCAAGGCGATTCTTTCAGCCTGACGGGGCTGTCAGAATCGGCTATGTAGTAGTAGAAATCCGTTCCGAACGCCCGGAACCGAATGTGCCAACAGCCGCAAAACTGAATCTTTTCGATGTCCTTTGCACGAATGCCAATGGTTTTTTCAACATCGGCCTTCAATTCTTCCTCAGTGTACCGGCAATTCATCGTGTTCTCTCCTTCCTATTGGCGGTTAGAAATGCGGCCGTTCTTTTCTTTGCAACCTCCGGATTCCACCCGCAATTTTCACAGGAGCTTCCCCCGGGGCAGTTCACGCCATCGTTGTACTGGCAGACCTTAGCCGGGTTCGCCTCCAGCTTGGCCTTTCTCAGCCGGTAGTGGTGGATGTTATAGCAGTGGTCGGAGCAGTATTTCCGTCCGCCGTGGCCAGAAAATGGCCGCCCGCACTCTTGGCATATGTTTTCCATTTTGAGCCTCCTACGCGGGCACGATTCTCATGTCTTCGGTTCTGGCACCGTTCTCCCGAGCCTTCCTGATGTAGTCCCGGCAAGCCTGCAGCTCCCGCGGGCCGAATAGCCGCCAGCCCCCTGTGGTTACGACCATGTATTTTGCGCCCATGATTTTCTCCTTCAAAACGGGAGATCACCGTCCGGCTCTTCAATGCTCCCGAATTCCTCCGGTTCCTGGCTTTCTTCCCCGCTCTGCGGCTTGCTGCTCAAATATTCAATGTCTCTCACTCGGCGGATTTCCAGGCTCACCTTCGGCTGCCCGTCCTTTCCCAGGTAGGCCCTGCCCGTCACGGGGCCGGTCACACAGACTTTGCTCCCCTTGCTCAGGTACTTCATGGCGTTGTCCGCATCCTTTTCCCACAGCGTCACCCGGAAATAGTCGGCTACCTTTTCTCCCTTTGAAATTCGGCTCGTTGCCACGGTAAACTCGCATACCGTCTTGGCCCCCTCCTGGGTCTCCGCCACCCTTCCGGCGGGATTTGCCGTCAGATTCCCGATAATCGTCAAATGATTCATGTCCTCTCCTCCGGCGGGCAGGCCGTCCGTGCCTCTTTAACAACATCCATAACCGTCAGCAGGTCGCTCCACATTCCAATCTGCCCCATGGCAACGGTGTACTCATGCTTCGGAACCTCCCGCAGGTGGCTGATTCCGTACCTCGCCAGCACCGCCTTGCGGATAGCTCCCGTCAGCTTCGTCACCGCCTTTTGGTCGGTGACGCCCCGCTTGTCCAGCAGTTCCCTTGCCCGCCTCTTGGTGGCGTCATTCAGGTACTTCACCTGCTGATTGGTCACCGGCGTTTGCAGCCGGATTTGTTTTTCCAGCTCGGCCAGCCGGTCATTCTGGATGGACTGGGCGGAGGCCAGCTGCTCCAGGGCGGAAGTGTTGTTTTCCAGCGCTTTCCCGATGGCGGCCACCACCGGCTTCATCAGCTCGGCGATCATCCCGCCCAGCTCCTCCACAGGGACAGTTGGCCGTGCTTCGCCCTGCACGCTGGGCAGATTATCCTTACACATCGTTTACCCCTCCGTCGATCACGTCCAAATCCATAGCCTCCCTGCTGTCCTTTGCCCATTTCTCCACGGTTTCCAGCAGCACCCGGTATTCCCGCAGGTCATCGGGGCCCATAGCCGCAAAGGCAAAGCGCATCATGGGCAGCCTGGCGCAGGTGCCGATGAACACCCGAACAGCGGAGGAGAACGCCTCCAGCGTCAGTTGGCTCTCAGGCGTCCGCTCTGCGTCGCCCTTGGCGGCGGCGCTTTGCATATTCAATATCTCCTGCTGCGCCCGGTTGATCTCCGCCTGCTGCTCTTCCAGCAGCTCCGTTTGCTCCTTCAGCTCCCGCCGCAGGCGCTCAGCCTCTCCGGCGGCAATGCTTCCGGCTTTGGCCAGCCGTTCGATCTCCGCCTCCTGCTGGGCGATTCGGGTTTGATTGTTATGTAGTTCGCTCCGAAGCTCGGCGCTTGGCTGTTTCTTTGCCTTTTCCGCCGCCGCCGCCCGCTGTTCCGCTTCCATCCGGGCCCGCCGTTCCTTCTGAATCTCTTCATCCGCTTCCGCCCGGGCTTGCTTCACCGCCCGTTCGATCTCCCGGGTGGACATATTGGACACATCGTTTTCCTTCAAAAACTGTTCCACTGCCCCATCCGGCAACGGCAGCATCCGAAAAAGCTTTGCTTTCCCAATCCCCTCAATTTGAGGGATGCCGCCGAAGCGCTTATAGGCCTGCATCATGTCCTGTGCCGTCCGCTCGCTCACCTCGGCATTTTCTTCCAGCCACTTGCCCCACTGCCCGTGGGGGACAATTTTCTTTGCCTCCACAAACACCCGGGCCAGCTGCCACATATTGACGTTGATGGTCATTTTCAGCGCCCGGGCCTGTGCCGCAAGAATTTCTATGGTGCTGATTTCGGTTTCCTTGGTGTTGGCCAAATTTTCCATGCTTCATTTCCTTTCTGTTTCTCCCGGCTCCGGGAAATGCCCATACCGCCGGTAAAATTGATTCAGGTAGTAAATGCTGCCAATCTCATGCGCTGCTCCCCGTCGGTGCTGTCCCCAGCACACGGGGCACATTCCTTCCTTTGGCAAAGGGATTCGGATTTCCCCCAATCCCTTTGCCCTGTACCCAGCCCCTTCCATTTTCCTAAACCTCCACGATCTCGATTCCGTAGATGGCCTTCATCTGCTTCTTCTTGTTGATATAGGTTCGGTTCTGCTTTGTGGCTTCGCTCTTGGCGTCCAGCACCTCGCACCGGTGGTCCGGATACCACACAACAAAATCCGCCTTGTATTGGATGCCCCCAGGGAGGTCAAACCCCACCTGCCTGTTGATGCACACGATTTCCCCGGCCTGTTGCCGCAGATGAAGGAGCATATACACATTGGCCTCATGCCGGCTGTCAAACTTATATCCTGCCGCCTCCGCCCGCTGGTTCCCGTACTTGTTCCGTTTCCTTGACTGCCCGGCCTCCGGCATCGGGGCAGCGGGCTTGGAACAGGCCGCCGTTTTCCCAGACCAGCGCTGTTTCAGCTTCTGAAACTCCTCTTCTGTCATATACAGAGCCATCTCACGCCCCCTAAACCCCGGCCTTCCGGCAGCCGTCCCGGTACGCCTTGATCCGCTTCGCCATCAGTTTCCCAAAATCCGCCAGCATCTCGGCCTCCGCCGCCTCACCACCGTCCTTGGTCTTGATGTACAGCGGCACAGCTGGCAGAAAATCCCCCGTCGCCGGATTCCGCAAAGCCGCATACCCGACCTGAACGAATTCTTCATCCATCACAATTTACACCTCTTGCACCTCACGTTTTTCCTTCCTCGTCTTCCAGCAGCCCATCGATCCCAGTCCCGAAGTAGTCCGCCACCGCCTTTACGAAGTTAATCTTCGGGGCGCAGACCTTCCAAGCCCTGATCGTCCCATTTCCGAGTCCCAGTTTCTTTTCCAGCTTGTAAATGGGAATGCCGTTCTTTTTGCACAGGCGCACCACATTT
>CAZYWM010000002.1:19539-63241 GCA_964651615.1 uncultured Oscillospiraceae bacterium | reverse complement strand
ACTGCACCACCGGGCCATATTCAAGACAACAGTTAGATTATATCAGATCACTTGCAGTTTGTAAAGAGGGAAAAGAAGATTTTTTGCAGAAAAAGGAAAAGGAAGACCGGCTGGTTTCCCAGTCGGTCTTTTGGAGCGGGTGACGAGGCTCGAACTCGCTACCTCCACCTTGGCAAGGTGGCGCTCTACCGGATGAGCTACACCCGCAACGAACATCACTTATTATAGCGAATTTTTTTCATTTGTCAAGCCCTAATCTGACTTATTTTTCACCTTCCGAACAGCAGCCAAATCAGGAGGTAGGCCGGGACGACAGCAGCCAGCGTAAACGGAATGCCGATCCGGCAAAAGTCCCTGTTCTCCACCCGGTAATGTTCCTGGCGAAGGATGCCGATTCCGGCGATGTTTGCCGACGCGCCGATGGGGGTACAGTTTCCCCCCAGGGTGGCCCCGGACAGCAGCCCGAAATACAGGGGTGTGGCGTCCGCCCCCATTTCGGCGGCAATTCCCGCAATCACCGGAATCATGGTGGCCACGTAGGGAATGTTGTCGATAAAGGCGGAAATGAGCACCGAGCCCCAGACGATTATGCTGTACATCACAAAAAGATTTCCGCCCCCCAGACCCACCAGCTGCCGGGCCAGGACATCAACAACGCCCTCATGGGCAATGCCCCCGATCATCAGAAACAATCCGGCCAGCAGCAGAAGGGTCTGAAAATCGATGGTCCTTAGGGGCTGCAAAACGGCGTCCAGCTTTTTTCTTTTCAGCAGATTCAGCCCCAGGCCCAGCAGCAGCATCGCGCAGCAGATGATGCCGTTAGTTTCCCCGGGCAGCTTCCACTCCTCCGGGGCAAAGGAGGCGCAGATCAGAAGGAGGATGGTCCCCAGCAGCAGCGCCGTGGGGAGGTAATCCGTCACCAGGGTTTTCTCTCCCCCATGGACAATGGGCTGCTTTTCCCTGCGAAACAGGAAATACACAATTACCGCCGAGAAGACGGCTCCCAGCTCCACCATAAAAAACATGGAGGGTCTGCCCCGATACCAGAAGAAGTCCGCGAAACTCATATCCAGGGCCGAGCCCAGCATGATGGCTGTGGTGTCCCCTACCAGGGTGGCCGCTCCCTGCAAATTGGAGGATACCGCAATGGAAACGACGAAGGGAACCGGATTGAGCCCCAGCTTTCTGCACACAGCGACGGCCACCGGCGCCACCATCAGCACCGTGGCCACATTGTCCACAAAGGCGGAGATGATCCCCGCAAACAGGCTGAGGCACACGGCGGCCCATTGGACATTGGGCGTCCGCTCCATCAGCCAATCCGCCATCCGCTCAGGCATCCGGCTGTCGATGAACAGCTGAACCAGCCCCATGGTGCCGCCGATCATCAGCAGCACATTCCCATCCACCGCCCCCGGGATTTGAGAAACCGGGAGCATTCCGCTGGCCACAAACAATGCCCCGGAGGCAAGGGCGATCCAGGGGCGATATTTCTCAAACAAAAGCATCAGCGCATAGGTCACTGCAAACAGCAAAACCGCGGGCGTCATGGTCCTCTCCCCTTTCCAAAATCAGCGATACCACATGATATGGAAAAAAGCCGGCCATATTCCGGTCGGCTTTTAAAGCGGATGGCACAATTAGTAAAAATGAGCGCTACAGGGCGTCCTTGGAATAGCGGGAGAAGCCGTCGCCCAGGACCTGGTGGGCCTCCTGGAAGATGACGAAGGCATTCTCATCCCGCTCCATCACCAGCTCCTTGAGCTCCGCCAGCTGACCCTTTTTCACCACGGTGAGCAGCACCTTCTTTTCCCGGCCGCTGTAGCAGCCCTGACCATGGAGGAAGGTGGCTCCCCGGTCCAGCTTCTCGCAGATGTCCCTGGCAATCTCCTCCGGCTTGTCCGAAACAATCAGCGCCACCTTGGAGTAGTCAAACCGGTACACCACCACATCCATCACCCGCCCGGTGATGAACACCACAATGCCGCTGAACAGCGCCCGGCTGATGTCCTGGAACACAATGCCCGTGAGCACCACCACGCAGGCATCGAA
The DNA here is from genome assembly GCA_964651615.1 of uncultured Oscillospiraceae bacterium. Lineage (GTDB taxonomy): Bacteria > Bacillota > Clostridia > Oscillospirales > Oscillospiraceae > Faecousia. Next base: position 61,189 of record CAZYWM010000002.1, on the reverse strand, counting down.
CACGGTAGAGATGATGCCGATGGGCACATTCCGGTAGTGCAGCTTCAAAAGCCGCACCAGGATGTCTGAGCCGCCGGTGGATGAGCCCGCCACAAAGACGATGCCAATCCCCAGACCGCAGAACAGGCCGCCGTAAATGCCGCTGACCAGGGTATCCTGGGGCCCAATAGAGATCAGGGCAAAGGCGTCGATCAGGAATCCGCTGACCAGCATTCCCAGCAGCGACCCGGCAAAGAACCGCTTGCCCACCCGGACTCCGCCCACCAGGAACAGGGGCAGGTTCAGCAGCACCGACAGCACACCCACATTCTGCAGCCCGAAAATATGGGCCACAGCCTGGGCCAGGCCGGAGATGCCGCCGGTGTTGATGTCATTGGGCTCCAGGAACAGGCTGAACCCCAGGGCGAAAAGGGCGCTTCCCAATACGGTCAGAAAAATCCAGCCGGTTTTTTTCCAAAACTCTTTCATGTCTTCCTCCGTTACAGCCCTCTGTGAGGGACTTATACTATTTTTAATGAAAAAATAGTATTAAATATCCAGCTTCTGCTGCTTTTCCTGGGCATCCTCTGGCTTCAGCAGGGCCCCGGCAGCGGGGATGGCCTTGGTGCGATAGCGGCTCTGGTTTTCAATGCCGCTCTGCTCCAAAAGCTTCACATCGGTAAGGACTGCTTTCTTTTTCAGGGTCATCACCGCCACGCCCTGGGTGTTTCGGGTGGTCTTGGGCAGCAGCTGGGCCGTGGAGAAGATCAGGGCCCGTCCGTCGCTGGAATACAGGGCCATCTGTTCATCCTGCTGCAAGGCCATCACCGCTGTGAGGGGGCTCTTGTCGCTGTAGGCGCCGGTGAGCTTTTTCCGGTTGGTCTTGGTTTCATAAGCGTTCAGCGGCACCTTGGCCGCCTTGCCGTTTTCAAAGAAGAAGAGAACAAAACCGGAATAGTCCCCGGTGAGCACCACCTTGCGCACCGTCTCCCCGGGCTCCATTCCCAGCTTCTGGGGCAGGTAGTCCCCCAGCAGGGAGGCCTTGCCGTCCTCAAAGTCGCTGAGCCGGGACTTGTAGCACTGGAACTGGTCAGTGAACACCAGCACCTCCGTCCGGTTGGTGGCCTCCTGAGAAAAGGCCAGGCTGTCCCCCTCCTTGAATTTCTGCTCGCCGCTCATCCGTAAAGACTGGGCGGTGATCTTTTTCAGATACCCCTCTTTCGAGACAAACACGGTGACGGGATAGTCGGGAATGTCCTCCTCTTCCTCCTCCGGTTCCGCTTCCAGAGTCTGATAGATGATCTCCGTTTTCCGGGGCTGACCGTACTTTTTGCTGACCTCCTGGAGCTCCTGGATGATGAGGTTTTTCAGGCGACGGGAGCTGTTCAGGGTATCCCGCAGGTCGGCGATCTCCTGCTCCAGCTGGCTGATGGCCTTGGTCTGCTTGAGGATGTATTCCTTGTTGATGTTGCGCAGCTTGATTTCCGCCACGTAATTGGCCTGAATTTCGTCGATGCCGAAGCCGATCATCAGGTTGGGCACCACCTCCGCCTCCATCTCCGTCTCCCGGATGATGTGGATGGCCTTGTCAATGTCCAGCAGAATCCGCTCCAGACCCTTCAACAGGTGCAGCCGCTCCTCCCGCTTGCCGATCTGATGGAAGAGCCGCCGCTTTACGCAGTCCGTGCGCCAGGCGGTCCACTCATCCAGAATCTCCCCCACCCCCATCACCCGGGGCATCCCAGCGATGAGAATGTTGAAATTGCAGGGGAAGCTGTCCTGCAAGGGGGTCATGCGGAAGAGCTTCTGCATCAGCTTCTCCGGTTCCACACCCCGTTTCAGGTCGATGGTGAGCTTCAGGCCCCCCAGGTCGGTCTCGTCCCGCATGTCGGCGATTTCCTTGATCTTGCCCGCCTTGATGAGCTCGGCCACCTTGTCCATGATGACCTCGGTGGCAGTGGTGTAGGGAATCTCGGTGATTTCGATGAGGTTCCCTTCCTTTTCGTAATGCCATTTTGCCCGGAGCTTGAAGCTGCCCCGGCCGGTGGCGTAGACCTCCCGGGTGGCAGCCTCGTCAAACAGCAGCTCCGCCCCGGTGGAGAAGTCCGGCCCGGGGAGCGTCTCCAAAATGTCGTGCTCCGGATTTTTCATCAGGGCGATGGCGGTGTCGCAGACCTCCTTCAAATTAAAGGAGCAGATGTTGCTGGCCATACCCACGGCGATGCCCTGGTTGGCAGACACCAGCACATTGGGAAAGGTGGTGGGGAGCAGACTGGGCTCCTTCATGGTGGCGTCGTAGTTGTCCACCATGTCCACAGTGTCGCTGTCAATGTCCCGAAACAGCTCAGTGCAGATGGTATCCAGCTTGGCCTCGGTGTATCGGGAGGCGGCGTAGGCCATATCCCGGGAATAGACCTTGCCGAAATTGCCCTTGGAGTCCACAAAGGGGTGGAGCAGCGTCTCGTTGCCCCGGGACAGCCGGACCATGGTCTCATAGATGGCCGCGTCGCCGTGGGGATTCAGGCGCATGGTCTGGCCCACAATGTTGGCGGACTTGGTTCTGCCCCCGGTGAGCAACCCCATTTTATACATGGTGTACAGGAGCTTGCGGTGGGAGGGCTTAAAGCCGTCGATCTCCGGAATGGCCCGGGAGACGATCACGGACATGGCATAGGGCATGTAGTTGAGCTCCAAAGTCTCGGAGATGGCCTGCTCGGTGGTGGAGCCCTGCAGCCCCATCACCCCGTCGGTATTCACTTTTTTCTTCTTTTCAGGTTCCTGTTTCTTTCGTGCCATATTGCACTCCTTCGTTCAACGTAAATCCAATGCCCTCTCCTTTGGGACATTGTCGCCAACTTAGACATCCCGTAGGGGCGCCGGCCATTACCGAAATCTCCAACGGGCGGTTCAAGGCCCGCCCCTACAGCGGAAATTTTCGGTTGACGGCTCGCCCCAGAGGGGAAGGCTTTTTAAGAAATATCCGCCAATTCCAGATATTTCGCGCCGTTTTCGGCGATGAAATTTTTCCGCTCGTTCAGTCCGTCGCCCAGAAGGATGTTGAAGTAGTAGGCGGTGCGTTCGGTATCCTCCGGCATGACCTTGATGAGCCGCCGGGTCTGGGGATTCATGGTGGTCATCCACATCATCTCCGGGTCGTTCTCGCCCAGGCCCTTGGAGCGCTGGATGTTCACCTTCTTCCCCTCCAGTTCCTTGAGAATCTTCGTCTTTTCCTGCTCGTTGTAGGCAAACCAGGTCTTGTCCTTGCAGGTGATTTCAAACAGAGGGGACTCGGCGATATACACAAACCCGTCCCGAATCAGGGTGGGGCAGAGCCGGTAGATCATAGTGAGGATCAGAGTTCTGATCTGGAAGCCGTCGTAATCCGCATCGGTGCAGATGACCACCTTGCTCCAGCGCAGCTGGGAAAGGTCGAAGGAGGAAAGCTCCTTGGACTTCTTCCCCTGAATCTCCACGCCGCAGCCCAGCACCTTCATCAGATCGGTGATAATGGGCGAGGCAAAAATCTTGTTGTAGTCCGCCTTCAGGCAGTTGAGAATCTTGCCCCGAACGGGCATAATCCCCTGGAATTCCGCGTCTCGGCTCAGCTTGACGCTGCCCAGAGCGGAATCACCCTCCACGATGTAGAGCTCCCGCACCGCCACATCCTTGCTGCGGCAGTCCACAAACTTCTGCACCCGGTTGGAAATGTCAATGGACCCGGAGAGCTTCTTTTTCACGCTGGACTTGGTCTTTTCCGCGGACTCTCTGGCCCGCTTGTTCACCAGAATCTGCTCCGCGGCCCGGTCGGCCTCCTGCTTGTTCTCGATGAACCAGACCTGGAGCTGCTCCTTGAAGAAGGCGGTCATGGCCTCTTGGGTAAATTTGGAGTTGACGGACTTCTTGGTCTGATTTTCAAAGCAGCCGATGGTGGAGAAGCAGTTGGTCACAAGCACCAGGCTGTCCTGGATGTCCTGGAAAATGATCTTGCTCTCGGTTTTGGTATACTTGTTATTGTCCCGGAGATATTTGTCGAAGGCCGCCGTAAAGCCGGAGCGGAGGGCCTTGTCCGGGCTGCCTCCATATTCCAGCCAGGAGGAGTTGTGATAGAACTCGATGTGGGACACCTGCTTGGAAAAGCAGAAGGAAGCGGTGATTTTAAGCTTCATCTCCGGCCGGTTTTCCGCGTCCCGGCCCCGGCGCTCGGTTTCCCAGTACACAGGCATGGTAAAGGCATTGTCCCCCACCATTTCCTCGATATACTGCCGGATGCCCTGGGGATAGCAAAATTCCTCCTGCTCGAACTTTCCGCCCACCTGGTTGCGGAATTTGAAGGTGATGCCCCCGTTCACCACCGCCTGGCGGCGGAGCACATCCCGGTAGTATTCCACGGGAATGTTGATCTCCGTAAACACCTCTTTGTCCGGCTTCCAGTGGAACAGGGAGCCGGTTCTCTTCCGGTCGGCTTCCGTCTTTTTCAGGCCGCCCACATTTCTGCCCTTCTCGAAGTGCAGGTCATACCGATACCCGTCCCGGCGGATGGTTGCGTCGAAGAATTCAGAGGCATACTGGGTGGCACAGGAGCCCAGTCCGTTCAGGCCCAGGGAATACTCGTAGTTTTCCCCGTTCTCCCCGTATTTGCCGCCGGCGTACATCTCGCAGAACACCAGTTCCCAGTTGTAGCGCTTTTCTTTTTCGTTGTAGTCCACCGGGCAGCCCCGGCCGAAGTCCTCCACCTCAACGCTCAAATCCTCGTAGCGGGTGACGATGATGGTGTCCCCGTGCCCCTCCCGGGCCTCGTCGATGGCATTGGAAAGGATTTCAAACACCGCGTGCTTGCAGCCCTCCAAGTCGTCGGAGCCGAAGATCACCGCGGGCCGCTTGCGTACCCGGTCCTCCCCTTTCAGCATGGAGATGCTGGTATTGCCATATTGTTCCTGCTTACTTTTACCTGCCATAATTCATACCTGCCTAAGCTTCCCGTAATAAGTCCAGTGTATTATATGCAAAATTGGAAGAAAAGTCAAGAAATGGGTTTTTATCCTCCCCTTTTATCTCCCCAATTCTGCTCATACTACAAAAAATGAAAAGGAGCTGTTTGAATGGAATCCATTTGGACAAATACGGCCCGTCTCCCCTCTTTCCCATCCCTTACGGAGGATACCAACACCGACGTGCTGGTGATCGGCAGCGGGATGGCGGGGGTGCTGATTGCCCATGAATTGAAGCGTGCCGGGGTTCACTGTGTGGTGGCGGAGGCCGACACCTTGGCCGGGGGCATCACCAAAAACACCACCGCAAAAATCACCTCCCAGCATGGCCTAATTTACCGGAAGCTTTTGAAGCGCTTCGGCCCGGAGAGAGCAAAGCTCTACTATCTGGCCAATCAAACGGCAGTGGATGATTTCCGGGATTTATGCCAAGGTCTGGACTGCGATTTTTGTGAACAGGACAGCTTTATCTATTCCCGGGAGGACACCCGGATTTTGGAGGAGGAGCTGTCCGCCCTGGCGGCCATCGGCTGCCCCGCCCAGCTTGTCACGGGGCTGCCCCTCCCCTTTCCAACTGTGGGCGGAATTCAATTTCCCCGGCAGGCCCAGTTCCATCCCCTGAAATTTCTGGCCGCCATCGCAAAGGATTTGACCATTTTTGAACACAGCCGCGTCCGTGAAATCAAGGATGGGCTGGCCGCCACCGATCAGGGCAGCATCCACGCAGGCTTCATCATCGTGGCCACCCATTTTCCCTTTCTCAACACCCATGGCAGCTACTTTCTCAAGCTCTTCCAGCAGCGCTCCTACGCCCTCTGCCTGGAAAATGCCCCGCCCCTGGAGGGCATGTATCTAGACGCCCAGGAAAACGGTCTGTCTCTGCGCAGCTACCGTAATCAGCTGATCGTAGGCGGCGGGGGCCACCGGACGGGGAAAACCGGGGGTGGGTGGGAATACCTGGAGGAATTTGTCCGCTCCCACTATCCGGACGCAAAAATCACCCACCGCTGGGCCACCCAGGATTGCATGAGCCTGGACGGCATCCCCTATATCGGTCAATACAGCGCCAGGACCCCGGGGGTCTATGTGGCCACCGGCTTCAACAAGTGGGGCATGACCTCCTCCATGGTCGCCGCCCGGCTGCTCACCGACCTGATTACCGGTAAGAGCAGCCCCTATACCACCCTGTTCTCCCCCTCCCGAAGCATTCTGCATCCCCAGCTGGGGATCAACGCCCTGGAGGCAGCGGGAAACCTGCTCCGTCCCTCCGTCCCCCGGTGCCCCCACATGGGCTGCGCTTTGAAATGGGATCCCCGGGAACGCACCTGGGACTGCCCCTGCCACGGCTCCCGGTTTACCGAAAAAGGCAGGCTCATCGACAATCCGGCAACGGGTGATCTCAAAAAGGCCCCAATAAACCGGTGATTTTGATTTTGCCTCTTGTTTTTTGGGGGCTTACCGGTTATAATATCCCGAGAAAAAGATAGGAGGTCATTATTATGGCTGTTAAAATTGAAAAAGAAACCATCATCGGCGACATTCTGGACATTGCGCCCCAGGCTGCTCCCCTGTTCATGGCCATCGGAATGCACTGCCTGGGCTGCCCCTCTTCCCGGGGCGAGACGGTGGAAGAGGCCTGCATGGTTCACGGGGTGGAGTGCGACGGCTTCCTGGCCCAGCTGAATCGTTTCCTGGAGGCCTACGAAGCAGAGCAGGCCAAACAGTAAAAACCCACGGGGCGGCCCAAAGGGCGGCCCCCTTTCCTTTCATGCAATAGGATACACCAGGAGGTGTCCAATGAAACTCCCACTTTCCAACCGGCTTCTGACCTGCTGCCAGTTTGTCCGCCCCGGGGACCGGGTGGCGGACATCGGCTGTGACCACGGCTATCTTGGAATTCACCTGCTTCAAAGCGGCATCGCGTCCAGCGTCATCGCCTCGGATGTGAACCGGAAGCCCCTGGAAAGCGCCGTAGCCAACGCCCGCAAATTCGGCGTCCAGGAGCGAATCTCCTTTTTCCTGTCCGACGGCGTTCGGCAGATTCCCCGGGATTTTGACTGTCTGGTCTGCGCCGGGATGGGAGCGGATACCATGATCTCCATTCTGGAGGCCGCCCCCTGGCTTCAAGATTCCAAATACCGGCTGATTCTCCAATGCCAGAGCAAGCGGCCCGCCCTTCGCAAATACCTGGCCCAGGCCGGGTTCTCCATTTCCCGGGAAACACTGGCCCAGGACAGTAAATTTCTCTACCCGGTGACGGAAGTCACCTACGCCCCCGCCCCGTCCCCCGCTCCCTGGGAATATTACATCACCCCCCAGCTGCTGTCAGACAACTCCCCGCTGCTTCCGGCCTTTCTCCGCCGGGTCATCGGCGGTCTGGAGGATTCCATAAAGGGCTTACAGCGGGAGGGCGGAGAAAAATACCGGGAAACGGCCGAAATTCTTCAGCACCTGTACGAACTGGAAGGAGCAAAATCATGACCACGGTAAAGGACATTGTCCTCTGGCTGGAAGCCATCGCCCCCCGGGAAAAGAAGGAATCCTGGGACAATGTGGGGCTGCTCTGCGGCTCGGAGGGCAGTCCGGTCCGCACCGTCCTGGTGGCCCTGGATCCCTTTGAGGCCGTGGCCCGGGAGGCGGTGGACATTGGCGCCGACCTGATTCTCACCCACCATCCGCTGATCTTCCATCCTCTGTATTCTGTTACCGATGATACCGCCCTTGGCCGGACCGTCTCAACCCTGGTGCGGCATCACATCGCCGCCCTCTGCGCCCATACCAATCTGGACATTGCCCCGGAAGGGGTTGGGCATCAGCTGGCCCTCACCCTGGGGCTGAAGGACATCTCCGTCATTGACCCCATGGAAACCGACGCCCAGGGCAAGGTCTGGGGGCTTCTGCGCCAGGGCACAGTGCCTTGGCAGAGCCTGGAGGATTTTCTTCCGGTTGTCAAAGCCGCCCTCCATGCCCCCGCCCTTCGCTATGCCGGCGGCGGAAAGCCGGTCCACCGGGTGGCCGTGGGTGGCGGCGCCTGCGCGGAGGAATGGCCTGCCGCGCTCCGGGCCGGGTGCGACACCTTTATCACCTCCGACGCAAAATACAATGACTTCTGGGATGCCCGGGACGCCGGTCTGAGCCTGATTGACGCCGGCCATTTCTACACGGAAAACCCCGTATGCGGCTATCTGGCAGATGCCCTGGGAGCCGCCTTCCCATCGTTGAAGGTAGTCATTTCCCAGGTGCATCGGGACTGTATGAAATTTTACTGAGGGATTTTTCGGATTTGGTGTTGATTTTTTGAACTTTCAATGCTAGAATAGAGTGAACATTTTTTGAATACAATTCCAGAAGGGAAGAAATTTGACATGTCCGGACATTCCAAATGGCATAACATTCAGAAAACCAAGGGTGCACAGGACGCCAAACGCGCGGCTGCCTTCACCAAAATCGCCAAGGAAATGATCGTCGCCGTGAAGGAAGGCGGCGGCTCCATCGATCCTGCCTACAACTCCCGCCTTGCCACCATCATCACCAAGGCCAAGGCCGCCAACATGCCCAACGATAACATCAAGCGGGTGCTGGAAAAGGCTGCCAGCGCCGGAAGCGGCGAGAGCTATGAGTCCATCACCTACGAAGGCTACGGCCCCGGCGGCGTTGCCGTCATTGTGGAGACCATGACCGACAACCGCAACCGCACCGCCGGTTCTGTCCGCCATCACTTCGACAAATACGGCGGCAATCTGGGCGCCAACGGCTGCGTCAGCTGGTCCTTCGACAAGAAGGGCGTGCTGGTCATCGACAACGAGGACGGCGACCTGGACGAGGATACCGTGATGATGGACGCCATGGACTGCGGCGCCGACGACTTCCAGCCGGAGGAGGACTGCTTCACCGTCTACACCACCCCCGACGATTTCAACGCCGTGGCCGACGCCCTTAGCGCCAAGAACTACTCCTTTGCCTCCGCCCAGATTGAGATGGTTCCCCAGAACTACGTAAAGCTCTCCCCCGAGGACGCGGAGAAGATGGAACGGATGCTGGACCTTTTCGACGACGACGACGACGTCCAGAACACCTGGCACAACTGGGATCAGGAATAATCAAATGCCGCCAATCGACTGCTTTCCTCCGGGAAGGCAGTCTTTTTTTCTCAAAAAAAGGGAAAGAAGCAAATTCTGTGCTTGCGCTCAGGGGGTAAGTGGATTATAATGTCATTGTTATTTTACGGAGGAAGGAGGGATGGGGTTGAATTCCATGTACACCTGCGAGTGCGCGGACGGACGGACCATCACTGGGCTTTCCCGCTGGGAACTGGCCGATCTGAAACGAATGACGCCCCTGGAGCTTTCCAAGGTACTCTCCGAGCAGCGGGACTTCGCCCGGTATTATGAGGCCACCTTCTTCTACCCCGCCCAGTCTCTGAAATCGGAAGCCGCCCTGGTGGAGCGGAAATATGAGCAGGCCAAAAATCTTGCTCTTTTCTGCGGCGCTGTGGCCGGGATATTCACGGTGCTCTGGCTTGTGATGGTAATTGTCCCTCTCCTGCGGTTCTCGGGACTGACCATGCTGCTGGCCGTGCTGACCCTCATCAGCATCATTGCCCTGATTCCCTTTCTCTACCGCTTCACCTCCGCCCAGGAGGATTACGCCAAGCGCCTGCCCCGGATTCGGGCCAAATTGGAAAAGCTGAAGCAGCGGGAGGAAAAGGAAATCTACGGCACCTATGCAGAATACCTGGTGGGCGGCTATCTGCTTTCCCCGGAGTACAGCCTGTACAGCGAGGCCCTGGAGCTGATGATTCAGGCCCTCAGCTCCCGCCGCGCCGCCAATCTTTCAGAGGCCGCCATGCTCTGCAAGAAAAAGTTTGGGAAGCCCCCGGTTCCCCGGATCATCACCTCCCTCCGCTCTGTCACAGACCCTGCCGCTCCCCGGCCCGCCAAACGGGCGGCAAAGCAATTCGATCTGGAGCTGCTCACCCCCCAGGCCCCGGACATTCAGGTGATGCTCCAGCTATCGGAATACCTCCACACCGCTCTGAAGGACTACGCCGCCAACCAGCGCGCCCCCTCCGGCGGCCCGGAAAGCATCAGCTCCACCCTGACCCAGGAAGAGGAATCGCTGATTGCCGAATACCGCTACCTGAAAGATGAGGAGAAAAAACGCATCCGCCGGGTGGTGCACAGCTTCCATACCAAGGATATTTTGAATACCTGAAGCAATCCCGCCGGCGCTTGATACGCCGGCGGGATTTTCATTTGCACTGATGCTGGTTTAGACCGCTTGCCCTGCTCCCCCCGAATGATTCTTGTTTGAAGGGGGCAAAAACCGGGAATACTGTCTTTCAAAGATTACGCAGGAAGGGACGGTCAAATGGCAAAATACAAGCGTGGAAAGAGCAGCTTTCTGTTCACCAGCAAACCGGTGATTGCCTCATGGGCCAGCATTGCCGGGAAAAAGGAAGCAGAGGGGCCCCTGGGGCAGACCTTCGACAAAACCTCAAGCGACACCTTCTTCGGGCAGAAAACCTGGGAGCAGGCGGAGAAAAAAATGCAGGAGCTGGCACTGAAAACCATGGCTGAAAAAGCGGGGCTGCACACCTGGGAGATCGATCTGGTATTCTCCGGGGATTTGCTGAACCAGTGCATTGGCTCCTCCTTCTCCCTGCGGAACATGAACATCCCCCATCTGGGGCTCTACGGCGCCTGCTCCACCATGTCGGAAAGTCTGCTGCTGGCGGCTCTGACCGTGGACGGCGGCTATGCCGACCGGGTGGCGGCACTGACCTCCTCCCACTTTGCCTCCTCTGAGCGGCAGTACCGCTTCCCCCTGGGCTACGGCGGGCAGCGAACCCCCACCGCCCAGTGGACCGTCACCGGCTCCGGCTCTGTTCTGGTGACAGCGGAGGGTAAGGGCCCTCGGATTCTCTCCGGCACTGTGGGCACCGTCCGGGACCTGGGCATCAAGGACGCCGGAAACATGGGCGCCGCCATGGCCCCGGCGGCCTATGCCACCATCAAGGCCCACATGGAGGACATGGGCCTGACCCCCAAGGACTATGACATGATCGTCACCGGGGATTTGGGCCAGCTGGGCAAGGAGCTGCTGCTGGAGCTGGCGCAGCGGGATGGAATGGAGCTGGGCGGGAAGCTTTCAGACTGCGGCACCATGGTCTTTGACAACACGGTTCAGGATGTGCATTCCGGCGGCTCCGGCTGCGGGTGCAGCGCAATCACCCTCTGCGGGCACCTTCTGGGGGAGCTGTCCAAGGGAAAGCTGAAAAAAATCCTGTTCTGCGGCACCGGAGCCCTGCTCTCCCCCACCTCCACCCAGCAGGGGCTGCCCATTCCCGGGGTATGCCACGCCGTGGCCATAGAAGGAGGGAAAAGCTGAATGGACTACCTGAAAGCATTTTTCATCGGCGGACTTTTCTGCCTGATCGGGCAGATTCTCATCGACAAGACCAAGCTGACCCCCGCCCGGATTCTGGTTGGCTATGTGGTAACAGGGGTGATTTTAGGGGCCCTGGGCCTCTATCAGCCCATCCTGGACTTTGCCGGGGCCGGGGCCTCCGTTCCCCTGACCGGCTTTGGCGCCACCCTGGCCAAGGGCGTGAAGGAGGCCGTGGAGGAAAGCGGCGCCCTGGGAATCCTCACCGGCGGGCTGAAAGCCACCGCGGGCGGGATTACCGCGGCGATTATTTTCGGACTTCTTGCGGGAATTCTTTTCAAACCCAAGGATAAATCCTAAGTTTCGGGGCAATCTATCTCTGCGGGAAAACCGCCACAAAATTTAGGAGGATTTCAAGATGAATAACCAGAATCAGAACAAAGAAAACAAGCAGGAGAACTGCGGCGGCCGGAACCAGACCCAGGACCAGCAGAGCAATCAGCAGAGCCGCTGATTAGAAATGAAACAAAGCAACGGCGTGGCTTCGGTCACGCCGTTGTTTCATTAGAACCTGATTTGGATGGACAAGACCCCGTTATTCAGCCCGGCGGTGATGCTTCCGCCCATCTTCTCCACCAGGGTCTTGGAGATGGCCAGGCCCAATCCGCCGGAATTCCGGGCGGCCTCCACGGTGAAAAACCGGTCAAAAAGCTTGCCCACCTGCACCTCATTCAGGCCGGAGGCGGTATTGGAGAACTGGATTTCTCCGCCGCCTCCCAGCCGGATTTCCAGGTCGCCGTCGCTGTATTTCAGGGCGTTGTTCAGGATATTGCTGAACACCCGGCCCAGAGCCTCCCGGTTCAGCTCCCGCTCCACTCTGCTTTCGCAGATCTGAATCCTCGGCTGGATGCCCCGGGCGGTTAAAGCGGCGTAGAAAGCGGCAACGCTCTCCTCCAGGACGCTGTTGATACACACCGGCTCCATTTCCAGCTCCTGGGTGCTGAGAATCACGGAATAGCGGAAAAGCTCCTCAGTCAGCTGCTTCATGGCCTCCGTCCGATTTTCCACCAGGGACAGGTATCGGGCGGCGTTTTCGCTCAGCGGTTCCTTTCCCAGCAGATCCAGGTAGCCGCAGATGGCAGTGAGGGGGGTGCGCAGATCGTGGGAGATGTTGGTGACGGCTTCCTTCAGTTCCCGGTCCCCATTCTGGTATCTGTGCCGCTGCTCCCGGAGCAGGCGAAGCTGGGTGTTGATGGACGAGGCCAGAGTGCACAGGCAGGGGTCCCGGGAGGAGATGTCGATGAGGGTATTGGTATCCGCTGCCAGCCGGTCTTCAAAGGAACGCTCAATTTCCAGAATTGCCTTGCGCATCAGGTGTATTTTCCCCAGCAGGGCAAAAATCACGCCCACCAAAATGGCGGCAGCAGCCAGCAGCAGATGTTCCATAAATACCTCCTACTTAATGTCCTTCTTTTTGAAGCACCTGATTCCAATCACGGTGAAAAGAAGGGTCAGGGCCCCGGAGCAGAAGCAGTTCCGCCAGTCAAAGGATAGGTTTTTATCCAGGCTCAGCATGATGGCTCCGGTGGGAAGGGCCGAAGTTACCCATTCCAGCACGGTGCGAATCCTGCCGCTGAGATAAAGCGGATTGGGGATGCCATCCTCCAGGATAAAGCCGCCATCCGGCTGGGCAACGGCCCGAACGGTGAGCTCCGGTTCAGACAGCCTTCCATAGGTTCCGATGCCGGCGAGGATGATTGCCACAGCCAGAAACAGGCTGATGGCGAGATTTCTTGCTTTATAGCTATCCAACATGGACAGCATGGTAAATAGTGCCGCAAATTCCACAATCACCAGCCCACAGCACAGCAGCCGCCAGGGCTGGGCCTGCACATGGGTCACAGCCGCCCTTCCGGAAAAAGGGAGCCCAATCAGAAGCACCGCCAGCAGGTAGGCCAGGAGAAAGAAAAACGCGGCGGCAGCGGTCATCAGCAGATTGGAAAGATAGATTTCTCCCCGGCGGCGGCCAGCGATCAGCTTGTTGCGAAGGGTGCCGTCAGAATAGTCCACTCCAATGAAGAAGCAGGCGAAAATCGCAATGGCCACCGGGATCAGAAATGTCCAGAGGTAGAAATAGACGTGGGCATTGTATTCCAGCCACCCCTGCCCCAGATTGCGGGTGTTGTAGGCCACCAGGGCATAGAAAAACACCCCCGTAGCGAAAGAAAGCCCTTCCAGCAGCCAGAAAATCCCGCTTTTCCAGAGCCGGGCAAAATGAGCGGCTAACAATTTTCTCATCCCCGGCACCTCACTTAATGTCCTTCCGCCGGAAAGAGCGACCCCCCAGCGGAAGAATCAGCAGGGTCGCCAGGATGGAGAAGATAATTTGCCGAACCGGGTGGGTGATGGAGGCGTCATTCATCAAAATGCTCTGCCCGGTGGGGAGGAAATCCAGAATGCACTCAAAGAGGGTTCTCACCGCTCCGCTCAGGTACAGCGGGTTGGCCGTGGGGTCTATCATGGTAAATTCCCCGTTGATATAGGCCATACCGCCTTGCATCTCCGGCTCACAGAGGCGGTCATTCACGACGCTGGCCAGGAAGGTAAGCAGCATCCAAAACCCCAGGGTCAAAAGAATCGTCATGGCCTTGTTGGAAGAAAGGGTGCTAATCCAGGTGAAAATAGCGGCGTAAACGGCGGTGAAGCCAATCACCACCAGAAGATAGGCGTCAAAGCCCCCCACCCCCATCTCGAAGGGGCCGATCAGGAACCACCCCGGAACGCCCCCAAGAAACCATGCGGCGTCAAAGGCCAGGCAGGCGGAGAAGCAGGTGAAGAAATTGGCGAGGAAAATATCGACCCGGCTGTGGCCTACACCCAGCTTATTCCGCATGGTTCCGTCGGAATACTCGGTTCCCAGGAACAGGCTCACGAACACCGCAAAAACGATGCCCATGTAGGGAGCGAGAACGAAATAATATTTGTCCAGGGGACGGATGTACCCCCGGGATGCCATGGAAGCGGCGGAACGGGCACTGGAGAAGATCATTGCCAGAGAGAGCAGAAACATCCCCGCCAGGATAATCCAAAAGCTTCTGTCCCGCCTCAGCCGGGCAAAATTGGCGGATAACAGCCTACGCATTGCTGCCACCTCCCACCAGGGAGACGAAGTAGCTCTCCAGGCTCTCGTCCTTTTCCTCGAGAGAGATCACCTCGCAGCCCTCCTTCGCCAGGGCCAGGGTCAGCTGGGTGATGTTCACCCTGGCATAGACATCCGCCTGGGTTTCGGAGAGAAGCTTGTATTCTACCCCCATGCCGTCCAGCACCCGGGCCAGCGCGGAGGCCTTTGTCACCTCCAGCCGCATACATTTCCGGCAGGCGGCCTCCAGCTCCTGGGCGCTGAGCTCCTTCACCATCCGCCCGGCATCGATGATGCCGTAGTGAGTGGCCAGGCGGCTGAGCTCATCCAGAATGTGGCTGGAAATCAGCACAGTGATCTGCCGTTCCCGGTTCAGCCGCAGAATCAGCTCCCGCATTTCGATGATGCCCTGGGGGTCCAGGCCGTTGGTGGGCTCGTCCAGGATCAGAAAGTCCGGGTCACCGGCCAGGGCAATGGCGATGCCCAGCCGCTGTTTCATGCCGAGAGAAAAGTTTTTCGCCTTTTTCTTCCCGGTGTTTTCCAGGCCAACCAGCTTCAAAAGGTGGGGGATTTCATCGAAGGAGGGAAGCCCCAGCACCAGATACTGCTGGCGCAGATTCTCCTGGGCGGTCATGTCCAGGTAGATGGAGGGAGTCTCCACCACCGCTCCCATGCGGCGGCGGGAGGCAGCAATTCCTTTATCCGTGTTTCGGACGCCGTAGAGGGTGAAGCTTCCGGCGGTGGGCTCCTGCAAGCCGCAAACAAGCCGGATCAGGGTGGTTTTGCCCGCCCCGTTTCGGCCCACGAAGCCGTAGATGGCCCCCTTTGGCACGTGCATGGTCAAGCCGCCCAGGGCCTTAAAATGGCGGTACTGTTTTCCAAGATTTTCGGTGGTTAGAACATATTCCATAATCCATCGTCTCCTTTTCTGTGATGACCGTATTGTAGTAGAAAACAGGAAAGGAAACGGTCAAGAAAAGTGTAAAGATTTCGTCAAGATTCCTGTTTGAGCTTGAAGCCGATTCCCCAGACGGATTCGATGTAATCCTCCCCGCCCGCCTCCCGCAGCTTCCGGCGCAGATTGCTGACGTGCTGCTTGAGGGAGCTCTCCGTGCAGTCCGGGGTGTCCAGGCTGATGCGGTCCAGCATAACGGATTTGGCAATGACCTGTCTGGGATTTTGCATCAGCAGCTTCGCGATGGCAAACTCCGTCTTGGTCAGCCGGATTTCCGTTCCCTTCACCAGCAGCATTCGGGTATTCAGGTCCAGCCGCAAGTCACCGGCGGTAATCTGGTCGGAGGCGCGTCCATCTGCCTTGCGCAGCTGCACCGCAATCCGGGCCAGCAGCTCGGCGGTATCAAAGGGCTTGGTGATGTAATCCGCGGCGCCGCCCAGCAGCAGTTTGACCTTATCCCCCACGTCCACCTTGGCGCTGACCACAATGGTTGGGATTCCCTGGATTTTGGGCAGCACCTCCTCCCCGGGCAGCCCCGGGAGCATCAAATCCAGCAGCACCAAATCCGGCCTTCTTTGCGACAGCAGCAGCACCGCCTCAGTGCCGGAGTAGGCCCGGAGAACGCCGTAGCCCGCCCCGGTCAAAAGCTCCTCCAGCAGATTGCCAATGTAGATGTCGTCGTCAATCACAGCGATTGTTTTCATATCACACCTCATTTTTTCCCGGTCACAGCTTCACCAGCCGGTTCAGATGGAAGAAATAGAGATACTTCTCCTTCACTGGCATTTCATAAATTCTGGACAGCGCCTCGGCGTAGGTGTCCAGCTGGGTCTGGTAGCGGCGGACCGCCTGGGGAAGCGTCTGCTCGCTGATTCGGTCGGTTTTGAAGTCCAGCACCGTGATGCCGTCCTCTTCCAGCAGGGCGCAGTCCACCACGCCTTGCAGCAGCACCTGCTCCCCCTCCAGCCCGTCGCCGTATTTTTCCCCGTCGTCCAGGATGGAAAACTTGAACTCCCGCAGATACCGCGTCCCGCTGCAAAGCTTCTTGCCAATCTCCGTGGTAAAGAAATTCGCGATTGTCCCGGGCCGGATGGAGCTCCCCTGCTCCGCCGTCAGATGCCCCGTTTCCACCAGGCGGCTCAGCTCCGCCGCCACGCCAGCCTCATCGGTGCAGGCATCATAGTGGATAAACTGCATGGCGCTGTGGATGGCGTTTCCATAGGCCGTGGGGGATTTCACAGCCCCCCGGAAGGCGGGCTGCCGCCAGGTCTGCTCCCTGGCATGGGCGGGGGTATCCTCCTGAACCTCCTCGTCCCGGGTTCTCCCCTTCCGCCCGGTGACGGTCTGCTTGGAGGGAGCCTGGGTGGCAGGCAGGTAGTCATAATGGAAGTGCAGGCCCCTTTCCAGCCGCTCCACGGATTCCGCCGGGAAGGGCGCTGCCTCCTCTGTCACCAGGGAAATATTCTCCGAGGGAGCCTCCGTCTGAACCAGATCGATTTTCCAGGGATAATCACTGATCAGCAGCTTTTCCGGTCTGCCGCCCGCACTGTGAAGAGCGCCCGCCTCCGTCCGCCCCATGGCCGCCGCCAGAATCCAGTCGGCGTGACAGTCGGCTTCCATGCACACCAGTCCCTCGCCCCCGGCCCAAAGGCGGTTGGCAAGGCTCGTCAGCTTTTTCTCCGGATTTTTCATGGTGCAGGTCATCACCAGCCGGTCTCTGGCCCGGGTCATGGCCACATAGAGCACCCGCATCTCCTCGCTGACGCTTTCCGCCTGGATGGAGGCGGCAATGGCCCGCTTGGAAATGGCGCTGTAGCGGAGCCGGTTCTGGTTGTCCGCCACCACCAGCCCCAAGCCCAAATCCTTGTGGCAGAGCACCGCCTCCCGGGAGTCGCTGGCATTGAACCGATGGGACAGGCCGCACAGAAACACCACCGGGAATTCCAGCCCCTTGGATTTGTGAATGCTCATGATGGTCACGCAGCCGGCGCTGCTTCCGGAGGCCGCCACCTGGCTGCCCCGGAGCGTATCCAGATATTCCAGGAACTGATCCAGGGTGCGCAGCCCTCCCTTTTCATAATCCACCGCCAGCTGGTAAAAGGTTTGCAGATTCTCCTTCTTCGCCTTTCCCCCCTCCATGGCGCCGTACACGCTGTCCAGCCGGGTCAGCAGGAAGCAGCTTTGCAGCAGCGCCGTCAGGGATTCCAGCCTGGCCTTTCCGCGCAGCTGAGAGAGAATCTCCAAAAAGCTCCGCGCCTTGGGTAGACTGCTGTTCAGGAGGGCATCATAGATGCAGATTTTCTTGCTGCCGCCCCGGAGGCTGGCCAGGTCGTCTGCGGTGAACCCGAATACAGGGCTTGCCAGAATCGTGACCAGCGGAATATCCTGCCGGGGATTGGAGACGGTTTGCAGCAGGGCGCACAGGGTGCTCACTTCCTCGGCGTCCATCAGATTCATGCCGCCGTCCAGGGCGCAGCGAATCCCCTCCGCCTCCAAAGCCTGCCGGAATTCCCCCGCCATGGTGCTGGGGGACCGGAGCAGAATCACAATGTCCTCCGGCTTCACCAGCCGAAGCTCCGTCCCCTGGCGCACTACCGTCCCGCTTTTCAGCATCTGCCGGATGCGGGAGGCGGTAAAGGCGGCCTCCTTGTCATAGGAATCCCCATCGGAAATTTGCAGGACATAGAGCTCGGTGGCCGCCTCCCGGAGGGGGACATGGCGCACTCCCTCATGCAGCGCCTCTGCCGCCCCATAATCCAGTCCTCCCACCCTCCGGCTCATGCAGGCGGAGAACACCTCATTGATGCCGGAGATCACTTCTGCCCCGGAACGGAAATTGTGGCTGAGCAGAATCTTGCGTCCCTGTCCCGGCTGGGCCTGCTCCGCCGGGACATAATCATTGTATTTTTCCAAAAAGATTCCCGGGTCTGCCAGGCGGAAGCGGTAAATGGACTGCTTCACGTCTCCAACCATAAAGCAGTTCTGCTTTTCCTGGGTGAGGGCGGAAAAAATCGCGTCCTGCACGCCGTTGGAATCCTGATATTCATCCACCATGATCTCCCGGAAGCGCTCGCTGATCTCCCGGGCTGCCTGGGTGACGCCGGTTCTCTTTTTGCCCAGGAGCAAATCCAGCGTCCGGTGCTCCAAATCTCCAAAATCCAGAATCCGGCGGCTCCGTTTGGCCCGGCTGTAAGCCTCGTCAAACCGGCGCACCATCTGGGTCAGCCCCCGGGCGGCATCGGCGGACTGGCGCAGATCGGCCAGCACCTGGCAGGAGCTGTCGGAAAAGCAGCGCACCCGCTTTTCCAGTTCATTTTTCAGCGCCTGCCGGATGGCCTTCACCTGGTCTGCCAGGGCAGGGTCATAGCTCTTCCCTGAAAAGCGAAGGGTGCCAAAGCTGATTTCCTTCCGGCTGACCACCTGATCCCAGGTGGTGCTGGAACGAAGCAGCTCCAGCTGCCCAATGATGCTCGCAAGGTTTTCCATGGGCTTCTCCACCCCCCGGTCGGCATTCAACCGGTTCAGGCATTCCCGCAGAACCGGAAGCTCACCATCCAGCCAGTCAAACAGGGAGTTCATCAGGTATCTGCCCCAGATGGTGTCTGACGCATCGGTCACTCCTTCCAGGGAGACATTGCACCCGTCCAGCCAGGTCTGGGGATTCAGGTGGCACCGGGCGCTGTCGTACACCTTCAGGATGATTTCCGGCAAGGCACTGTCGCTGCGTCCCACCCCCTGGGAATCCAGAAAGTCCCGGAAATGTCCCTCTTCCTCCTCATAGGCCTGCTCCAGCAGGTCTTTCAGCACGGTATTTTTCAGTTCCGTGCACTCTGACTCGTCCGCCACCCGAAAATCCGGGGCCAAATCCACCCGGTAGGCGTATTCCCGCAGAATCTGGGAGCAGAAGCCGTGGACGGTGGAAATCTGGGTCAGGTACAGCCGTTGCAGCTGGTTTTGCAGATGCTTGTTTTCCGGCTCCCGGGCGATCCCCTCGGTGAGCTTGGCGGCAATCTTTTCCCGCAGCTCCGAGGCCGCCGCCTTGGTATAGGTAATAATCAGAAATTCATCCAGGTTTGCCGGGTGACGCTCGTCCGTCAGATACCCCAGCAGCCGGTCCACCAGCACCTTGGTCTTGCCGGACCCCGCCGCCGCGCTGACCAGCAGCTTGCCCCCCCGGTCGGTCACTGCCTGGCGCTGTTGGGGGGTAAGTTCCTCAGCCATGGTTTTCCATCTCCTTTCCCACTTCTTCCCAGAATCGCTGGGCGCTCATTGCCTTGTAATTCCGCCGCCCGGCCACACTGGCGCTGTGGCAGATGCTTCCATAGGGGCAGAAGCGGCAGGCATCCTGGGCGCTGCCCCGGGTATAGGGATTGGGCTCCACAGTTCCGGAGGCAATGTCCTCCACCAGTTTCCCCAGCACCCGGAACACATACCCTTCCAGGAGCCTCATCTGCTCCCGGTTGGCCAGGTCGCCGGTAAGCTCGCCGTTCTTGCTCTTCACCGGCAGCCGCCTGGGCTCCTCCTCCGGCTCCATGGCCCGGAGGACTGCTTGGTCGTTCAGCAGCAGGCCCTGGCGCTTCCAGAGCTTCCGCCGCTCCTTTTCCAGCTCCTCCGGCTCCGGGATTCCCTCCGTCAGAAGATAGGGGACTCTCGCCGGGAAATACTGCACCCCCGCCGGAACCGCCCCCTGAAGCCCGCCGCTGCTTTGCAGGGCGAACAGATACAGCAGCATTTGCAGCCCCACTCCGTTGAACACGTCGCAGTAATCAAAATCCTTTTTTCCGGTTTTATAATCCACCACCCGGTAATACCGGCTGCCCGGGCTCTGCCACACATCCACCCGGTCCACAAAGCCCCGCAAAATGGCATCAATTTTCCCGTTGGGGATGACAATGGGGGGCAGAGAATCTTTATCTGTGGCGCCGAAGGCAACCTCGAAGTCCGCCGGTTCAAAGCCGGACTGGCGCAGCTCCTCCCACAGCTCCTGAACCACCATATCCAGCTCCCGCAGATTCCGGCGGAACAGATATTCCATCCGCTGGGACTGAAGCTGGCTGAACCGCTCCCGGGCGTACTCCTGGGAATACCGGTGGGCAATGTCCAGGGTCTGCTCCAGGCTCACCTGATGGAAGCCTCCCATGTCCCGGACGCACCGGGCGGTGTTTTCCAGCACCGCGTGGACATAGGTGCCAAACTCGGCAGGGTCCACCTCCGCCTCCTTCCGCTCCCGGGCCCGCAGGCCGTAATTCAGGAAATAGGACAGGCGGCACTCGGCCTGAGCGTCCACCTGGGAGGCGGACAGATTTAGGCAGTCGCCGTAGATTTTTCGGATGTTGTCCTGGCTGATCTTCCCCAGCTCATACTCCGCCCGGGCCAGGGTATCACGGTATTCCGCCTCCAAACCCAGCTGCCGGGCAATTTCCTCCTGTTTCCAGCCCGCGAGGAAGCTCCCCGCCTCCCGGGCGTCGGCATCTCCAAAGCCCAGGCTGTCGTCCATCCGGGCTTCCTCTCCTGCCAGCTGGGCCAGACGGTTATAGATGAAGGAGGGCCGCTTGCCGGAGCAGAAAACCCGCACCGACTCCATGGCGCCGCAGAACACCCCGTAAATTTCGGCGAACTCCGCCTGCACGCCCTCCATGGCCCCGCCGGTGAGGGGGACTCCCAGCTCCCGCAGAGCCATACGCTCCTGATCCGTCAGCACCCCTGTGGAACCGGAATAGCCGGGCAGATTTCCCTCCTGCGCGCCCAGCAGGATCAGATGCTTTCCCGCGTGGCAGCGCATGGCGGAAACCGGCCCCAGCTGCACCACATCCAGCACCGGGGGGATGGTGCCCACATCATATTGGCTCAGCAGCAGCCGCAGAAGCCGGGCAAAATGCTCCGGCTCCCAGTGGGTATCCCCCAGCACATCATACAGCTGTTCCAGCGCGGAGAGCAAAATCTCCCAGAGCTGATTGAGAATCTGGGCGTCCCGGTTGCCGCCCTGGCCGTCCAGCTCCCGGGCCATCTGCTCCAGCCGCCGCTCCATATCCACTTTTTCCAAAAAGGCGTAGAGTCCCAGCACCTGCTGGGAAAGGGACGTCGCACCCCGAAGGCTCTGCCGAAGGTCTTCCAGGGGGGAGAGAAATTTCTCCCTGGCCCGATTCAGCTCCTCCAGCCGCTGCCTGTCGCCTTCCGTCCAGTCCACCCCCAGGCCGTTGGGATGGTTCTGCCACACCTGGAGCCACCGGTTTCCCCGGATGCTCCAGAGGAAGGCATAGTTCTCCACCCGGTCACAGGTGTCCGGGTCCATCCCGGAGAGGGCGGAGCGAAGATAGCGAACCACGCTCCGCTGGTCAAAATCGCTGAGGACGGCATCCAAGGCGGTAAGCACAGTGGCGATCATGCTCTTTTGGAGAATGTCCTCGGTGCCGGACTGATAGACCGGAATGTGCATTCTGGGGAAAATCAGATTCACCAGGGGCTGATACTGCCCCATGTCCGTGCACACTAGGGTGATGTCCCGATACCGGTTTCCCCGCTCCACCAGTTCCCGGACGGCCCGGGCCGCTCCCATAACCTCCCCCCAGGGGGAATCCGCCCGGCACACGTTCAGAGCGTCCTTCTCACCCCCTACAGGAATGGAGCCCTGGTAGAGCCGGGATCGGAGCAGATGCAGGCCGTCTTTCCGCTCCGGAATCACCTCCACCTGAACCTCCACCCCCTGCCGCCGGGCCATGCGGTAAAGAGCGGAAGCGGTTTCTCCCGCCTTCTCAAAGGCAAGCTGATGGGAGCCGATGCTGTCACAGTTCAGGCTCACAGTGACCTGGGGGCTGTTTCCGATGAGATGTTCCAGGATGGCCAGGTGCTGGCGGGTGAAATCCGGGAATCCATCGATATAAAAAACGTGCTGGCGGGCATAATCCCCCTGCTCCAATTGTTCCAGCAGCCAGGTCATCTGGTCCCGGGGGTCCCGCTTGCCCCGGCTGCAAAGGGCGTCGTAGCCCTCCATCAGCAGCGCCAGCTCCTCCAGCTTTTGGGACAGGCTGCCTTCGGTTCGCTGCGACGCCTCCCGCAGGTCCGCCCCGCTGATGCAGCAGCGCTTGAACTCGTCCACACCGCCCACCAGCTCCAGCAGAAACTCCGGCTTGGTTTCCACGGCGGCATAGGATTTCAGGCGGCTGGAAAGCTGCCGGGCCGCCGCCGCCATGGCCACCACCCGTCCGCCGTTATCCAGACATTCCATGGCGCCGCTGCCCGCTCCCTCCGCCGCCCGCCGGGCCAGGCGGGTGAAGGAGAGCACCTCCGCATAGCGGCTGGAAGTGTCCCCCGCCCGCTGGCAAAGAAGCCTTTCCGTCTCATGGCTGATGAGCTCCGGCACCATCAGAATCCGATTTCCCTTCCGCTCTTTCACATCCCGGGCAATCCGGGAGAGCACCTGCTCCCGGTTGGCCGTCCAATCCGTGCCGATGAGAAGATGAAGCATTTCTCCGCACCCCTTTCTTTTTGGATGAAGTATATCATAATCCCCGGAAAATTACCAGATAAAAACTCCGCCCGAAACCCGGGCGGAGTCAGGATGAAATTACACAGGCTTGGCGATAAACACGTGGGGGTAGTTGTCCTTGAGCATATTGCACACCACGGCGGCATACTCGAAGCTTGGCATGATGGCATACACGGCGGAGCCGGAGCCGGTCATCTGCATTCCCAGCGCGCCGTAGCTGTTGCAGATGGACTTGATATAGTTCAGCTCCAAATGCTCGGCGGTGACAACCGGGTCGAAGACATTTTCAATCAGGTCGGCGATCTTCCCCAGATCACCGGCAATCAGCGCGTTTTCCATGGCCATATTGTCCGGATGGTGGGCGATGGCCACGGAATCCAGCTTCCGGTAGAGCTCCGGTGTGGACACAGAGAATTCCGGCTTGCACACCACAAACACGCACTCCGGCATATCCGGAAGCTTGCGAAGCCGCTCCCCCCGGCCCTCCACCATGGCCGTGCCGCAAACCACGCAGAATGGCACATCGCTGCCCACCTGGGCTCCCAGCTCCGCCAGTGCCAAGACGGAAAGAGGGCTGCCGTAATGCCGGTTCAGCGCCCGGAGCACCGCCGCGGCATCCGCGCTGCCGCCGCCCAGCCCCGCGCCGGAGGGGATGCGCTTGGTGATGCGGATGGCCAGTCCCTGGGGGTCCTTTTTCAGCGTCTGGCAGAATACCTCCGCCGCCTTCCAGGCCAGGTTCGTTGAATCGGTGGGGATTCCCTCCTGGGAGCATTCCAGGGTCCAGGGCTTGCCGGTGCCGACGTCAAGCTCCACATCGTCCCGGATGGAAATGGTCTGCATCACGCTTTTCAGGTCGTGATAGCCGTCCTCCCGTCTGCCCAGCACATCCAGTGTCAGATTCAGCTTGGCAAATGCGCCTTCATACAAAGTTGTCATGATTCTCTCCTTGATTTTCAAATAAAATGTATTATACCGCAAATTTCGACAAAAGCAATTGTTCTGCCTGATATTATTTTTGAAACTGGGCATGATATGCGTATCCCACAACAATGGAGGTTAACGCATGGACACACTGACGCTGATTTTGGCCATCATCGGCTGTGCCAACTGGGGCCTGGTCGGACTGTTTCAGTTCGATCTGGTAGCCTGGCTCTTTGGCGGCCAGGGCTCGCTGCTCAGCCGAATCATCTATACCCTGGTTGGGCTGGCCGGTCTGTGGTGCATCTCTTTTCTGTTCCGCAGAAGAGCGCTTACCCAGGGAGAATAAAAGCGGCGGCAGCCCGGGTTGAATCGGGTTGCCGCCTTCTCTTTGAAAATCAGAACTTGCAGCGCACCACGCACTCGGCAGTCTGGCCGTTGTATTCGGCGCGAATCACGCAGGTGCCCTTGTTCAGGGCGGTAACGTTGCCGTTGTAAACCGTGGCGATGCTGGAGTCGCTGGTGCTCCATTTTACGCTTTCGGCGGAGATGCCGTTTTCAAGCTCCAGGGTAACGTAGACGCCCCGGCGGCCGATGGTGATATCGGTCTTCTTCAGCTTCAGCACACTTCCGTTGCTGGGAGTGGCCACAGTGGTGCCATTGCCGGTGGCGCCGGTACCGGAAGTACCCTCTGTGGGCGCAGCCGTATTCTCGGTGGAATCGGTGGCATAGCTGACCACGGCAGGAGTCTCGATCCGCTTGTCGCCGCACTGAATGACGATCACAGTCTCGCCCTCGCCAACGGCAGTCACACGGCCGTACTCGTCCACGGTGACAACAGACTCGTTACCGGAGGTATATGTCACCTTGTCGGTGGTGTTGTCGGGAGCGTACTTCACCATCAGTCTCCAATACTGGCCGGCGTGGGTCAGCTTGTCCATGCTGGCAACCAGAGAAAGCTCTGTGCAGGGAATGGTGGGCTCGGTGGCCTCCGTCGTCTCGACAGACTCCACAGCGGTGGGCTCGGTGGTAATGCCGGTGGGGTCGGTGCCGCCCACGGGCTCCGCCGTAATGGTCTCCTGGGGCTTGTTGACGTCGCTGCCCACCCGGTCAGGCTTCCAGAGCTTGGTATAAGCTATGTAAACGCTGACCCCCAGCAGCGCCAGAATCAGCACCACCAGGATGAACACCAGGAACTTGTTGGAGCCGGACTCCTCCTCTTCCTCGTCTTCCTCCGGGGCGGGAGCGGGGGCAGGTCTGGGCGTCTGACGGCGGCGGGTGTTCACCGCGTCATAGTCAAAGACCGCCTTTTCCTTCTGGGGAGGGGTAACGGTGGGATCGTCGTCCAGATCGTCCAGCTGGAAATCATCGTTCAGAATGTCGTTTATATCGCTGCCGGTATCCAGACTATCGCCGGGCTTCCAGCCGCAAACCGGGCAAACGCCGGCCGCGTCGTTATAGGTCGTGCCGCAAATTTCGCATACCATCTTGCTCATTTTGAATACCTCCTGACCAGATGGATAAAAGCACCCATCCTTTCGACACATTATATCACACCTTTTTCAAGAAAACAAGCATAAACATATTGCAATTTTTGTAATTTTCGTATATGATACAGGAGATAAAGGAGGCGATCTAAGTGCCCGAACAAGCTGCCGTCTCTCCCTTGCTGGACGGCTTTACCGTCGGCACCCCGGTAAACGACCATTACGGCGTCTGCTGCTATCCCGCTGTGAAGGAAGATTCCCAGCGAAGATACATTCTAAAGGTGATTTCCATCCCCGCGTCCCAGACGCAGCTGGATGCCCTGCTGATCACCGGTGCTTATGGAAACACCGCAGAGGCTGCCGATTATTTCCGTCAGCTTTCCGACAATCTTTTGAGCGAGGTTCAGCTGCTGCAACAATTATCCCGCCTGAATGGGTTTGTCCCGTTTGAGGGCAGTCAGGTGGAGCCCATGCAGAAAAACCGGATTGGATACCAGGTCTATCTGCTCAGCGGCTTCCGCCTCTCTTTGGAGCGGTATATGCACCGACATACCGTGTCCCATTTGGAAGCGGTAAATCTGGGCATCGATCTGTGCGCAGCTTTGAGCGCCTGCCGCAAGGCCGGAATGCTCTACATTGATTTGAAGCCCTCCAACATCTTTATCTCCAACAAAAAGGAGTATCGGATCGGGGACCTGGGCTTCACGCCAATCTCTTCCATGCAGTATTCCCCCATGCCGGAAAAATATCGGAGCTGCTACACCCCGCCGGAGCTGCTGGATGACCTGTCCGTGCTGAACGGCACCGTGGATACCTATGCCCTGGGCATGATCCTGTACCAGATTTTTAACAACGGCGCTCTGCCCCAGGACACCGGTAAGCCCCTGCCCCCTCCCGCCACCGCCGACGAGGAGATGACCGGGATTCTGCTAAAGGCCTGTGCCCCCGATCCCGCCGACCGTTGGGAAAGTCCGGAGCAGATGGGCCAGGCGCTGATCGACTACATGCAGCGGGGCACCATCAACGATGTGCCCATTATGGAGCCCATCACCGGCTCCAAGGACGGCAAATCCTACCAGACCACCAAATTCCCCGTGCCGGAGGAAGCCGCCCAGGAACCGGAGGCCCAGCCGGATGCCATTCCGCCTGAGCCGGAAGCTTCTGAGCAGGAGACGGAAGAAACCGATGCTCCAGAGGCGGAAGAAACCGCGGAGCGTGAAGAATCTGCCGACGCGGAAGAGGTGGAATTCTCCCTCCCGCCGGAGGAGCCGGAGCCTGCCGAATCCTCCTCCCAAGAAGCCGAAGAAGCCTTTTTCCAGGAAGCCTCCCAGGCGTCGGAGCCTGAACCGATTCCGATGCACCAGGAAGAAGCAGCTCAGGAGCAGTTCGTTTTAGAAGACACGGCGGAGGCCGCCGCTTCGGACGCCCCTCCCTTCATCGAGGACCCGCTGGATAATTTCTCCATCGACATTGACGCCGACGCGGCGGAGGCCTTCTCCGCACTCACCGGAGGCGGCACTCCCGAGCCAGAGCCGGAACCGGAACCCATGGACAGCGTACAGCTGGAGCAGGAGCTGAAGGAGATGAACAAGCTGCTTCGTTCCTCCGAACAGCCCGTTGCCAGAACCGTCAAGCCCCACCCCAATGTGGAGCCGGTGATCATCAAGCCGCCGAAGAAAAAGAAATCGGCAGTGGGTGTGCTGTTTACCGTCTTCTTCCTCTGCCTGCTGCTGGCGGCCAGCGTCTGGGGGTATATGTACTACCAGACCGAATATCTGCAAACCGTAAACGGCATCACCATTGAAGAGGGCTTGAGCGGGCTCATCGTCCATGTGGACTCCCAGGCCCGGGAAGAGCTGCTCAGCGTGGTCTGCACCGACCCCTATGGCAACTCCTTCACCCAGAACGTCCGCAACGGTCAGGCGGAATTCACCAAGCTGACCCCCGGCACCTTCTACACCATTCAGGTTCAGGTCAGCGGCCTGCACAAGCTGTCGGAGCCTGTCTCCCAGGTTTACACCACCGAAGGCACCACCAATGTGGCCGCCCTTAACGCCGGCGTGGGCCCCCAGGACGGCAGCGTTACCCTTTCCATGATTGTAGAGGGCCGTGAGCCCGACCAGTGGCAGGTGTTCTACTGGGCCGACGGCGAGCCGGAGCTGGCCAAGACCTTCTCCGGTCATACCGTCACCGTGGACAACCTGGTGGTTGGCAAGCCCTACACCTTCCGGCTGGAGCTGGTCAACGGCAGCAAGCATTCCGAGGCCGGCGGGCAGAACACCGTCCAATTCACCCCCATCCAGGTAATCGGCGTTCGGGATTTGGCGGTGGTATCCTGCGTTGACGGCGTTCTGACCGTGCAGTGGAACAACACCACAGACCTGCAGCCCGAATACTGGTGGGTGCGCTGTGTGGGCGCGGGCTACGAGCAGACCCAGGAGGTAACAGACACCCAGGCGGTATTCACCGACATCTCCGAGAGCCAGTCCTATACCGTCGAGGTGTGCGCCAAGGGCATGACCCAGACCTCCCGGGTGAGCATTTCCGCCAATCCCATTACCCTGACGGATTTCCAGATCGACGATTCCAATCCCCAGGAGCTGGTGCTCAGCTGGCAGTACCAGGGCAACGCCCCGGAGGGCGACTGGATGGTAACTTACACGCTGGACGACAGCGATCTTCCCAGCGCCGTAAAGGCCGATGGCACCACTGCCGTGGTAGCGCCCAGAATTCCCGGCGCGGTATACCACTTCACCTTCCAGGCCAGCGGCGACGTATCCGTCTTCAACGGAAGCCAGGTTTACAGCTGTCCGGACGCTCAGGTCTACACCGGAAACGGCACCTCCGCGGACAACATCTCCTGCAAGCTTCTGACCACCCCGGAGGAAGCGGATTGGACCGCCGCCTCCGTTGGCAACAACGCCTTCCATCAGAATTTTGCCTCCGGTCAGTCCATTTCCGCCGTGCTGCAAAGCGCTTACGGAAATTACCTGAACAGCGATGAGATCAACATTCTCTATGTCTATCGGGATGCGGCAGGCGGAACGTCCCTGGAGCTGATCGGTGAGGAAACCCGTGACTGGCGGGACCTGTGGGGCCGCGGCGAATCCCAGTATGCCGAGCTCAACGTCCCCGTCTCCCCCACCAAAGCAGGAAACTATCGGCTCGACATTTACTTCAACGGAATGTACGTGGCCTCTGCCGATCTTTCCATTTACTAACCCCCAAAAGCCCCGGCGCTGGCTGCAGCGCCGGGGCTTTCCTGAAATTGGAAAAATTTTTTTGTATTTTGTTTACAAATCCCAGTATTTTTATGATATAATTCTAAAGATGATGCGTTTGTCTCATGACAGAATCATATAAATGACCAGGAGGCACCCATGCGAAATAAAAGCCACGCCCTGATGGGGCGGATTCTGCTCTGTGAATACCTGCCCAGCCTGCCGAAAACCAGCGCCAAGGCCTTTCTACTCGGCTGCACCCAGCCGGACAAAAACCCCGCCACCTACATCAAAGGCTCCCTGAGAAGCTGCTGGCTCCGGGGACATAACTACAGCAACGCCAGCCGGTACATGATGCGCCTGGCC
The DNA here is from genome assembly GCA_964651615.1 of uncultured Oscillospiraceae bacterium. Classification (GTDB taxonomy): domain Bacteria; phylum Bacillota; class Clostridia; order Oscillospirales; family Oscillospiraceae; genus Faecousia. The sequence continues at coordinate 32,263 of CAZYWM010000002.1, read as the reverse complement.
CACCGGCTGGACGGAAAAACCCACCTGTCCACCTGGGACTGCTACTGCCTGGGCAAGCTCATCCACTATACCCTGGATGCCTTTACCTTTGCCCACGACCAGCGGTTCCCCAAGGATTTGAAGGCCCACCGGCGCTATGAGGTGAGACTCCAGAATTTCTTTCTGGCCCAGGTCCGGCGCCGCAGCATCCCCGCGGGCCCCTTCCTGGGCTCTCCCGCCTGGCTCATCCGGTCCATGCACGCAGCCTATTCCCAGCTCCCGGGGGCCATTGAAACCGACACGGACTTTGCCTTCCGTACCAGCTGCCTGCTGACCCAGCGGATCGCCGCCGGACTCCAAAGCTGGCAGTACTGCGCCGTCCCCCTCCACGGGGCAACGGGTTAATCAAAAAATCGCCTGGAGCAGCTTCCAGGCGGTTTTTCTTTATGGGCTGTTCCGGCGCAGATAGTCAAACAGCACCGGGGTGATGGCCGGATAGGTGATGTTTTCGGGAAGGCTGTGGAAGGTTCGCACCTGGGCCATTTCGCTCTGCGGGAGGGGGCCCAGCCTGGTGATGCTGGCCCGGAAGACCATACCGCTGGCTCCATCCCCCGGCGTTCCGGCCCAGTAGTCGCACAGCGGGGTTATCTCATATTCCAGCGCCCCGGACTCCTCGTAAAGCTCCCGCCGGGCAGCCTCCATGGGCGTCTCCCCCGGCTCGATGTGTCCCCCCTGGGTCTCCCAAGTGGTCCGCTTTTTGTGGCGGCTGAGCAGGATTTCCCCCTGATATTCCGACAAAACCACCACATATTTGTACTTCTCAAGGCTCCCCGTCTCATAGGTTCTGCAAGTCATTTTCTCTGTCTCCTTTTACCGGCTCCCTTCCCGGAGAAAGGGTTCCTCCTTCCGGGTTTCCACCAGAGCGGCGTATTTCGTTGGGCGGCGGTAGGCGTTGCCGTGAACCTCGGTTTTGCGATAGCGGCGCAGCTGCTCCAAATCCAGCTCCGCCACATAGATTCCCTCCTGGCCGCCCGCCTGCAAAATGCACATGTCCCGGGAGCCGGGCAAATCCGGCAGATAGGCCACGCCGTCAAAGACGCTGGAGCCGCCGTTGCAGTCGAGCACCGTCTCGGGGTAATTGCAGGTGGCGATGGCGGTCATGTTCTCGTAGGCCCTGCCCCGAAGCTGGGAAAGCCGGTTGATCTCCATGGGACAGGCATTGGGCACCAGAATCAGCTCCGCCCCCTTCAGCATGAGAATTCTGGCGCTCTCCGGGAACTCCCGGTCATAGCAGATCATGGCTCCCACCTTCACCTCTCCCTGGGCAGTGTCCAATCCGGTGACATAGAAGTCCTCCCCGGGGGTCAAATTCCGCTCCACGTCAAAGTCGCAGGTATGCACCTTGGCGTAGACGAATTGCCGCCTGCCAAACCGGTCAAACAGGACGAGAGAATTCCGGGGCCCGTTTTCATATTGCTCCAGCAGGGTGATTCCGATTGCCATGCCCAGCTCCCTGGCAAGACAGCCGAAGGAATTGACAAATTCCCCATCCGCCGGGATGGCCTCCGCCTGCCACTGCCGGACATCCCGGTTATAAATGCGGTAGCCGTTGCTCCACATCTCGGGAAACAGGGCAATGTCCGCCCCCAGCTCCTTTGCTTTTTTGCAGGATGCAATCCCCTTTTTCAGATTCTCCTCCAGGGTATCCCCGGGGGAAATCTGCAACAGGGCGATTTTTAGTGTCCGATTCTGTTCCATACGTCAACTTCATCCTTTTTTCGTTTATAGGTGGTATCATATCAGATTTCCCGGGATAATGCAACCGACGCTTTAAGGAGATTTTCGTGGAGATTTCAAAAAATACTTGCAATTTTGTGCTTCGGGTGCTATCATCTACTTAAGTTGTTGTTGGAGGCCAGTGCCATGACCGTCATGTCCTTTGCCGCACAGTCCTATTATTACTATTACTTTTTTACTCATAAAAAGTAATAGCGATTTGTGCTGCAATGCTTCCAGCAGGAGCAGAAGAACGTTTTCAAGACGCCGCACGACTCGCCGTGCGGCGTTATTTTTGTGAGGAGTGCTGATTATGATTGCCATACTGAAACACGGAACCACCCCCGATCAGACCAGCCATCTGGTAGATTGGCTGAAAACCATGAATCTGGACGTCCACATCTCCCAGGGCCAGGAGGTCACTATTCTGGGCCTCATCGGCGACACCAGCCGGGTGGACATGGAGCTGCTGAACAGCCTGGAAATTGTGGAGACGGTGAAGCGGGTGTCCGAGCCCTTTAAGCAGGCCAACCGGAAATTCCACCCCAAGGACTCGGTGATCGAGGCGGGAGGCTCCAAAATCGGCGGCGGGTACTTTGGCCTGATTGCCGGGCCCTGCTCCGTGGAGAGCGAGGAGCAGATCATTCAGGTGGCCCAGAGCGTGAAGGAGGCGGGCGCCAATTTCCTCCGGGGCGGCGCCTTCAAGCCCCGCACCTCCCCCTACGCCTTTCAGGGCATGGGCGGCGAGGGCATCCGGCTGCTGCTGAAGGCCAAGCAGGCCACAGGCCTTCCTATTGTCACGGAGCTGATGAACATCAACACCCTGGAGCTGTTCGCCGATGTGGACGTGATTCAGGTGGGTGCAAGAAATATGCAGAATTTCGACCTGCTGAAGGAGCTGGGCAAAACCAAAAAGCCCATTCTGCTGAAGCGGGGCCTGGCCAATACCCTCCAGGAGCTGCTGATGAGCGCGGAATACATCATGAGCGAGGGCAACGAAAACGTCATTCTCTGCGAGCGGGGCATCCGCACTTTCGAAACCTACACCCGCAACACCCTGGACCTGTCCGCCGTGCCGGTGCTCCATGAGCTGAGCCACCTGCCCGTGGTCATCGACCCCAGCCACGCCACGGGGAAGTCCCGCCTGGTGCCCAGCATGGCCTGCGCCGCCGCTGCCTGCGGGGCCGACGGCTTGATGATTGAAGTCCACAACGACCCGGAGCACGCCCTGTGCGACGGCGCCCAGTCCCTGACGCCCAGCCAGTTTGCCGAGGTCAGCCGGAAGGTGCAGCAGCTTCGTGAGGTGATGGTATGACCGTGGGAATTCTGGGTCTGGGGCTCATCGGCGGCTCCCTGGCCAGGGCCTACAAGCTGGCAGGCCACACCGTCTATGTGAAAAACAGGGACGAGCACATGTTTTCCTTTGCCATGCTCTCCGGGGCAGTGGACGGCAGGCTGGATGAAACCACCATCCCCCACTGCGATCTGCTGCTGCTGGCCATCTACCCCGACGGCAGCGCCAGCTGGCTGGAAGAAAACGGAGCCCTGATTTCCAAAGAGGCCCTGGTAATCGACTGCTGCGGCATCAAGGAGCAGGTATGTGCCCGGTGCTTCCCCGTGGCGAAAAAATACGGCTTCACCTTTGTGGGAGGCCACCCCATGGCAGGCTCCCAGTTCTCCGGCTTCAAGTACAGCCGGGCCAATCTCTTCCAGGGGGCTCCCATGGTTCTGGTGCCGCCGGTATTTGACGATATGGCCCTGCTGCAGCGGGTGAAGGACGCCCTGGAGCCCTGCGGCTTTGGCTTCTTCTCCGTCACCACCGCCAAAGACCATGACCGGATGATCGCTTTTACCTCCCAGATGCCCCACATCCTCAGCAACGCCTTTATCAAATCCCCCACCGCCTTGGAGCACAAGGGCTTCTCCGCCGGAAGCTACCGGGATTTGACCCGGGTGGCCTGGCTGAACGCCGGAATGTGGACGGAGCTGTTTTTGGAAAACCGGGACAATCTGCTCTTTGAGCTGGATCAATACATCAACAGCCTCACCCAGTACCGCCAGGCTCTGGCAGATGGGGATGAGCAGCGGCTTTACACCCTGCTGGAAGAGGGCAAGCGCCGGAAAGAAGAGGTGGACGGATGCAAAAAGTAACCATTCACGCCTCCCGCTCCTATGACATTCTGATTGGAAGAGGGCTGCTCCCCACCCTGGGGCAGGAGGCAAAAAAGTTCCCCAAGGTCAAAACGGTCTGCATCGTCAGCGAGACCAATGTGTTCCCCCTCCACGGCCCCGCCGCTGAAAAAAGCCTCCAGGAGGCGGGCTTCCAGGTGGTTTCCTTCGTCTTCCCCGCCGGGGAGCAGAGCAAATGCGGCGAGGTTTATTTGGAGCTTCTGAACTTCCTGGCCCGGCAGCAGCTCACCCGGTCCGACCTTCTGGTGGCCCTGGGGGGCGGCGTGGTGGGTGATCTCACCGGCTTTGCCGCCGCCACCTTTCTGCGGGGGGTAAAATTCATCCAGGTTCCCACCACCCTGCTGGCCGCCGTGGATTCCTCCGTGGGGGGCAAAACCGCCATCGACCTGCCGGCGGGTAAAAATCTGGCCGGGGCCTTCTATCAGCCCAGCCTGGTACTCTGCGACACGGACACCCTGGACACCCTCCCCCGTTCCGTTTTTCTGGACGGCTGCGCGGAGGTGATCAAATACGGCATCATTTACGACCGGGCATTCTTCGATTATCTGCGCGCTGCCGGGCCGGAATTTGACCGGGAGGCCGTCATCCGGCGCTGCGTGGAATTAAAGCGGGACGTGGTGATGAAGGATGAATTCGACACCGGGGAGCGGATGAAGCTGAACCTGGGCCACACCCTGGGCCATGGGGTGGAGGCCAGAAGTCATTTTTCCCTATCCCACGGAAAATCCGTCTCCATCGGCATTTCCATGGTCAGCCGGGCCGCCGCCAGGGAGGGATTGCTCCGCCAGGAGGACGCCCAAATCATCCAGGATACCCTTGAAAGCTACGGCCTGCCCATTTCCACGGAATACCCCACCAGGGAATTGATTTCCTACATGCTCTCCGACAAGAAACGCTCCGGGGGCACCATTCCACTGATTATCCCCACCGAAATCGGGCACTGCGACATCGTCCCCACGCCGGTGGATGCGCTTTCCGCCTTTGTAGAGGCAGGACAATGATATGGATATTACCATCACACCCAAAAAACTATCCGGCCAAGTGACGGCCATCCCCTCCAAATCCCAGGCCCATCGGCTGCTGATCTGCGCCGCCTTCGCGGAGCAGGAAACCTTTCTCCGCTGCCCCGCCGTCAACCGGGACATGGAGGCCACAGCGGCGTGCCTCCGCTCCCTGGGGGCGGAAATTCGCCGCAGTGAGGAGGGCTTTCTGGTTTCCCCCATTCGCTTCCTTCCCGCCTCCGCCGTGCTCCCCTGCAGCGACAGCGGCTCCACCCTTCGGTTTCTTCTGCCGGTGGTGGGAGCCCTGGGGGTGGACACCCTGTTCCAGATGGAGGGCAGGCTCCCCCAGCGTCCCCTTTCCCCATTGTGGGAGGAAATGGAGCGGATGGGCTGCCGGCTGAGCCGACCCACAGAGGCTACCCTCCGCTGTCAGGGAAAACTAAAGGCGGGTGACTACTTTATCTCCGGCGGCGTTTCCAGCCAGTTTATCACAGGGCTGCTGCTGGCCTGCTCCCGCATTCCGGGAAAAAGCCGCATTCACATCACCGGGAAGCTGGAATCCGCCCCCTATGTGACCATGACGCTGCAAGCCATGCAGGCCTTTGGCATGAGTGTGGAGGATTTCACCCTAGAGGGCGGACGCCCCTTCCATTCTCCCCGCAGCCTGACCGTAGAGGGGGATTGGAGCAACGGCGCCTTCTTCCTGGCGGCAGCGGCTCTGGGAAGCGACGTAACGGTAAAAAATCTCTCCCCGGATTCTCCCCAGGGCGACCGGGCGGCAGCGAGGCTTCTTCCGGAATTGCAGCGCTTTCTTACCGTTGACGCCGCCGACATCCCGGATCTGGTGCCCATTCTCGCCATCACCGCCGCCGCCAACCAGGGGGCGAAATTCACGGGCATTGCCCGGCTCCGGCTCAAGGAATCCGACCGGGTGGCCTCGGTGGTGGAGATGCTCCAAAATCTGGGCGGCCGGGCGGTCGCGGATGAAAATACCCTCACCGTCTTCGGCACCGGGCTGAGGGGCGGCAGGGTGGATGCCAAAAATGACCACCGCATCGCCATGTCCGCCGCCATTGCCGCCACGGTGTGCCGGCAGCCAGTCACCATCCTGGGGGCGCAGTGCGTCAGCAAATCCTATCCCCAATTCTTTGAAGAATACCGAAAACTGGGAGGCAGCTATGAGCAGTACCTACGGTGAAAATCTGAAATTATCCATCTTCGGCCAATCCCATGCCCCGGCCATCGGCATGACCCTGGACGGCATCCCCGCCGGACTGACGGTGGATTTGGAAAAATTGCAGCAATTCCTGAATCGCCGTGCCCCGGGGCAGAACGACTACTCCACCCCCCGGCGGGAGGAGGACCGGCCGGAATTTTTAAGCGGCCTGCTGAACGGCTTCACCTGTGGAGCGCCTCTGGCCGCCATCATCCGCAACACCAACACCCGCTCCGGGGACTACGCCAATCTCATGGACTGCCCTCGGCCCGGCCACGCCGACTACACCGCCCAGGTCAAATACGGCGGCTACCAGGACGCAGCGGGCGGCGGACACTTTTCCGGGCGGCTGACGGCCCCCCTGTGCATCGCCGGTGGGCTGTGCAAACAGTGGCTGGAAGCGAAGGGCATCCGGATTAGCGCCCACATCGCCGCCATCGCCGGGATTCCGGATACCCCCTTCGACCCAATACAGCCCCAGCTGGACAGCGTGTGCACTGATTTCCCCGTTCTGAATCCCCAGGCCGGGGCAAAAATGCGGGAAGCGGTGGCAGCGGCCCGGATGGAACAAGACAGTGTTGGGGGCATCATCGAATGCGCCGTCACCGGACTGCCCGCAGGCCTGGGAGAGCCCATGTTCGGCGGCGTGGAGGGGCGGATTGCCCAAATCGTCTACGGCATCCCGGCGGTGAAGGGCGTGGAATTCGGCATCGGCTTTGAAGCGGCCAACCTCCAGGGAAGCGAAAACAACGACGATTTCCGTATGGAAGAGGGAAAGGTGGTCACATCCACCAACCACTGCGGCGGAATCCTGGGGGGCATCACCAACGGAATGCCCCTGCTGTTCCGGGCGGCCATCAAGCCCACCCCCTCCATCTCCCAGGCGCAGCAGAGCGTTTCCCTCAGCCGGGGAGAAAATCAGGAGCTGGTGGTGAAGGGCCGCCACGACCCCTGCATCGTCCCCCGGGCAGTACCTGTTGTGGAAGCCGCCGCCGCCATTGCGATTTTCGACATGCTGCTGCAAAACGGCTGGAAGGGATAGGAAAGTCAAGCCCTGCCGTAAATTGGTATTTTTGGGGGGAATATTATGAAGTTAGTAAGAGCTGGTGTTGGTGATTGTGAAAAAATATGGAATATGCAAGTAAAGGCTTTTGCTGATTTGTTGGAAAAGTATCAAGATTATGAGACGAGTCCCGGAAATGAGGAAAGGGGAAAAGTTGAAGCAAAATTATCTCAGGACTTTACATATTTCTATTGTATTTTCGACGATAACAGACTGGTTGGAGCAATTCGGGTTGTTGATAAAAAAGATGGAAGCAGAAAGAGGATTGCTCCTATTTTTATTATGAAAGAGTTTCGCAATAGAGGATTAGCACAACGAACTTTTGATGAAATTGAGAAAATTCATGGAGCGAATAACTGGAAGCTCGACACGATTCTTCAGGAAAAAGGAAATTGTCATCTGTATGAAAAAATGGGATATGTGAAAACGGGAATGACTGAAAAAGTAAATGAAAGAATGGATATTGTTTATTACGAAAAGAATTGAACAATTTCCAATTTACCGCTATGGAAACCGATAAGGAACTGTGCAGAAATAAATTGAACAAAGATGGCGAAGGATTTTCCACCCGCAGCAAGGCGGAAAAGCGCAGCAATACTTTGTGTATTGTAAGCTTTGACAACGCAGCGACGGGCGGAAAAGACGAGTCAGATCGTTCAATTTATTTCGGAACAGTTCCTAAAGCAAAACAAAAGGAAGAAGGAGCCTCATGGATATTACCGAACTGAGAGCTGAGATTGACAAAGTCGATGAAGAATTGGTAAAGCTGTTCTGCGCTCGAATGGAGCTTTCCGCCAAGGTGGCGGACTACAAACGGGAGCGGAACCTGCCCATCTACGTCCCCGCCCGGGAGCGGGAGATTTTGCAGGAGATGGCGAAGAAAGCCGGGCCGGAGCTGGCGGGCTACACAAGAAGCCTTTATTCCACCATTTTTGAGCTGAGCCGCAGCTGCCAGGCCAAGCGCAACGGCAGCCAGACGCCCCTGTACCGGGAAATCACCCAGGCCATTGAAAATACCCCCAAGCTCTTCCCCCAGTCCCCCATGGTGGCCTGCCAGGGGGTGGAGGGTGCCTACTCCCAACTGGCCTGTGAAAAAATATTCAAAAGCCCCATGATTCTGTATTTCAAGAATTTTGATGCCGTATTTTCTGCCATTGAAAAAGGCATGTGCCAGTATGGCATTCTGCCCATTGAAAACTCCACGGCTGGCTCTGTGAATCAGGTTTATGACCTGATGATTCAGCACAATTTCTCCATCGTCCGCACCTTCCGCTTGAAAGTGGACCACAATCTGCTGGTAAACCCAGGGACCAAGCTGGAGGACATCAAAGAAATCTACTCCCACGAGCAGGCCATCCACCAGTGCGGGGGCTTCCTGAGCAAGCTCCCAGGGGTGAATGTGGTGGCAGTGGCCAATACGGCAGTGGCGGCGGAGATGGTGGCCAAATCCGGCCGAAAGGATGTGGCCGCTCTCAGCAGCCGCTCCTGTGCCCAGCTCTACGGCCTGGAAAACATCGCCTCCAGCGTCCAGGACAAGGGCAACAACCGGACCCGGTTCATCTGCATCAGCAAAAACCTGGAAATCTACCCCGGCTCGGACAAAACCAGCATCATGATGATTCTGAATCACAAGCCCGGGGCCCTTTACAAGGTGCTGGCCCGGCTCTATACCCTGGGCATCAACGTGACCAAGCTGGAATCCCGCCCCCTGCCCGACCGGGAATTTGAATTCATGTTCTATTTCGACTTGGAGACCTCCATTTATTCCCAGGAGTTCGTGGAGCTCATGTGCGAAATCGGGGATTTCTGCGAGGAATTCAAATACCTGGGCAGCTATACAGAGGTGGTCTGAATGCGGTGCGGATTACTTGGCCGGAAGCTGGGGCACAGCTACTCCCCCCAGATTCACCGGCAATTGGGAAACTACGCCTATACTCTGTTTGAAAAGGAGCCCCAGGAGCTGGAAGAATTTTTAAAAAGCGGCGACTTTACCGGACTGAATGTGACCATCCCCTACAAAAAGGATGTAATCCCCTTCCTGGATGAGCTGTCCCCGGTAGCAAAGCGGCTGGGGGCGGTGAACACCATTGTCCGCCGGGAGGATGGCAGCCTGATCGGCCACAACACCGACTATTTTGGCTTCCGGTATCTGGTAAACCGAAGCGGCCTGGACGTGGGCGGCAAGAAGGTGCTGGTGCTGGGCAGCGGCGGGGCCTCCAACACGGCGGTGGCAGTGCTCCAGGCGCTGGGGGCAAACGTCGTCATCATCTCCCGCTCGGGAGAGAACCACTACGGAAATCTCACGCTCCATTCGGATGCCGCTGTCATCGTCAACACCACCCCGGTGGGCATGTACCCCAACACTGGGGTCAGCCCCCTGGATTTGGGGGTGTTCCCCCGACTGGAGGGGGTGCTGGACGTGGTATATAACCCGGCCAAACCTAAGATTCTTCTGGATGCGGAAGCGCGGGGGCTGGTTGCCATGAATGGGCTGGGGATGCTGGTGGCCCAGGCAAAGCAGAGCGCCGAGTGGTTCACCGGCTGCCCCATTGACGATTCCAAAATCACGGAAATTCACGATTCGCTCCGGCGGCAGATGGAAAATCTCATTCTCATCGGCATGCCCGGCTGCGGCAAAACCACCATCGGAATACTGCTGGCCCAGCGCACCGGGAAAAAATTTGTGGATGCCGACGAAGCGCTGGAACAGCGGGTGGGCAGACCCATCACGGAAATTATCCCGACGGAGGGAGAGTCCGCCTTCCGGCAGATGGAGACCGACACCCTGGCCCAGCTCGGCAAACAGAGCGGTCTGGTCATCGCCACCGGCGGGGGCTGCGTCACCCAGGAGCGGAACCATCCCCTGCTCCATCAGAACGGCACCATTCTGTGGCTGACCAGAAGCATTGACAAGCTCCCCACCGACGGCCGTCCCCTCTCCCAGGCCGGGAAGCTCTCGGAGATGTTTGAAAAGCGTCGGACGCTGTATGAACGGTTTGCCGACATTTCAGTATCCAACGACGGCCCGGTGGAGGAAACTCTGGCCCAAATCATGGCCGCCCTGGAAAAGAAGGAGACAGTATGATGAAAATTTTGGTGATCAACGGCCCCAACCTGAACTTCCTGGGCATCCGGGAACCGGGCATTTACGGAAAAAACACCTTCGCCGACCTGCTGCAAATGCTGCAGGATTGGGGCAGAGAGCTGGGCGTGGAGGTAGAGCAGTACCAGTCCAATCACGAGGGCGACCTGGTGGATAAAATTCAGTGGGCCTATGGCAGGGTGGACGGCATCGTCATCAATCCCGCCGCCTACACCCACACCAGCGTCGCCATTCTGGATGCTCTGAAAGCTGTGTCTATCCCGGCGGTGGAGGTACACATCTCCGATGTGGATTCCAGGGAGCCCTTCCGAAAAATTTCCTATGCGGGGCTCGCCTGCAAGCACACCATCAAAGGCCAGGGCTTTGACGGCTACCGCCAGGCCATGGTGTGGCTCAGGGAGTACCTCAGTAATATTCGATAAAATGTATCCCCGGGCGTGCGTTTCACGGAGCGCACGCCCGGGGCATCTTGTTTTCTGGTTGACGAAATGGCTATTTTGTGGTATTTTTTAAGTGTCCAGTTATCCTCCATTGGCGGATAATACAATTTGCAAGGATTCATGGAGAAAAGCGTCATGTCGCCTAACCAAACCATTTGTCTGCTGAACGATTCCTTCCCGCCCCTGATTGACGGGGTGGCCAACGCGGTAAAGAACTATGCCCAGGTGATCTCCCAAGCCGGAGAAGAAGCCCTGGTCATCACCCCCGCCCACCCGGACAGCCAGGATGGGGATTATCCCTTTCCCATCATCCGCTATCCCAGCCTGGATTTCCGGAAGATCACCGGAGGCTATATGGCGGGCATCCCCTTCTCCCCCGAGATTGCCAGGCAGCTCTCCGGGAAGCGGATTGCCCTGCTCCACGCCCACTGCCCCATCGTCTCTACCCTGCTGGGCCGGGAGCTGCGCCGGGTGGTGGATGCCCCGCTGGTTTTGACCTATCATACCAAATTCGACATTGACATTGCCAACCTTACCAAAAGCAAGACCCTTCGGGAGAAGGGCATCAAGGCCCTGGTTCAGAACATCCGCGCCTGTGACGAGGTCTGGGCCGTGAGCCGGGGGGCGGCGGAGAATCTGCGCTCCCTGGGCTATGAGGGGGAATGCGTGGTCATGCCCAACGGCGTGGACTTGCCCCGGCAGCGGATGCCGGAGGAGGCCATCGCCCAGGCCACGGCAGGGTTCGACCTGCCCGCCGGCGTGCCTGTCTTCCTCTTTGTGGGGCGGATGATGTGGTACAAGGGACTGAAAATCATCATCGACGCCCTGACCATGCTGAAGCGCCAGGGGAAGGATTTCCGCATGGTCTTCGTGGGCTCCGGCGCCGACTACGACCAGGTGGTTTCCTACGCCGAGGACAGCGGCCTTGGTAAAAACTGCATTTTCACCGGGGCCGTCCACGACCGGGAGAAGCTGCGCTGCTGGTATTGCCGGGCCGATTTGTTCCTCTTCCCCTCCACCTTCGATACCAATGGACTGGTGGTGCGGGAGGCGGCGGCCTGCTCCCTGGCCTCGGTGCTGATTCAGGGAAGCTGCGCTGCCGAGGGAATCACCCACGGGCAAAACGGACTGCTGATCGAGGAGAACGCCGAGAGCATGGCCGCCTGTCTTCTGGATTTGACGACCCAGAGGATGGCCCAGATCGGCGACCACGCCGCCCGGGAGCTGTATCTGTCCTGGACGGATGCGGTGAAAATCGCCATGGAGCGGTATGAAATCGTCATCGACCGCTACCAAAGCGGCGGCTACCCCAGCCGCCGGGAGCCGGTGGACAATCTGTTAAATGCCAACGGGGAGCTGATGGAGGATTTGGCCCAATTGCAGCTTCTGCGGGAGGAGCTGCGGCAGAATCTCCGGGAAAAGCACAAATTATCCGAAATCAAGGACAAAATTCAAACCCACATTCACGAGCGTTTCTGAACGCAAAGGGTGGAAAATGAAGAAACTGATACCAATCCTTCTGCTGCTGTCTTTTTTCCTTTTGGGGTGTGATTTTACAGTCCCGGAAGTCCCTCAGGATCCCTTGCCCAGCGCTCAAATCGAACAGAATTCCCAGGGTTATCAGGAACCAACCTACACCAGTGAGGAGCCACCTCCCGTTGAAAGTTTTTTGAATGTCGAGACCGTCACAGCCGAGAAGACTCTACCGCTGCCGAACAATGGGGTTGAAGAGCACTTTGACCCGGTGGTTATCTCCCGTTGGTATGCTGACTGCAATGAATTTATCAGCTTGAGAAGTGAACCCAGCACCTCTTCCAGTGTCATCACACGCATTTTGGCAAATGAAGAATTCTCACCGCTGGGCTGAGACGACAATTTCGCGCTGGTGGATTATAACGGCCTGCAGGGTTACGTGCTCTCAAGTTACATTCAGCCGGTAGAAGCCCGCCAGGAGCG
>CAZYWM010000002.1:3879-19439 GCA_964651615.1 uncultured Oscillospiraceae bacterium | reverse complement strand
CAAGTTACATTCAGCCGGTAGAAGCCCGCCAGGAGCGGCTTGTGCCCCTGCGTTGGGTCGCAAACTGTGAAGAATTCATCAGCCTCCGCTCTGCACCGGACAGCTCCGAGGTCATTTTAAAAATTCCCGCAGGAGAATCTGTTATCCTGAATCAGTGGGTTGGGCGGTATGCGTATGTAACCTACGGTTCAAAGAACGGTTTTGTCCTTTCAAGCTACATCAAGCCGGAAGAAACTGACTATTTTCAAACGCTTCTGGATGTTGTCTTACCAACGGACTGCTATCCCTACGAGCAGATGCTGGAGGATATAGCGATTTTATCAGCCAATTACCCCAGCCTGATCTGCTGCGAAAGCATCGGAACCAGCGAATTGGGCAGGGATATTCCTGTTGTCCGCTTTGGAGACAGGAATGCCAACTATCATGTTCTTCTGCAAGGAGCAATTCATGGCAGAGAGCACATGACCGCCTGGCTGCTGATGGCCATGCTGGATTATTGGGTTGATCGGATTGATCAGGATTTTCAAAGCTTCAATGACGTATGCTTCCATATTATTCCCATGAGCAATCCCGACGGCGTTGTGATTTCACAGAGCAAAATGCTGAACGACAATCAGATGGCGATTTATCAGCAAGATGCGGCCCTTAGGTTTACTTCCACCGATACAGCTTCATATGCGTCCCAATGGAAAGCAAATGGCTTGGGCGTCGATCTCAACCGAAATTTCTCCGCCGGATGGGAAGTGTCTGGCGAACGAACACAGCCATCTTCCCAGCAATACAGAGGGGATGCCCCATTTTCAGCCTCGGAGACGAGGGCATTGCGGGATTATACCCTAAAATATGACTTTGATGCAACCGTAAGCTATCATGCACATGGAAGTATCATTTACTGCCAATACGGCGAAAAGGGCCCTGTTAATTCACAATCCGAAAGCTTTGGAAAAGTAATCGGTGGAATAACAGGCTACGGATTAGCGGACAGCGCTGGTGTGGTTGGAGCAGGGTATAAGGATTGGGCAATTGATGCCTTGGAGATACCGTCTCTGACCATTGAAATCGGCTGCCAGAACGCCCCTTTGGCACAGCGGGAGTGTTACAGTATCTTCGCCAGAAATTGTGGTATTTTTCCGGGAATTGCCCAGTGGCTGAAAAGCCGGTAACACCTCCATTTATCACCTAAATTTCCATCAAATTGAATAACCATTTTGAAAGGAGTCACATTATGTACCGTCTTTTAGAACTGAATCCCCAGCTTGCCCCCTACTCCGGGGACATTGACCTGCGGATGTTCCTCTACCGCGCCACCAAGGCCCGGATTCTCGGCGAGGGGCAGACCCTGAACGACTTTGCCAACGCCCATAATTTCTTTGGCTTCCACCGTGTGGACGGGGGGTGGGTATACCGGGAGTGGGCTCCCAGTGCCTATCAGCTATACCTGGAGGGTGATTTCAACGGCTGGAACCAGACCAGCCATCCCCTGACCCCCATCGGCAACGGCAACTGGGAAATCCGTCTGGAGGGCGACAACGCCCTGTGGGACGGCTGCAAGGTCAAAACCGTGGTGGATTCCAATATGACCCGCACAGAGCACATTCCCCTCTACGCCCGCCGGGTGGTTCAGGACCCCAAAACCATCACCTTCTGCGCAGAGGTGGTGGACGATCAGAAAACATTCCCCTGGACGGACGCTGATTTCCAGGGAGAAAAGTCCCTGTATATCTATGAGGCCCACGTGGGCATGGCCCAGGAAGAGGGCAAGGTGGGCACCTATCGGGAGTTCGCGGACTACACCCTGCCCCGGATTAAAAGGGCGGGCTACAACACCGTGCAGCTCATGGCCATTATGGAGCATCCCTACTACGGCAGCTTTGGCTACCAGGTTTCCAATTTCTTTGCCGCTTCCAGCTGGTTTGGAAAGCCCGAGGATTTGAAATACCTGGTCAATACCGCCCATGCCATGGGCATCCGGGTGCTGCTGGATGTGGTGCATTCCCACGCGGTGAAGAACACCGCCGAGGGCATCAATATGTTCGACGGCACCACCTGGCAATTCTTCCACGACGGCCCCAAGGGCGATCACCCCGCCTGGGGCACCAAGTGCTTTGACTATGGTAAGACCGGGGTCATCCACTTCCTGCTGAGCAACCTGAAATTCTGGATGACCGAATACCATTTCGACGGCTTCCGGTTCGACGGCGTCACCTCCATGCTCTATCACGACCACGGTCTGGGCACCGATTTCAACACCAACGACAAATACTTCTCCATGAACACCCACACCGAGGCCATCACCTATTTGCAGCTGGCCAATGAATTGATCCGCCAGGTGAATCCCAAGGCCATCACCATCGCCGAGGATATGTCCGGTATGCCTGGCATGGCCCTGCCCATTGCCGACGGCGGCATCGGCTTTGACTACCGGCTGGGCATGGGTCTGCCGGATATGTGGGTGCACACCGTAAAGGAGCGGAAGGACGAATTCTGGGACATTTTCAAAATGTGGTGCGACATGTGTATGCGCCGTCCCGGTGAAAACACCGTGGCCTATGTGGAGAGCCACGACCAAGCCCTGGTGGGCGACAAGACCATGATCTTCCGTCTGGCCGACGCCGCCATGTATACCGACATGGAAAAGAGCACCCACAATCCCGTGATCGACCGGGCCATTGCCCTGCACAAAATGATTCGGCTCTACACCCTGGCCGGCGGCGGCGAGGCCTATCTGAACTTCATGGGCAATGAGTTCGGCCACCCGGAATGGATCGACTTCCCCCGGGAGGGCAACGGCTGGAGCTTCCACTACTGCCGCCGCCAGTGGAGCCTGCGGGACAACGGTCTGCTGAAATATGAGTGGCTGGGCCAGTTCGACGAGGACATGATCAAGCTGACCAAGGAAGCAGACCTGTTCTCCATGCGCATGGGCGATTTGCGGATGAAGGACTCGGACAAGCAGGTCATCGTGTTCTACCGCAAGGGGCTGCTGTTCGCCTTCAATTTCAGCCCCACCCACTCCTACACCGACATCCGGGTTCCCCTGCCCGCCATCGCGGACTACACCGTGGCCCTATGCACCGATGACGGCATCTACGGCGGCTTTGACCAGGTGCAGCACATCACCTACCCCGCCCAGGTGGATGGCCAGGGCAACTCCGCCATCACCCTGTACCTTCCCGCCCGCACCGCTGTGGTGCTGAAAGAGATGCCCAAGGCAGAACCGGAAGAGCCTAAGGCAGAACCGGAAGAACCCAAGGAGGAGGCGGTCAAGGAGGCAGCCCCCGTCAAAGAAGCGGAAGAAAAGCCCAAGAAGCCCAGAAAGCCCCGGGCCCCCAAGGACCCCAGCGCCCCCGCAAAGCCCAGAAGGAAAAAGGCGGCAAAATAAGGACAAAAAATGACCGGCAGCAGCCAGAAAATGGCTGCTGCCGGTTTGTCATTCGGGGATGTGCTGTCTCTTTTGCTCAGCTGGTGGGTGAATTGGCGGGTACTGCCCGCCACCAATTCGCATGAGGGTGAACGGAAATCATATCCATGCGTTCAGCATGGTATCGCTTTTTTATTCCGTTTCGTCCCCGGCTTTTCCGCCTTCCAACGCATTGTATTCCTGGCTCAGCTCTTTGCGCAATTCTTCCTCCGTCGGCAAATACAACTTATACTTGGATGCAAAAATCTGAGTTTCATTTTCAGGCAGCGTGTACTTTACGATTGCGTCACTCTTTGCCGGCTCCAGGGTTTGGATTTCGGCAGCCACACTCTGTTTATCATGGCTGGAAAGCAGTCTCTCATAAAACAGTGTGTTGATCTGGCGCTCCAGCTGCCTTGTACTCCACTGCGCTTTTACGGCTTCCTCCAAATAAAAATTGCGGGCTTTTTCATTTTCAACTCGCATCAGCAAACGATAATGCGTCCAGCTTAAATCGTCACGCAATGCGTGACGATTTGGAAAAGTCAGATAGAACTGCCGCATATATTTTTAATTCGTTACAGTAAATCCTTTTCAGAAATCACGGGTCATTTGTTTGGATAATTCCTTCAACAGTCCCGTTCCATAATCCGCTTTTTCTTTTCCATTCTGTTCATCTATGATTTTCCTGCCAATATTCCAGTATGCTTCTACCATGGCAAAATTCGCCGTTTGATAGACCCTATTCCTTGCCTCCTGCAAGATTGCTTTGATGGATTCGTAAAACTGCTGATTCATGAAATGGTTCCTCCGTATCCTGTCAATACGAGTTTACTCCGCCTTCAAAATCACGCAAAGCGGGGACTTTCCTTCTTCTATTGTATCCAGAGAACACAGAAAAATCAACCATGAAAAATCCGGCAGCAGGCCCAAAAGACCGCTGCCGGACTTCATGCTATGTATCGTATTTATTGAAGCTCTGTGCCCGCCAGGAAGACGCGCTTGCATGTGTAGTCCGAACTGCAGACGATGAAGTCCGCAATCTTTCCTTCTTCGATGGAGCCCACTTCCTTCTGGGCGGAAATGGCACAGGCGGGGTTCCAGGTGGCGGCACGGATGGCGTCCTCCTCCCGGATGCCCCAGCGCAGCACATTGGTCAGGCACCCCCAGAGGTTGGCAGCGGAACAGGCAATGGTGCCGTCTCCCAGCCGGCCCACACCGTCCCGGAGCCAGGCATCCTGCCCGCCCAGGGTGAACTGGCTGCCCTCGGGCAATCCAGCGCACCGGCCGGAGTCGGAAACCAGGATCATCCGCTCCCCGCCGAACATGGAAAAGGCCAGCCGGACAGCGGCGGGATGGATGTGGTAGCCGTCGCAGATGATTTCTGCCCGGACATGGGGATTCTCCACCGCGGCGGGAATCACCCCGGGATTTCGGTGATTGATGCCGGGCATGGCATTGTACAGGTGGGTCAGGTGGGTGGCGCCCGCGTCGAAGACGGCCTTGGCGTGGTCATAGTCCGAATCCGTGTGAGCCACGGAGACGGTGCACAGCCTGCTGGCCTTCTGGGCGAATTCCGCGGCTCCGGGAAGCTCCGGGGCGATGTCCACAATGGAAATCAGCCCGTTGCAGCCCTCGTACAGCTTTTGGAAGCCCTCGAAATCCGGATTTTTCAGATAATCGGGATTCTGGGCCCCCCGCTTTTTATAGGAGAAATAGGGGCCCTCCATCTGGATGCCGCGGAGCACCGCCGCGCCCTGGGGGCGCTCCCGGGTCAGCTCCAGGGCGGTGGCAAAGGCCTTCTCCAGCACCTCATAGGGCAGCGTCATGGAGGCGGGGGCAAAGGAGGTCACGCCGCAGCGGGCGTAGTAGCGGGCCATGGTTTTCAGGCCCTCATAATCCCCGTCGGAAAAGTCCGCATTGGAGTTTCCGTGGCTGTGGACATCGATGAGCCCGGGAATCACCGTGGCCCCTTCCAGGTCAACGGCATCCTCCGGCACATTCTCCGGCAAAACGGCTCCAAACCGGCCGTCTTTGACCTCAAAGGCCCCATGATGGAACCGGAAATCCGGGCCGTAAATTTTCGCGTTGCAGTAAAACATTTAGGAATCACTCCTTATTCAGTCTTTTCTTCCAGACCGCCGCCGTATTTTTTGAAAACCGGCTCCGCCGCCAGGGACCAGACGATGGCCATCACCGCCGGGGCAAAGGTCAGCGCGATTGGATAGTGGGAGCAGTACCAGCACACCAGCCAGGTGAATACACCAATGGCCAGCGACGACGGCAGATGCACCGGCAGGAACCGAAGGGCATTGGCGGTCAAGCTCCGGAATTTGTAGGTAAAACGGGAAAGCAGCATACACGACCAGCAGGCGGCGGTCAGGGGGATGCCCATGAGCACCCGGTAGCCCCCGGCCATCACACCGGCCGCGGTACTCTGCGCAGCCGCCTCATCCAGCAGGGCCAGCACATACACGCCAAAGAGCAAAATCAGGCCCCAGAGCAATGTCACCGCTCCGGCAGTCTTCCACTCCCTGCGGAAGGTTCGGAAGAACCGGCGGTAAAGGCCCGGCTCCCGGTAACGGATGCCGTGGACGGCAGCGTCATACAGGGCCGTGGTGGACGCCCCCAGGGTAATCAGAGGCAGACTGCACAGGCACCACAGCAGACTCAGCAGCAGTACGTCGGTGATGGCGTTGAAGAAATTCCAAACCGGGCCATAGGGGCGAAAGATGGAGCGGAACATCTCACACCAGCCCCGGAATCACTTCCGCCAATTTTTCCGCAAGCTGACGGTGGCCCCTGGCGGTCAGGTGCATTCCATCCACGGGATTAAACTCCGCAAATTCCTGGGCATCCAGGAAGGAGGCTCCCACCAGCTTGGCGGTATCCCGCAGGTATCCCGCCAGCTCCTGGGATTTTTCAATGCAGCCGTTCCCCATGGGCACGCCGCAGGGATTGTCATACATCTCCTTGCGGATGTGGGGCGGGCAGACAATCAGGACATTGGGCTTGCCACCCGCCCAGCACATGGTGGACTGGGCCTTGCGCACCAGCCGCTCCATACCGATGGCGATGCAGGCGGCGTTGACCCCCAGGCGTTCCTTGGTGTCATTGGTGCCCAGCATAATCACCAGCAAATCCACAGGCTCATGGCTCATCAGGGTGGAATAGATCACGCTCAGGCCGTCCATGCTCTCGTGAAGGGCATCGGGGAACACGGTGGTGCGCCCGGAAAGGCCCTCTTCCAGGACCAGATACCCCTCCCCCAGCTTCTGCTGCAGCAGGCAGGTCCAGCGCTCGGATTCATCGAAGCGGTCGCCGCCGGTGACGGTATCGGAGGGGTCGGCACAGTAGCCGTGGGTATTGGAATCGCCAAAGCATACAATGTGTTTTTTCATAGCTTGCCTCTTTCTTTGTTTCAGCCGGGAATCTCCGGCAGGGATGCAGCGATGGCGGACTGGCCAACCCGGCGGAACTTTTCATCCGGCAGCGCCACATGAATCTTCTCCGCCAGCTCCGGATACTCGTCGGCCATCACCTGGTTGTAGCTTTCCAGCAGCAGATCGCCGCCCTTGCCGGACATCACCCGGCCCAGCAGCAGCACATGCTTGAAGCCATAGAAATCGTAATACAGGGCAAAGCTGTGGGCCAGATACGTACCAATGCTGCGGTAGATGGCAGCAGCACGGGGGTCGCCCTGCTCCATCAGGCCCTGAACCTTTTTCAGCTTCTCAGCGGGAGACAGGCTTTCCTCCAGCTCGATTCCGGCGGCGGGAGCCAGCTTGATCACCGCATCCTGGGAGAAATACTTGCAGCCCACGCCGAAATCACCGGACCATTCGTCCTGCATGGCCTTGGGGGAGGCGTCCACCGGGCAGAATGCCAGCTCGTTCAGCCAGCCGGTGATGCAGCCGTTTCCGTCCACAAAGCCCACAGCCTCGCTGGTGCCCATGGCGATGCCCAGCATGTTGTTCTCCCCCAGGCTGATAGCGCCGGCCAGGGCGGACACGTCGCCGTCATTGACCACGCTGTAGGGCACATTGCCGAAGGTGTCGGTAATGGCCCGGATGTAGATGTCCTTCACCTTTTTGTCATAAAGGTCCTTGGGAACCTTCAGGAACAGAGAAGCGTTCATGGTGCGGTTGTTGATGAACACACCGGCGGAGGAGACGCCCACGGCATCCACCCGGGGCATGTGGGCGGCAGCGGATTTCAGCGCGGAGACGATGCCGTCATAGTGGTAATCCGGGTCGGAATTGATCTTGGGGAACCAGACCACCTCTTCGGAGAAAACCGTCTCCCCGTCGATGACCGCGGATACCTTCCGGTCGGAGCCACCGGCGTCAAAGCCGATGCGGCAGCCGCCGAAGTGTCCGCCGATTTTCTGGGGGGCGTCCTTGCTCTCGGGCACCTGGTCCACCAGCAGCACCTCGAAGGGATGCTCAAAGACACTGGCCATGTAGTCCCAGTCAAATTCCTGCTTGCCGCCTGCGCGGTAGCAATCGCAGAGGTAATGGTAGATGGTCTCGTCGCCGCTGACATAGATGCGGAAGCCGCCCTTCATCCACAGGATGAACTTCACCAGCCGGTCGATGTAGAAACAGTCCGCCGCCTTCATCTCCGGTGTGCCGTGGATGAAGGTGTGATAGCTTGCCATCTCTCCTCTGGCCCGCTCCACCGCGATGGAAACAGGCTTCTTCGCCGTGGACAGGAACGCCTTGTTAAACTGATGCAGGGGGATAAATTCCGGGTCCAGCTCCGGAAGGTTTTTAACGTTGATGTTTACGCCAAGAAATTCCATAACAAGAGCACCTCTTTCGTCTAAATTGGAGATGGCATCATTGTAACATGAAAATCTTTTTCTGTCACTAGTCTTTTTGAAAATTCTACTTGAAAAATGAACGGTATAATGTTAGTATTGAAAATCATAAAGAATCCAACCCACAACACCATCAAGGAGGTACAAAATGAACAAAGAACAATTGCGCCAGGCCAAGGCCTGGACGGAAAAGGAGCTGGACAGCTGCGTCAACTTCTGGCTGAAGAACGGAATGGACCCGGAATACGGCGGTGTCTACACCTGCCTGGATCGCTACGGCAAGGTCTATTCCACCGACAAGAGCGTGTGGATGCAGGGCCGGTGCGGCTGGATGTTCGCCTACCTGTGCCATGTGTACGGCGCAAAGCAGGAGTGGCTGGACGCCTCTAAGAGCTGCCTGGACTTCATGGAGAAATACTGCATCAACCGGGAAGCCGGGGACAGAATGTATTTCACCGTCACCAAGGACGGCAAGCCCCTGCGCCAGCGCCGCTATTTCTACTCCGAGGCCTTCTATGCCCTGGCCAACGCGGAATACTACGGCGTCACGGGCGAAACGGTGTGCCTGGAGCGGGCGAGAAAGGCCTGTGACCTCTACTGGAACCTGTGGCATGGAATGCCCGACCCCACCGGCCTGGGCCCCAAGACCATCCCTGAGACCCGCACCGGCCGCTCCTTTGGTCTGCCCATGATTTTCCTGAACGTGCTGACCGTGATGATGCGGGTGGACGAGCAGAAGCGGGCCTTGTATGAGGAGCGGGCTCAGACCTGTGTGGACGAGATCTTCAAGTACAACTACCATCCCGAGCTGAAATGTATTTTGGAAAACGTGGGCCCCAACGGCGAGGCCAACCTGGACTACACCGAGGGCCGGGTCGTCAACCCCGGACACGACATTGAGGGCGTGTGGTTTATGCTGGAGCACGCCGCCCGTACCGGCGACAAGGAGCTGGTGGCAAAGGCCGAGCAGATTTTTAACTGGGCCATCAGCGCCGGCTGGGACAAGGAATACGGCGGACTGCTCTATTTCATCGACTGCCTGGGCAATCCCCCCGAGGCCTACGAGCACGACATGAAGCTGTGGTGGCCCCATGACGAGATTCTGATCGCCTCCCTGATGCTCTACCGGGACACCGGGAAGGAAGAATACCTGGATTGGTATTTCAAGACCCTGGGCTACGCCAAGGCCCACTTCTCCGACCCGGAGTACGGCGAGTGGTACGGCTACCTCCGCCGGGACGGTCTGCCCACCATGCCCTCCACCAAGGGCTCCACCTTCAAGGGTCCCTTCCATCTGCCCAGAATGCTGATCAACACCGACATCATGCTGGGTCAGCTGCTGGAGCGGTAAAAATACATCCACGAAGCGAAAAGGAGGCGACACATTGGCAAAGGAAAAAGAAAGCGTATTTGTCCACATCGGCAGTGAATACTATTCCTTCACCCCGGCGGAAAAAAAGCTGGCGGACTATATTCTCTCCGCCCAGGACTGCATTTCCCGGATGTCCATTTCAGAGCTGGCAGGCGCCTGCTCCGTGGCCGACGCCACCGTGTCCCGCTTTTGCCGCCGGTTGGGCTATAAGGGGTATCCGGATTTCAAGATTGCCATCGCCAACGCCTCCATCCACCGGCTGGAGGACAATCCCCTCTCCGGTGAGATCACCCAGGAGGACACCCTGGAGGCCATCAGCCAAAAGCTGCTGAATGCCAGCACCATGGCCATGGTCCAGACCCGGGAGGTGCTGGATTTGGATGCCGTGGCCCGGGCTGCCGCCCTGCTGCGAAACAGCACCTCGGTTCTGTGCATGGGTCAGGGAGGCTCCATGCTGATCGCGTCGGAGGCGGCCCACCTGTTTTCCACCATCTCCGGCAAATTCCGGCCTGTCAGCGATTCCCACATGCAGGCCATGGCCGCCGCCATGGTGGAGAGCACGGATACCATCCTGTTCTTCTCCTACTCCGGCTCCACCCTGGCCATGCTCGATACGCTGGAAACCGCCAGGGAGCGGGGAAGCAAGGTGATTTTAGTCACCCGCTTCCCCAATTCCCCGGGGGCTGCCCTGGCGGACATTGTGCTCCAGTGCGGGGCCAACGAGAATCCCCTGCAAAGCGGTTCCGTCCCCGCCCGGATTGCCCAGATGTACCTGATCGATATTCTCTTTTCTGAGTTTACCCGGAAAAATCTGGACGAAGCAAAGGAGCGCCGCAACCGGATCGCCCAGGCCTTGGCAGCCAAACATGTATAGTCCCAAAGAATTTTCATGGGTTTTCCCCTACAAAATCCCCAAATTTCTAAATCGAGCAAAAGATTCCAAAATTCGTAGTAAATTTTCACAAAAGGAGGCGGATGAAAATTATCTTCATCCGCCGAATTTTGTACGAAATAGTTGAATTTTCTTAAAAAAGCCGTTTTGAAAATTATTTTCACACTTAACCCATTGACTTTCCTGTTAAAGTTCGCTAAGATGGTGGCAAGTGAAAACGAGATATTCAACGGTTTCACCAAATATTCTAATTTTTAGGAGGATACTATGAAAAAGTTAATCGCAATTGTGCTGACCGTCGTCATGGTGATGAGCCTGTGTGCTTTCACCGCCAGCGCCGACGACGTCACCGAAATCTCCCTGTGGACCTACCCCATCGGCGATTGGGGCAAGGAAGCTACCGTCAACGCACTGCTGGAAGCTTTCAACGCTGCGCATCCCGAAATCAAGGTCACTGTTGAGTACCTGACCTACACCGACGGCGACGACAAGGTCAACACCGCCATCGAAGGCAACGCCGCTCCCGACATCGTCATGGAAGGACCCGAGCGTCTGGTCGCCAACTGGGGCGCCAAGGGCAAGATGGTTGATCTGTCCGACCTGTGGACCGATGAGGCCAAGGCCGACATCTACGCCTCTGTCGAAGCTGCCTGCCGCAGCACCGATGGCAAGTACTACGAGTATCCTCTGTGCATGACCGCTCACTGCATGGCCATCAACAAGACCGTCTTTGAGGCTGCCGGCGCCATGCAGTACATCGACGAAGAGAACCACACCTGGACCACCGACGGCTTCCTGAAGGCTGTTCAGGCTGTCTATGATGCCGGTTACGAGAATGTTGGCGTGGTGTTCTGCGGCGGCCACGGCGGCGACCAGGGCAACCGTGCTCTGATCAACAACCTGTACGGCGGCACCTTCACCAACCCCGAGCACACCGCCTACACCGCTGACTCCCCCGAAAACATCAAGGCTCTGGAGACCCTGTATGCCATGGACGGCATCACCTTCGATCCCGCTATCGTCGGCAGCGACGAAATCAACCTGTTCCGTCAGGGCGTTCTGCAGATGGCTACCTGCTGGAACATTGCCCAGCAGCTGAACTCCGACAACAATACCGCTGGCCTGACCAACAACGACGACGAGATTCTGTTCATGGCCTTCCCCTCCACCAATGGTGACGATACCCAGCTGTGCGGCGGTATCTGGGGCTTCGGCGTGTTCGACAACGGCGACGCTGCCAAGGCCGAGGCTGCCAAGACCTTCATCAAGTGGGCCTGCGACGAAGAGGCTGCCATGAATGTGAAGGCTTCCACCTACTTCCCCGTGAAGGCTTCCGTGGTTGATGTGTACGCCGGCGAAGAGACCGAGGCTGTCATGAACGAGTACACCAAGCTGATGAACCACC
This sequence comes from uncultured Oscillospiraceae bacterium, assembly GCA_964651615.1. Taxonomy (GTDB): domain Bacteria; phylum Bacillota; class Clostridia; order Oscillospirales; family Oscillospiraceae; genus Faecousia. The sequence goes on along the minus strand of CAZYWM010000002.1, from coordinate 7,548 downwards.
TGGGTGACTACTATCAGATCGTTCCCGGCTGGGCTGTCGCCCGTACCGAGTGGTGGAACATGCTGCAGCGCATCGGCGCAGGCGGCGATGTGGCTACCGAGGTTGCGACCTTCGTTGCCAATGCCAACAAAGCTGCCGCGGGCTGATTCCTGTCTTCTGACTCTGTAATGTGAGCTGCGCCCCTCTCCTCTCCTCCTGGGGAGGGCAGGGGCGCATTTCCACTCATTGTTCAGGAACCGGACAATGTGCCTGACAGTGTACAGATACATTGCCCGCTTCCTGAACAATTTTCTACTTTTGAAATTCTGAGAGGAGGAATTTCCTTGGCCAGTCCCAACATCACGGTCAGCAAGAAAACTCACCGCCTTGTGATGCAGGAAAACATTGCCGCCTATTCTTTCATGGCGCCCTTCCTGCTGTTTTTTGTGGGGTTTGTGCTCTACCCCATGTTCATGTGCCTGTTTACCAGCCTGTTCGACGCCACCATGGGCCGGGAGGACATTTTTGTAGGCCTGGGCAACTATAAAGAGCTGTTTGCCGACCCCGTTTTCTGGGTTGCGTTGAGAAACACGATGGTCATCGTGCTGGTCTCCGTCCCTGTGACCTGCGCGTTCTCCCTGTGGGTGGCCTCCGCCATCAGCAAAATGCACGTCACCGCAACCTCCGCCTTCCGCTGCATTTTCTACCTGCCCGTGGTCACCGGTTCCGTGGCCGTCACCATGGTCTGGAAATGGATGTTCAACAACTACTACGGCATCCTGAACTACCTGGGCAAGGGCATGGGGCTCATTGACAAAAACATCAACTGGCTGGGCGACCCCAAGTACGCCCTGGGGTGCATCATCCTGATTCTGCTCACCACCTCCGTTGGCCAGCCCATCGTGCTCTATGTTTCCGCTCTGGACAATGTGGATAAATCCCTGGTGGAGGCCGCCCAGGTGGACGGCGCCACCGAGATGCAGGCCTTCTGGCGGATCAAGTGGCCCCAGATGATGCCCACCACCCTGTACATCCTGGTCATCACCACCATCAACTCCTTCCAGTGCTTCGCGCTGATTCAGCTGCTGACCTCTGGTGGCCCGAACAACGCCACCATGACCATCATGTATTACATCTACTACAATGCCTTCAAGCTGTACCGCTATGGCTATGGCAACGCAATGGGTGTTATTCTGGCGCTGATTATTGCGCTGCTATCCGCCATACAGTTCAAACTCGGGCAGGAAAAGTAAGGAGGCGAGAATATGAATCCCATTGATAAGAGCCACACCAAATCCAAGGTGTACCGGTATTTCTGCGCCGTGGCAGTGGTTGTATTCGCCATTCTGTTCACTTTCCCGCTGTACTGGATCATCACCGGCTCCTTTAAGATCGGCAAGGAGATCAACTCCACCACCCCCGTCTGGATTCCCAGCAAATGGGTGCTCGACAACTATTCCAAGCTCTTCTCCAAGCGCTCCGCTCCCCTGTTCGAGCTCTTCGGCGTCGTCGGCCCCACCGTCCCCGCTGCCATCCGCTGGCTGATCAACACCGTGTTCATGGCCGTGGCCTCCATGCTGCTGACTTGCCTCACCGCCGCCATGGCCGGATACGCTCTGGCAAAGAAGCGCTTCTATGGAAGAACCATCATTTTCAGCCTGATCGTGTGCGCCATGGCCCTGCCCAAGCAGGTCATCCTGATTCCTCTGGTTCGTGAAATGGCCGCTCTCAAGCTCTACGATACCATCTGGGCCGTGATCTTCCCCATTGTGGGCTGGCCCTTCGGCGTGTTCCTGCTGAAGCAGTTCGCGGAGGGAATCCCCACGGAAATGACCGAGGCCTGCCGCATCGACGGCGCCAGTGAGTGGAGAACCTTCACCGATGTGATGTTCCCCATGATTAAGCCCGGCGTAGGCGCCTGCGCCATTTTCACCTTCATCAACAGCTGGAATGACTACTTCATGCAGCTGATTATGCTGACCTCCAACAAGAATCTGACCATTTCCCTGGGCATCGCCACCATGCAGGGCGAGAACTCCACCGACTTTGGCCTCTTGATGGCCGGCTGTGCCCTGGCTTCCGTGCCCATCATCATCGTATTCCTGATCTTCCAGAAATACTTTACCAAGGGCATCACCATGGGCGCTGTGAAGGGTTAACTCCATCCCCTCCCCTTTTCGCCGCCCAACCCCGGGCGGCGAAAAATCGGGAAAAAGCCTTTACTTTTCCAATAGGAAGTGATAATATGATCGTCGCGAATCTGACAAATAAACAGGAATACTACGGCATCCACCCGGAGCTGGACAAGGCATTGGATTGCCTGACCCCGGAATTTCTGGAAAATGCCTCCACCGAAAAGACGCTTCTGGACGGCGAAAACCTGTTTGTCACCAAATTCCATCTGGAGACCGTTCCCGTGGAGCAGACCTTCTTTGAAGCCCACAAAAAATATCTGGACATTCAGGTTGTCACCCAGGGCATGGAGCGGGTGGAGATCGCCCATCCCGACGGGCTGATCCTCACCGAGGAAAAGGGCGATTTCTACGGCTATACCGGTCAGGCGGACCAGAGCGTGATTTTAAAGCCCGGCAATTTCCTGGTGGTATTCCCCGGGGATGCTCACCGGCTGCGCCTTCCCGTCCACAAGAGTGGCGAGGCCTTTACGAGAGTTGTGTTCAAAGTAAAAGTATACGATTGAGAGGAGTTAGAAACATGAAAGATTTCAGCAAATACGCAGGGATTATTCCGGCATTCTATGCCTGCTATGACGAAAAGGGAGATATTTCCCCCAAAGCCGTCCGGGAGCTCACCGAGTATTACATTGCCAAGGGCGTGAAGGGCCTGTATGTGGGCGGCTCCTCCGGCGAGTGCATTTACCAGAGCGTGGCAGAGCGGAAGCTGCTGCTGGAAAACGTGATGCAGGTTGCCAAGGGCAAGCTGACCATCATCGCCCATGTGGCCTGCAACAACACAAAGGATTCCATGGAGCTGGCTGCTCACGCCGAAAGCGTGGGCGTGGATGCCATCGCTGCCATTCCCCCCATCTACTTCCACCTGCCCGACCGGGCCATTGCCAAATACTGGAACGACATTTCCTCCGCCGCCCCCCACACCGACTTTGTCATCTACAACATTCCCCAGCTGGCGGGTGTGGCCCTGAACCCCGGTCTGCTGAAGACCATGCTGCAAAACCCCAACTGCATCGGCGTGAAGAACTCCTCCATGCCTGTGGAGGACATTGAGAAGTGGATTGCGGGAGGCGCCATCACCTTCAACGGCCCCGATGAGCAGCTGCTCAGCGGCCTTGTGGCCGGAGCCACCGGCGGCATCGGCGGCACCTACGGCGCCATGCCCGAGGTTTACCTGAAGATTTTCGAGCTGGCCACCAAGGGAGAGAACCTGGCCCTGGCCCGACAGCTGCAGCAGGACGCCAACCAGATCATCTACAAGATGTGCTCCGGCGAGGGCAATATGTACGCCATGATTAAGGAAATCCTCCGGCTCTCCGGCGGTCCCGACATCGGTGGCGTCCGCGCTCCCCTGCTGAACCTGACCCCGGCCGACAAGGAAATCGCCAAGGAGTGCGTTGCCATGATCGCCGCCGCCAAGGCAAAGCTCGCCTGATCATTCCCATAAACAGCTTCCAGCCGCCTCCAACCGGAGGCGGCTGATTTTCTGCGGTTCCCTTTT
>CAZYWM010000002.1:0-3779 GCA_964651615.1 uncultured Oscillospiraceae bacterium | reverse complement strand
TTTCCGAGATGATAGGTGAAAGGCATTACAGATAAAAGGAGGTGCCCACCTTGGACGATCAGAACATTGTGGCCCTGTATTGGAGCCGGGCGGAGAACGCCATTTCCGAAACCGCCCGAAAATACGGAGGCTACTGCTATTCGATTGCCATCAACATTCTAACAAGCAAGGAAGATGCCGAGGAAAGTGTGAACGATACCTATCTTGCGGCCTGGAACGCCATGCCGCCCCACCGCCCTGCCATTCTTGCCACCTTCCTGGGGAAAATCACCCGCCGGCTTTCCATCGACCGCTGGCGCTCCCGCCACGCTTCCAAGCGGGGCGGCGGAGAAATCGTCCTAGCCCTTGAGGAGCTGGAAGACTGTGCATCCGAGGACAGCCTGGAAAAGTCCATGGAGCGTAAGCAGCTTGCCGCTGTCTTCAACCGCTTCCTGGATTCCCTGCCCCAGACGGAGCGGCAGATTTTCCTGGGCCGGTATTGGTACCTGGACCCCATTGCGGACATTGCCGCCCACTACGGCTTTTCCGTCAGTAAGGTAACATCCATGCTTCGCCGCACCCGGCTGAAGCTCCGGGAGGCTCTGGAAAAGGAGGAATTGCTGTGAACGCCAACGAAATTCTGGACATGATCGGCGACGCCAAGGGTACATACATCTGGGAGGCCCAGCGCAAGCGCACAGAAGCAGCGCCCCGCAGACGCGGCTCCGCAAAGAGAATTTGGCTTCTCGCCGCCATCATCACTGTGGCGCTGCTGCTGGTGGGCTGCGCGGTGGTGTATGTCCTGAGCCTGCAGGACATGAAGCTGGGCGAGGAAGTCTGGGAGGATTACCACACCGGTGAAACCCAGCCCCACAGTGCCCTGTCCCTCCAGGGCTTTGCGGGAAGTCCCTCTTATCAGGCAGCCAAGGAATGGTACGAATGGAAGCAGGCCTATGACCCCAATTCAGAGCTGCTGACCCCCTCCGCCGAGGATTACGCCGAAACGCTGCCGGAAGCGTATCAGGGCTACCTGCTCTATACCCCGGAGATGCGGGCCGAAGTGGATGCCCTGTGTGAAAAATACGGTCTGAACCTTCTGGGAAAGGAATACATCGACGCAACCACGGAGGATATGTTCCAAACCCTGCAAATTGGCAGTATTTTCCGCCCGGATGCTCCGGTGCAGCCGAGCTGGAGCCAAGGCAGCCCGGGTTACTTCTATGCCAACGGTGCGTTTGAGTTGGAAGCCTACATTGCCCCCACCGGGGAAGACAGCCCCTGGTCCGATGAGAATTTCATCAGCTATCGCTGCCACCGAAAGGATACCTTCGACGATGTGACCCTCCCCCTGACAGATATGGAACACTATCAGCAGTGGAGCTATCAAAACGCCGATGGGATCACCTGTCTGCTGGCGGTTCACCCGGAGAACGGCGCTCTGATCGTGGTGGACAAGGAGGACTATTTTATCACCGTCACCCTGGAATCCAAGAGTGGCAACATTCTGGACGGCTACCAGAGCATGGACAAAGCCACCCTGGAAGCCTTTGCGGACATTTTCAATTTCACCATCCAGCCAAAGCCCGTCTCCCCCGAAGCTCTGGCGGCGGCCGAGGCACGGGTAGATGCCTACTGGGAAGACTACAACCAGCGGATGCAGCAGGCCGGAAACGACTTGCAGAACATCCTGGGAGAGGAGAGCTACGCCGGGCGGGTAAAATACCACCTGGAAAACTTCTACTCTGCCTACCGGATGGGCTACACCTTCCATGACCTGGACGGCGACGGACAGGTGGAGCTGCTCATCGGCCGGGATGGGTACATCCGCCACATCTATTCCCAGAAGGATGGCGAGACGGTGGAGATTCTGGGCTGGAGCAACGACTCCCCCACCTACCTGGCAGAGGACAGGACGCTGGTTTCCATGAGCTGCCGGGGAACGCCCCACTATGAATTCTTCCACGTGGAAAACGGCCAGAGGGTAATTGACAAAACCATCGACTACAACCCAGAGCGGGACGGGGAAAACCTCTGGTGGCTGGGCGACCACCACAGCAGCTCCCCCTACGTCCAGCCCATTTCCGAAGAAGAATTCTGGCAGATCGCCGCCTCCAAAAAGCGGGTGGTGCTGACCTTCCAGCCCCTGAGCAGCTTTCCCCTGGAGGAGAAGTTGGATTGTCCTGCCACATTGCAAAGCACCTTTGGCGAAGATGGGCGCCTGCGCAGCTACTATGGGGACGCGAATTTCGACGTGGTCATCCGGCATACCATTCTGAACTCCCAGGCGGCCAGACAGGAGGAATTTCCGGACTGCCGCTATTGCCTCCTTGACCTGGACGGCGACGGACAGGAGGAGCTGCTCCTGGAAGAGGAGGGCGGCTGGTGGAAGCTCTACACCATGGCCGACGGGAAACTCTGCCAACTGGCATACAACGACGTTCTGAACCTCTGCAAGGGCAATATCGTTGAGCTGGTTCACAGCTATACCGGCGACAACAAAACCTACTGCTATTTCCGCAAGGAGGGGAACTTCCTGGTTCCGGTAGAATATCTTCGCTATGATGTTGAGACGAATCCCGCAAACCCCTGGTTCCGAAGCACCGACGCTTCCGGTCAGGACCTCTCCATGGAGCCAATTTCCGGCGCGGAATTCGACGCCATCCGGGAACGCTTCCCCCTGCTGGATTTGGAGATGAAGCCCCTTTCCGATTATCCGTTCAGCGGGAATTGATACTCCAGCACAGCAATGCCCCATGCCACGGTTTTCATGGCATGGGGCATTGTTTACATATTATCTTCCAGTCCCAGATAGGCCCGGATTTTGGGCAGCATGAGCTTGGTGTCCGCCCGGCCCAGCAGATACAGGGCGCCCAGCCGCTCCATATCCCCTTCCAGCGCGGAGACGCTGATGGATCCGGAGGGGCAGAGCATGAGAAGCCGCCCCTGATTTTCCAATTCTTCCAGCTCTTCGATGGCGGTGTTGTACTGCTCACTCTGGGTATTCAGCCGCTCCACCAGGTTGGGATAGTTCTTGTAGATCCGCTCGGACAGCTCCATGAACTGCTTGCTCTCCGGCTCCCGGCGGTACTCCCGGGGGCGGGTCCGAATCACCAGGATTTTTTCAAACCCGTTGTCCAGGGCCCAGCGGTATGGAATCTTCACGGCACAGCCCCCGTCCAGGCAGTCTACCCCGTCCACCTCCACCATATCGGAGACGAAGGGCATGGAGGCGCTGGCCTGAACCGCCTTCTGGAAATCCGGGGTGACGCCCTTCTCGCAGTATTGCACCTGCCCCGTCTGGCAGTTGGTGACGGTGACGAGAAAGCGGCGGCTGGGATCCTCATACCGCTCCCGGTTGAAGGGGATTTCCTCCTCCACCTCGTTGAGCAGGAAGTCGAAGCCGACCACGCCCCGATTCTTGGCCAGGGTTCGGGGGCCGATATACCGGCGGTCATGGCGATAGCCCAGGTTGATCTTCCCTGCCCGGCCGATTTCCCCGGCCACATAGTTATATCCGTTCAGGGCCCCGGCGGAGGTTCCGATGGTGGTTTGCAGATTGATGCCGTTCTCCATCAGCACATCCAGCACCCCGGAGGTATAGCAGCCCCGGAAGGAGCCGCCCTCCAGCACCAGGCAACCCGGCACCACCGTCTCCGGAGCGGAGGCCAGATGAATGGAGTCGATCCCCGACCAGGCCTTTTTCCTGTCCCGGTCATCCATCACCTCATCGATCAGCCGGTCGGTTTCCGACTTGATTCCGCTGAGCACCGCATGTCCATTGCGCATCAGCTGCTCTGTCA
>CAZYWM010000001.1:0-82969 GCA_964651615.1 uncultured Oscillospiraceae bacterium | reverse complement strand
ATTTTACAGTTTGCGACACAAAAAGTAAAGAATAATTTTTGAAACAATGCACTTTTAGAAAGAAAAAATGATTATTCCTTGCTGCCACGGCTGGTTTCCTAGGTAAGTCCAGTTTTAAGCTTTGTATTTTAATGTGAAAAGGCAGCAGCCCGGCGACGCAAAAGCAGTTTTTGTTGCAGGCGAGGACGGTCACGGGGAACCGGCGGCGGAGCTTGCGAGGCTGCTGGGACGGAGTGGCCACCGCAGCGGTTCAGGGGAGATACACTGCTGCTTTTATTTGTCTCCACTGAACGCAACAAAATGAATCAGGTTTTGTTGCGTTGGGCGGGGTAGGGGGGTTAAAATGCCGCCCGGATGGAGTTCAATTGTTTTGGTATCAAGTAGAAATGGTTTCTCACTTTATGTTCGTTTTATTGGACACATAGCGCTGGGCGCGCCGGTGTGCCAGATGGGAAGGGCTGGATTTACAGTTTTCGGTTTGTCAAACCGGGATTTTTCCCGGCTGGTTGTGCTGGCTTCCTGGCATTCCGCTGCCGGGAAGTGACCGGCGGAAAATTTCCCTCTTGCGGGCGCTGAACGGCCCAAAAAAAGCGCCGCCCTTTCGGACGACGCTTTCCCCCAATGTCACGGACTGCTCGAAAGCAGGGGCCCAAGGGCCCGACACCAGCCTTGCCCCAGTATAGTAACACGTTCGTTCGCTTTTGTCAAGCCTAAAGTTTCTGGGCAGCCTTCCCTTGTTTACCTGCGCCCCTGCGCCAGCCCTGGACGAAGCGTGCAGAGCCGAAGGGCGACGACGACTACGGTCCCAGCCCCTTACCAGCCTTGCGCCCCCCCTACCCCCAGCGGGGGAAGGGGGCGGGGGGGAAAGGGGGAGAACCCCACGGGACAGAAGCAGCGAAACGAGGCGGGCACGGGCGGGGGCGGGGCCGTCTGTTCCATCTTCACGGCCCCGCCCCCACCCGCGCACGGCGACGGGACGCAGGACCGAGATGACCAAACCACCGCGAAGGAAGCAGCAGACAAAGGCGGACACGGGGCACGGCGGGGGGCGCCACTTGAGCACCCCACCGCGCCCCGCGCCCGCCGCCCCGTACAACGGAACGGGACCGCCGCACCAAATCGCGCCACGGGACCAGGACGGAGAGGGCGATAACGAAACCTGGCGCGAAATGTACGCACTTTCGGGGGACAAGCTGCGAAGCACGTTTAAAAAAACGGCGCACAGGTACGCAGAAAGACAAGGGACCAGGGAACGAACGAAGCGCCCGCACTAAAAAATTATGCGCGGCCCCACAGTGCGCCGCACCGCGGAGGGTTGCCAACAGCAGCAGGACGCAGCCCAGCGGCAGGCGGAGGGGCCGCGCCCGCACCACCCCAGCCCCTTAAACCGTGCGGGCGCGGCGCCACCGCCGGAAAGCAACCCGACCCCGCGAAGCGCCCGCCGCAGCGATTAGCGCCGCCGAACACCGACCCAAATAACAACAGTACGGCGGCGCTTTTTAAATCCGCCGGAGGCACCTTATTGATACCCAGGTTGGATTAAGTGCGGGGTTGGAGAGAAGGGACCAGGCAGCGAGGCCCCGCCAGCGGAACGCCACCGCCGCCGGAAACCTGGGATTCTTGCTGATTTGGTGCGGCGGTGAGCAGGGCCGCTGAACGGGGCCGAGCGGTGGATTCGGGCCGTTCCCCGTTCCCCCAGGGGCGCAGCCCCTTACTTGATATTAGGACATTATTTCGTCACCCCGACTGGTCGGAAGAAAATATGTCCAAAAAAACGGACAGATTAAAATGCAGTGGGGATGTGACCCACTATGCCAAGGTGTATGTCTATCCCTGTGGGGTAATGGACATCCTGTGCAGCACCAAGCCCATTTTCCGGGAGCCTGGATGGGATGATGCGTCATGGCGGCAGCCAGGTAAGCACGTGCTTACCTCCCTGGGAGATGCCGGGGAGGCCCAGGAGGATCCCCCGGAGGATCCCCCGGAGGATCCCCCGGGCAGCCCCCCCATGGGGGGCCCGGAAGACGGTGCCCCGGTGGGGCCGAAGGGTGAGGACATAGCCAGGAGCATGCGAAGGGCCAGAGGTCGCGTGCGGCGATTGGCGCTGAGCAATGATTTCCGTTGGTTCGTGACGCTGACCCTGAGCGCGGAGAAGGTAGACAGGTATGATGCCGCCCAGGTGGTGCGGAAGCTGTCGAACTGGTGCAGCAACCAGGTGAAGCGGCGGGGTTTGAAGTACATCCTAGTGCCGGAACGGCACAAGGATGGGGCTCTGCACTTCCACGGCTTTTTCAATAATGCTCTGGAAGCCGTGGCTTCCGGGCATCGGGATAAGCAGGGCCACATGATATACAATCTACCCGGCTGGGCCCTGGGCTTCACGGCGGCGATAGAGGTCTATGGCGACTACGCCGGGGCGGTTGCCTATGTGTGCAAATACATCGGCAAGCAGGGCGAGAAGCCCGCTGGACGATGGTACTACAGCGGCGGCGATCTGCGGGAGCCGGAGGCTGTTTATGGCGAAATATCCCCGCAGGAGCTGGTGGAGCAGTACGGGAAGCGGGCGTTTGTGTTTGATGTGCCAGGGGGCACCATAGCGGTGTGCAACGGCATCAAAATAGACCAGGAGGATGCCCCGGGCAGCCCCCCCATGGGGGGCACGGGTGCGGAGAAATGTGAGGAGGAATAGCATGGATGATTTTGGAGAACGAGCGGACAGGGTCTGTGAGCGGGTCATGGAGCTGTTGGAGAAGGTTGCCTTTGACGATGATGCACGGCAGGACCTTAAGGCCCTGTTGCAGATTACGGGGCTGCTTCAGGAGCTCCGGAAGCTGGAAAGCGACACCGTGGGCAGCAGCGTCAAGGTGGTCTTGGAAGGGGGCTTTGAGGACTATGCAGAATGATTGGAAGAAGGTCTATCAGCGGGCGGTGGATGCCTTGCGCAAAGAAGGTATTCACAACGTTCACTTTGATATGATTTTGTTCGCTATGATGTACATGGACGTGGACTATGATTTCGCCTTGGGGTTCTACGCCGATTTCAGAGGCGAGGTTAAGGAGCGGATGCACAGCAGTATCTGTTACTATTTGCTGCGGTATCAGATGGCGGTATCTCCAAAGATATTGTTTACTGGGTTGAAGGAGGTAAACCGTGAGAACTGAGTATCTGCTGCAACGGGAAGTTGACATGGTTCTGTCGGTTCTGACCGACAAAAATCGGCTGGTGATGCGCACTGCCTTAGCAACGGGCCTGCGGATAGGGGACGTGCTGTCCCTGACCCCGGACAAGCTTAAGCCGCATTGCTGGGTGCGGGAGCAGAAGACGGGGAAGCCCAGACAGATCGGGCTTCCGGAGCCCCTGCTGTCAGACCTGAGAGCCAGCGCGGGGGAGCACTGGGTGTTCCCAGGGCGTGACCCTGCAAAGCATCACACCCGGCAAGCGGTGTGGGCAGACCTGAAAAGGGCGGCCAAAGCCTACCGCTTGCCCCAGAACATTGGGCCACACTCGGCCCGGAAGGTCTACGCAGTGGAGCTGCTGCACAAGTATGGGGATATTGACCGTGTGCGGCGGGCTCTGAACCACAGCAGCGCCAGCGTAACGCTTATCTATGCCATGGCCGACCAGCAGCTTGCCGCAAAAAATAAGCGGCGACGCGCCCACCGTGGGAAAAAAATGAGTTGACATGTAGGGCGGCAATGTGATAGGATGGTTGAGCAAGCACCGAAGGAAGGGAGGAAGTGCCAGAAAGCCCAACGCAACAACAACCAGTATTTTGTTGAGTTCAGTGGGGAGCCACCACTGACTTTTTTTGGCGAGCCGCTGAACGCAACAAAATAAAAATTTTGTTGCGTTCAGCATGGAGTTGTGCTATAATAAAAGCGATCATGGGCCTAACATCAGCTGGACTGCATGTTATCCCAAGATTCACGGTCATACCAGAAATATCCCGATGCGATCACCGCAACGTGCTATTGTAATTTGAATTCCTCCAACACATACTGGTTTGCGCTTATTTTGGAACGAAATTTGCAACTAAAGAATTCTTCTCAGCAATCCAAATGGTGTTAACCCAGTATTGACATTTCAGCTTGTATTCCGAGGCAAGGATTTTTGATATGGTTCTGTATATGTATGCTTATTGTGGTTGCATTTGTCCCATGTTCTTTGATTACGTTTTTGAGAGGTTTCAGAATGCTAAGAGCAAAATTAGTTCCAATACTTTCCTCCATGTCTGCCCAGTCTTTATGTTGACTTGGCTATTACGCTATCTAAAAATATGGTTAAGGTATAAAAAAAGCTCCATTGGATAGCCGTCATTTTGCACAAATTTCAGCACAAATATTTATATATCTTTCAAAGGAGATTATTTATGCAGCGATACCATGATTGTCCGCAGATTTTGAGAGAATTTTTGATCTATCACGAGACCATCAAAGGCCAGTCCCCTTTGACAATCTCAGAATACTACCTGGATTTGCGAATGTTTCTGCGTTTTATCAAGCTGATGCGCAACGACATGCCCATCAACACGGATTTGGAAACCATTGATATTAAGGATGTGGATTTGGCCTTTATCCGAGGCATTGATACCAGCGAAATATTCGATTTTCTGTCCTATCTTGCCAATGACCGGGTGTTTAATCCAGAAAATCCTGCGCCGGAGCACGGAATTTCCGCCTCTGCCAGAGCCAGAAAGCTCTCCTCCATCAAGTCCTTTTATAAATATCTGACCGTTCGTACCAAGCAGCTGACCGAGAATCCGGTTGCGGACTTGGAATATCCAAAGCTCCGCAAAAGCTTACCCAAATACCTGACCATGGAGCAGTCTGCTGCCCTTTTGCAGGCCGTATCCGGCCCCAACGAGAAACGGGACTATGCCATTTTGATGCTCTTTCTCAACTGCGGCATCCGGCGCAGTGAGCTGGTAGGCCTGAATCTGACGGATGTGTACGAGGATCGGATTCGAGTGGTCGGCAAGGGTAATAAGGAACGCTTCGTCTACTTTGGATCTGCCTGCCGGAAAGCAATTGATGAATATCTGCCCGAGCGAAGCAAAAAAATCCTGTCGGACAATCGGGCCCTTTTTGGCTCCCGGGATAACAATCGTATCAGCGTCACGGCGGTTCATCGGTTGGTGAAAAAGGCATTGCTACAGGCGGGGCTGGATTCCACCCAGTTTTCGGCCCACAAGCTTCGCCACACTGCTGCCACCATGATGCTCTCCGGCGGCGTGGATGTGAAAACCGTTCAGGAAGTACTTGGTCATGAGAATCTGAATACCACCCAGATTTACACCCACATTGAAAACACAGAACTGAAAATCGCTGCGGAGGCAAATCCCCTATCCAAGCTTGACTTTTCTAAATAAATTGTATAATATTGTATATGCAACTAAAGGTTGACATATTGCTAAGAGAGAATATTTCAAAAATGTCGATTGGAGAACGAATTGCTGATTTACGGAAAGGGCTGAATCTTTCCCAGGGGCAGTTGGCTGATGCACTGGAGATTTCCCGCCAAGCAGTCAGCAAATGGGAAAATGATCAGGCATGCCCGGATACATTGAATTTGATACGGATGGCGGACCTCTTAAATACTGATGTGGAGTATCTCGCAACCGGAAGAATTTCCGTCCCTCAAAAAGAATACGTGACTGTTAAAGTACCAGAAATTCAGGAAAAGATCGTAGAAAAGGTTGTGGAAAAGCCGGTGATTCGGGTTCAGTATGTGGAAAAGCCGGTAATCCGTACTGTTGAAAAGCTGGTGGAGAAACCGGTCATTAAACGGATGGTTCGGGTAAAATATCTGCGCAACCCCTTTGAGTTTGCGCTATTGGGGATATTATGCTTCCTTTTTGGGCTGATCATTGGGCGCCTGCTGTAAATTTTATATTTCAAAAATCGCCTGCTATAGCTGTTTTCAGCTGTGACAGGCGATTTTTTAGAAAAGGCAACATGCTTCTTTAGCGCTGCCAAAAAGATTTATTCGTTTCTCTGTGCAAAAAAGTCATCGCAGAACCGATTCCATTTTTCTTCGTAGGTTTCATGATCAACCAACTGCAAATTCCAGGGGGTGGTAATTCCTCGCCTAATCGCTTCTTTTACAAAATCAAAGATATAGCTTTCAGAATCAGACTCCACAGCATATACCTCTGGCCAACCCATCATCGCTGCATAATAAAGGCGAGTGTGGCCGTCCAAGGAAATAAATTTTTCATTGTGTTTGATTACCTGAATGACAATGTCTGTGCTTGAATGGGTAAATTCCCGAACGGCTTTGATTTTTTCTTCATCCACAAAGAATTGCGACGGCTGAATCAGGCTCATCTGGAGGGGAAATATGGATGCGGGAGGATATTCCATCACAATATGATGGCTCTGGTCATAAAAAGACGTAATTTGTGGGGAGAAAAATCGGAATTCCTCGATTACAGCAGGAAAAGCTTCTCTGGTCTTCCCTCGCACCTCGGCTTCTCGCTGAGAAATGATTTCAATCTCTATCGGCTGATTGTCTGCTAAAAAGCATCCATGCTGGTTCAAGACTCTCTGAGAAAAGCGGTGGTCATGATAGGTATTGACTCTCTGAATGTTCATAGCGCTGTCTCAATGGCCTCCCGAATGTTGCGGACCCGGTAGACGGTCAGATCGGAAGGAATGTCCAGCTTCTCAGACCCGCCTCGGGGGATGATACATTTTTTGAAGCCCAGGCGGGCGATTTCCCCCAGCCGCTGGTTCATGTGGGAAACAGAACGAATTTCCCCGGTCATGCCCACCTCCCCGATCGCCACCAGATCATCGGCAACGCTTTGATCCCGGTAGGAAGACGCCAGCGCCAATACAATGGGTAAATCCGCCCCCGGCTCATCTAGCCGGAGTCCGCCAATGACGTTGATGTATGCGTCAAAAAGGCTGAGCTTCATCCCTGCCCGTTTTTCCATAACCGCCAGCATCAACACTGCCCGATTAAAATCGAAGCCGTCGGAGACTCTTCTGGGCACATTCATGGTCGTTTTGGCCACCAGAGCCTGGACCTCTGCCAATACGGGACGGGTGCCCTCCATAACGCAGGCCACACAGGTGCCGCTGGCTCCCTCCGGCCTGCCTTCCAGCAGCATTTGGGAGGGATTGGGAACCTCAACGAGCCCGGCATCCCGCATTTCAAATACGCCGATTTCGTTGGTGGAGCCGAAGCGGTTTTTGGCCGCCCGGAGCAGCCGATAGGAAGAATTGGGGTCTCCTTCAAAATACAACACGCAGTCCACCATGTGCTCCAAAACCTTTGGACCGGCAATGTTTCCGTCTTTATTAATGTGGCCTACCACAAAAACGGTGATTCCGCTGGATTTGCTTAGCTGCATCATGGACATGGTGCAGTCCTTCACCTGGGAGACACTTCCGGGGGAAGAGTCGTTTTCCTCGTTGTAGAGGGTCTGGATGGAATCGACAATCAAAATGTCCGGCTTTGTTTCGCTGGCGGCTTCCAGCAGGTCGGAAAGCCTGGTTTCTGAGAGAATAAAAAGCTCCTCCGGATTTACGCCCAACCGCTCCGCCCGCAGTTTCAGCTGCCGCTCGCTCTCCTCTCCGGAGACATACAGCACCCGCCGCCCGGCGCAAAGACTGTTGCAGATTTGCAGCAGCAACGTGGATTTTCCAATGCCTGGTGCGCCGCTGACCAATACCAGAGAACCGGCTACCGCGCCGCCACCCAGTACCCGGTCCAATTCTCTCATGCCGGTGGAAAACCGCACCTCTTCGTCCGAAGCCACGTCCGACAGCCTCTGGGGCCGCTTGCTCTGCCCTACCGGGGCTGATTTTGCCTTGACGCCGGCTGGCTTCTCAATATGTTCCTCGATGGTATTCCAGGCACCGCAGCTGGGACAACGGCCCTGCCATCTGGGCGTTTCGTTGCCACAGCTGGTGCAGTAGAATACTGTTTTTGTCTTCCCCATGTTTCTCGCTCCTGTTTTGTTTTGCCTATTATACCATCAATGATCGCTGGATGCAAGAAATCTTGCCACACCGGCGGAAATCACACAGCATATTTTTTTCTGATACTCTGGGGTTCGCAGCATTTGCTCTTCCTGGGGATTGGAGAGAAATCCACATTCAACCAGTACGCCCGGCGCGGTGATCTTGTCCAGCAAATAGATGCCGCTCCCCTGCTTTGCCTTTCGGGCACTGCCTGGATTCAGAGAGGACACGAGATCATCTTGCAGCAACTTGGCCAGCTCTTCACTGCCTGGGACTTTGCAGAAAAATACCTGTGCCCCGCTATACTGCCCTTCTGGAAAGGTGTTTTGATGGATGCTCAGCAGCAGGGCGTTCTGCGTTCGGTTTACGACCTTCACCCGCTGCTTGAGATCGGACACCTTTTTCTGCGCGATGGTCTGCCCGGAGGTATACACAGAAGTATCGGTAGAGCGGATCATTACGGTATCATAGCCCAGCAAATGCAGCAGATCATTCAGCCGCAGGGAAATTTGAAGATTGAATCCGCTTTCATTTTTCCCGGAGCAGGACACCGCTCCACCATCCTCACCGCCATGGCCCGGGTCAATGACAATTCGGTGCAGACGTTCCATTGGCATCATTTCGGAAATGGTAGCTACCGTTTGGTTTCCAAGCAGCGTCCCAAATAAAAAAAGACAAATAACCATGGCGTAATACAGCACTGTCCTCTTCCACTTCATACGCACCACCTCAACCAATTCTATGATTCCTTCATGACGGTAAGAACATCTGCCAGAATTCTTCATAGAATGACCTGGAATGACCTTATCAAAGGAGGTAGTTATTTATGCAACAAAAAGCGAGAGAAATTCCCACCGGAATGGGAAAGCTACCGGCAGTTGCGCCGCTGGCAAACCCGTTCGTTCCGTTTCAGGTGGATAATCCGGAGCAATATGAGGCGAATCTTGGCCTTGTGAGAGGCACCCTCTATCCTGGACTGGACCTCCCCTTTATGGGAATGGTAAATAAAAAGCCTTTGCCCCAATCCCCAATGGCGGAATTGCAGGCTCTGGGCTTTGCGGTGCAGGAACTGGCATTGTATCTGGATACCCATCGGGATGATGCCGAGGCTTTGGAACTTTACCGCCGGTATCAGCAGCTGCTCCATGATAAACGGCAGGAATACGTCCGTAAGTGCGGGCCGCTGAGCCATCGGGATCAGACTACTGCCCCGGAATACCTCTGGCTCGATGATCCGTGGCCTTGGGAAATTAGCGTAAACAAGGAGGAATAACCATGTTTTCTTATGAAAAAAATCTGCAATACCCTGTAAAAATCAAAAATCCCAATCCCAATCTGGCGAAGATCATCCTGACCCAGTATGGCGGACCGGACGGCGAACTGGGCGCCAGCCTGCGCTACCTGTCTCAACGCTACTCCATGCCCTTTGACGAGCTGAAGGGACTGCTCACAGACATTGGAACAGAAGAACTGGGCCATCTTGAAATGATCGGCGCCATTGTGCATCAGCTGACCCGAAATCTGAAGGGAAACCAGATGAAAGACCCGGCGTTTGCCCCCTATTTTGTAGATCATACGGCAGGTGTCTATCCTGCCTCAGCGGCGGGAACACCGTGGAGCGCGGCAACAATGGCAGTAACAGGAGACCCAATCACCGATCTGGTGGAGGACATGGCGGCTGAGCAGAAGGCCCGCACCACCTATGACAACATTCTGCGTATCAGTGACGACCCGGATGTAAACGATGCGATCAAATTCCTCCGGGAGCGGGAAATTGTTCATTTCCAGCGCTTCGGCGAAGCGGTGCAGCTGCTGCGGGACAAATTGAACCAGAAGAATGTATATTATATGAATCCAGCGATTGACATTTGATAAAACATAAAAATGCAACCTAAAGTTGACAGATTTTAATATGATATAATATGATTTTTTGGATGAAAGCGGATCGGATTTGTGAAATAAGGCTTTCAATATAATCAAGGCCACCAGGAACGAATGATTTGCTTAGTGCTCAAAAAGGCTTTAAACCAGAAATCAGCAGACAAATATCCCCTATACGACTCTCTGAAAGCCGTATAGGGGACTTTTTTCACGCACTGCACTACAAAGTAAGCGGCATATTCATTTGATTCGGAGTTTTTTCAGCTGCTCTTTTTGCTCTGGTGTAATCCGGAAGCTTTCTATTCCCTTTTGGATGGCCTTGTTGTGCGTCCATTTTTCCAGCTGAAATGTTTCCAGGAAGGGATAAATAACGTCATATTGCTTAGCCAGTGCGGTGGCAAAATACCAGGCGACCATCATGCGGATGTAGTAGTCCTCATTTTTAACGGATGCCACCATTTGGGGATAGCGAATGGAAAAATCCGCCTCCAGAAAGTGATCCATCAGCATTTTAATTCCGAACCGCACCGCATAGGTGTCAGAGGAGAAAATCCATTTTTCGATGTAGGGCAACAACGCGGAATGATTCTTTTTGAACACCTTAGGCGCCATCTGGTCACAGGTGGCCCAGTTGTTAACATAGGGAAGAAACTGGTCTACTCCGGCGGCCGTCTCTTCAAAGTCCTTTCCAGCGGAGAGAAGGAAGGCGTGGATTTGGTCTTCTTCAAAATAGGTGTGGGGCAATTCCCTCAGGAAGGTCTCCCCTGCTGTCATTTGTTTTGCCAGCGCTCGAAGCTGGGGCGTCCGCACGCCGATGATACGCTCGGGCGATACATTGGGGAGAAGCTTTACCTTCATTTGACGATATTTCTCATCCTGAAGGGAGAATAGTTTTTCAATCAGTTCCTTCTGATTCATTTCACGCCCTTCTTGCAGTGAGGCTTCGGGCAAGAGAAATCAAATCCTCCGGATGGTCAAATACGGAAAGCTGTTCAATTGCTTTCTCCGTGTATTTGCTTACCAACTCCTCACATTTGGGCAGACCATACAGCCGGACAAAGGTATTCTTATCCGCATCATGTCCGGTGGCTTTGCCCAACTCTCCGGCATCGCCGATAACATCCAGCATATCGTCCCGGATTTGGAAGGCCAGCCCCAGGCATCCGGCAAAGCCAGCGGCGGCCTTGATCAGCTCTTCCCCTGCTCCGCCTGCAATGGCTCCCAACACACATGCTGCGTTGATCAGGGCACCGGTTTTTCGGGTCTGTATGTCCAGCACCTCCTGCTCGGTGCACTGACGCTCTTCGCTGAGAATATCCAGCACCTGTCCTCCCACCATGCCAAGGGAACCGGCATTTTCGGCAAGAACGCCAATTGCCAATGCCATATCGTCAGGCTTTGGCAGCTGGGCAGAGGCTGCAAGGGCAAAGGCATCCGTCAGCAGGGCATCCCCTGCCAGCGTTGCCATAGCCTCACCATAGACTTTGTGATTGGTCAGGCGGCCCCGGCGGTAATCGTCATTGTCCATGCAGGGAAGGTCATCGTGAATCAGGCTGTAGGTGTGGATCATTTCGATGGCCCCGGCAAAGGGAGCGGCTTTTTTCCAATCCCCTCCGCACAGGGAACAGAATTCAAAGACAAAAATGGGCCGCAGCCGCTTGCCCCCGGCAAGAAGGCTGTATTTCATGGCTTCAAAAAGAATCTTTTGAGGTTCGTCGTCGAATCGGCTATAGTAGTCCGCCAGGAAGGACTCGATGTATTCCCGGTATTCCCGGAAGCAGGACTCACTGTTCATCCGTAAAGACCTCCTCCACAGGACTTCCGTCCGGCGCAGTCATGATTTTCTTCACCTGGAGCTCCGCTTCGTCCAGAAGCTTTCCGCAGCGGCGAATCAGCTCAGTGCCCTCCTGAAACATCCGCAGGGATTCTTCCAGTTCCACGTCTCCTTTTTCCATGGCTCGCACGATCTGTTCCAGGCGTACCATGGACTGCTCAAAGGTCTGATTGTTGGAATTCATAAGGCATTCTCCTTTACTTCCGACACCACAGCCCTCAGGCTGCCATCGGTGAGCGTGACCCGGACTTCCCTGCCGGGTTCGGTTTGGGTGACAGAGCGAAGAATCGAACCGTCATCCTGATTTACAATGGAATAGCCCCGTGTAAGCACCTTCAGGGGGCTCATGGCGTCCAGCTTGGCAGTGCAGCCGATAAATCGCTGCTTTCGGCGCTGAAGCTGCTGGGTCTGTGCGGCAATCAAACGGGTTCTCAAATGCTCCAAATTCTTCTGCCGCTGCTCCAGGTATCCGGTGGGACTGGCCAGGGAGGAAGAATGGGACAGGACCTCCAGCCGCTGGCGGGCGCCGCGCAGCTGTCTGGAAAGGGCACCTGCCATGGCGGAGGCGGCGGAGTCCATGCTTTGCAGCAGCGCCGCCTGATCCGGAACCGCCAGCTCGGCGGCATTGGAGGGCGTTGCGGCCCGCAGGTCGGCTACATAGTCTGAAATCGTCACATCCGGCTCATGACCCACGGCAGAAATAATTGGAATCTGGGACTCATAGATGGCGTAAGCCACCCGCTCATCGTTGAAGGCCCACAAATCTTCTATGGAGCCGCCGCCCCGCCCCACAATTAAAAGGTCAGCCAGATGGTAATGATTGGCGTAGTGAATTGCGGCGGCAATCTCCCCCGGTGCCTCCGCCCCCTGCACCCGAACAGGCAGCAGGCGAACCTGAGTCAAAGGATACCGTTTGTTCAGGATACGGAGCATATCGTGAATGGCTGCTCCGGCAGAGCTGGTGATGATTCCAATGGTGCCTGGATAGGCTGGGAGGGGCTTCTTGTGCGCCGGGTCAAAAAGGCCCTGGGCGGCGAGTTTCGCTTTCAGCTGCTCAAAAGCGGCATAAAGGTCCCCTACCCCATCCACGGTCATGGCGCTGCAATAGAGCTGGAAGGCTCCGTCTCTGGGATAGACGGTGATTCTCCCCATGGCGATAACTTTCATGCCGTTCTCCGGACGGAAACGTAGTCGGACAGCGCTGGTCTTGAACATGACGCATTTCAGGGCGGCATTTTCATCTTTCAGCGTAAAGTAGTGGTGCCCGGAGGGGTACATCTTGTAGTTGCTGATCTCCCCCCGGACTGCCAGCTGATTCAGCAGCCGGTCCTCGTCCATCCGGCCCCGGATGTATTCATTGATTTGTGTAATGGATAAAATCTGCTGCTGCATATCATCCCTCCCCAATCCGATGGGCCAGCACGGCCACACCCATGGCGTTGTCTGTGGAATATTGCGGCTGGGCAAAAATGGGGCTGAGCGGCTCCATTACCTGCCGCAGCATGGAATTGGAGGCTACCCCGCCGGAGAAGACCACCTCCAGACCGGGGAATCGGTTCAAAGCCTGTTCGGTTGCTTTGTAGACGGCGCCGCTGACACAGCGCAGCGCGTAGGCGGCAGTTTCCTCTGGGCTGGGGTTCTTTTCATAGAACTGCTGAACCTTGTTCTGCACACCGGAAAGGGAAAAATTGCTTCCGTCGCATTTCACCCGAAATACCTCTTTTCCACCTGCGTGACGGCTTAATTCATCCAGAGACTTCCCAGAGGGAAAAGGCAGGCCCAAAATCTGACCGGTGCGGTCGATCAGCTGACCGGCGGAAATATCCGTGGTGCCGCCGATCTTGGTGCAAACCACATTTTTTCCCTCCGGCTCCACTAGAAGCAGCTCTGTGGTGCCGCCGGAAAGATGCCAGGCAAGATGGGGGGTGTCCATCAAATCCAGTCTCCCGGCGCTCCATAAAGATGCGGCAACATGGCCTTGCTGGTGGGATACCTGAATCAAAGGAACCTGAAACACGTCCGAAAGGAGCTTCGCATGGGAATAGCCCACCATAAAACAGGGCATATAGCTCCCTTCTACCGCTCTGGGCCGGGTGCTGACGCCGACGGCACAGACGTTCTCCGGCCTTATATCGGAAAACAGCCTGCCGGAAAGCTCTGGCAGGCCTTTGATATGGGCAAATACGGCATCGGACTGGCGCAGCCCCAGTTCCCCCTGCTTGACGGGAAGAAGCTTGGAGCAATTTACGCCGGAGGTTCCGTTGTACCATGCAATTGAAGTGGTGTAATTGCTGGTATCGATACCAATCACATTCATTTTGTTTCCTCTGTTTGAGCCAGACTCCGAGCAAAGGAACCCAGAATGCCATTGACAAAGGAACCGGTATCGTCACCGTCATACTTCTTGGCAATCCGGACAGCCTCAGAAATGGCGACGCCTGTTGGGACATCCTCCATGTAGAGAATCTCGAAAATCGCAAGCTGCATCACACAACGGGTCAAACGGGAAATACGGGATACGTTCCAACCAATAGAGAATTTTCCGATCTGCTCATTGAGCTCCTGGGTCCGGTTGGCCACACCGGTCACTACGGTATCCAGATACTGAACCTGGGCAGCACTGGGGCGCTCTTCGTAGACGCTGTTCTCCTGTGCCAGCTTTGGATAGTATTCCTTATCCAGTCTGGTGTTAACAACCTGCTCCGGCTCTTCACCGGTGAACTCCCGGCTGTAAATCAAATGTACTGCCAGTTCTCTGGCATTTGCTCTCGTCATAGGGCCATCCTTACTTGCGGACGATACCGCAGACGTTGACATTGACGGAAGTGACCTTCACGCCAGTCATGGACTCCACCGCATTGATGATGGCGGATTGAACAGCCTGGGCGGTATCCACAACACTCTGACCATAGCAGATGGAGATGTTGCAGTGGATGGTCATGCTGTTATCCTCGGCAATGAGAATCTTGATTCCCTTGCCCCAGTTCTTGCTGATGAGGTCGGCAATATCCGCACCGGGCTTGGTGACGATTCCGACCACGCCCTCCACATCGGATACGGCGTGCTCAGCAATGGTAGAGACAACATCCTCGGAAATCATGACGGAGCCATTCTCCTGCTCCTGAGTGATATACTGCTTATATTCAGCCATAATTGGTTCCTCCTATTTCGTTGCCATTGGGCCGCCATGGCATACTTTTACTTATTGTATCACAATTCCAGAAAAATACAACTGTTTTCTGCCATGCCGTGAGGGAAATAAAAGGATGATGCGGGAAGCACCAAAAAAGAAGGGGACACCGACGGTCCCCTTCTCAATCAATCATTGTACTTCCACCACGCGGATGTCTTTTAAACCGTAATCCGACTGGGACATGACCACATCTGCAATCACAGCCACATCTTCCGACTGCAATCCGCCAGTGGGAGCGGAAACGGCTACAGAGATTCCCTCCGAGGTCATGTAGGCCACACAATCCTGATAGCCCTTGGCGATAATCAGGCTTTCAATCTGGGCTTCACTCAGAGCGGTTTGAACAATATCCTCCAAATCCACAGCGGACTCCGCTGCTTTGTCGGTCTCGTTGTAGGTCATTGCCTCCTGGAGCATGTTTACCGCATTGTCTCTGGCCTGCTGGCGGGAAAGACGGACGGCGGAAAAATAGTCCGAGGCAGTGGTACTTAGGTCCTCCCCTGCTGTGATGGCTGCCACATCCTCTGTCAGCAGCAGGCCATCCTCGGACATGACCTTTTCATAGTCCAGTTCATCCGTCAGGCTGGCGACATCATCATGCTCTGTGTACAGCCAATTGACATAGATTCCCGCGCAAACCGTAATCAACACGGCGGCAGCAACCAGGTTTTTCTTCCATACTTTCATAACAGGTTTCCTCCATTCACTTCATTTTCAATACGGTTATTTTGTGATACCCCAGCCCGGTGGCATTGGAAACGGCCTGCGTAATGGCCAGCTTCACGGCACTGTTTTCGGCTCCCTGGCACAGTACGACTGCGCCAAGATAGGTGGGCGGATCAACCTGAGAGACAAGCCCCACCTGATTCCGACTGTTGTCGGTGAGAATAACAGTATCCGTCCGGTTTGTCTGTGAATGTTCGGCGGAGGTATTGTCATCGTTGGTCTGGTATCGTGTTTTCTCCCCGGTGGCCTGGGTGAGAAGCACCTGCACCTTCCCTGCCCCCTCCATCTGACTGAGCAGTTCAGAAAGCTGCTCTTGCAATGCTTCTTTTTGGGGAGCCGTCTCCACAGGGGGCTGAACCGTTGATTCTGCGTGATTTCCACCTGTGGGAAGGAGCATTAGCAGAATTCCAACCAGAAGGATCAGGAAACAATATTTGTATTTCTTGAAGAATTGTCGAAGGAATGGGACTGCTGTCTGATCCATGTCTGATGCTCCTTTGGTATGCCGAGTTCATCCGCAAGCAGTCCGCTCAGCCGCGTTTCCGCATTGGCATCGAAGCAGCCTCGTACTGTGACAGCGGACGGAGCCGGAGGGTACTCAGCGTTCAGTTCGATTTGCACCTCCACATCCGCACCGATGGCTCTGGCTTCTTTCAAGATATATGCTTCACATTCCTCCCGTATGATTGCGGACAGAGAACGGATTCGGATTTCCTGTCCCTGGGCGGCAGCCTCCTCTGCCTGGTGCTGATACTGAAAGTCCAATTGAGGCAGGGACCGGAGGCGAAGAGAGACCAGAGGGCTGATGAGAATTCCTGCGAGAAAAATACTCCCCACCAGCCGGAACTGCTTGGAGAAGCCCGTTTTCTCTGAAATGTCCTGGAGGATTCCCACAATCAGGGCGCCGCAGATCAGCGACAGCGCGTATTGACGAATCCCTTCCACTAGAGAACCCCCTTCAAAAAGCACACTGTTCCGATGATGGACAGCGCGCACATAGAACCGATCATGCCCAGCAGCAGCCCCATAGCGGTGGAGAAATCCTCAATTAGCTCGGTTAATCGTTTGCAGCCAACCACACCGCACACCGCGGCGGTTGCTTTCATCACCAAATAGTGGACGCCAATTCGTATAAAAGGAGTAATAAAAATAGCCGCAAACGCAAAAATCCCGTATATTCCAATGGAATTCTTCACCAAGTCCGTGCTGACCAGCAGTGCCTCCGACGCATCCGCCAGTGTCTTACCGATCACCGGAACCACTGCACTGATGGCCGCCTTTGCCGCTTTGACAGCGGCTTTGTCCGCCGTGCCGCTGACGGCTCCCGTAATGCTCATATAGGTAAGGAAAATGGTGAGCACGGTTTTGAGGAACCAGGCGGAAAGCTTTTTCAGCTGATCCCGTATTTTTTTCAGGGCAGCTTCCCCAAGAGCGCAATTGGCCACGGCGGCAGCCAGGAAGAGATAGATCACCGGAATCATGATCCGCCGAAGGACGTTGGAGAGAAAGGCCGTGAAAAATGAGGTTCCCGCGCACAACGCTGTGGCAGAGGTGACGCTGCCCTGGGCGGAGGAAGCGGCGGCAATGACCGGAAGAAAAAGCTTGGAATATTCGCTGATTTCCATAACGGTGTCCACTGCCAGCCCAATCAGGGCCTGGGAGCTGTGCAGCATTAATGTTGTAATGCAAACCGCTCCGGCAATCACCGCTACGGAGGATGAGCTGTCAAAAATGGAAACAAGAAATACACAGCAAAAAACAGCCAGTCCGATTTTCAGCGCCTGGTGAATTTGCGTATAGGCAGAGGGCAGCGCTTTTTGAAGCAGGGAAATCAGTTTGCTTTCAAAGGCGCCGTTTTCCTCCGGCATCAGTTCCCCGGCCTCTCCAGTAACCGTGGGAGGCTGCAGCTCCTGGGCAAAGACACGGGTAGGAAAAACGGTGAACAGGAAAATGAAAAGCAGAAGTACAAGAAACCGTTTCATACGTCTCCCAAAATCTCAAGAAACAAATCGGTCAGTGAAGAAAAAATGGGGATGGAAAGATATAAAATCGCTGCATTTGTCAGGTAATGGAGCCCTTTGCCCAAGGAGGAATTCCCGGCATCGGCACACACGGAGGCGGCAAGCTCTCCGGTCATTCCGATGCCAAAAACCTTGATGAGCGCCAGCAGCATATCGCTGCTCAAATCTCCCAGTGCTTCCAGCTCCCCAAGGAAGTCGATCACCGGCTCCAACAGCCTTGCGGCGGCAATGGCGATCATGGCGGAAGCCGCCAGCGTTACAAGGAGGGAGAAGTCCCGGTTCTGACGCTCCAGGATAAGAACCAATATAGCGCTGACCAATGCGGCGCTCAGCGTTTTCCAGAATAGCTCCATCAAAATTGAAACAGGGTTTTCACCAGATTGAACAGTTCCGCAATTTTCTGGGCAAGGAGCATCAGCACCACCACCAGCCCTGCCAGGGTTGTCATGGTTGCCTGCTCATCCCGCCCGGAGCGGGACAGCACCTGATTTAAAATAGAGACGATAATACCCACAGCGGCAATCTTAAAAATCAAATCAATTTCCATGGCTACACCAAAAGAATTACCAGCGCCGCACCGGCGCAAAGGCCCAAAACGCGATAGGAGCGAAGCTGGGTATCCCGGTCGGATCGGAGCTCCTCAAGCTGCTGACCGCATTGCTCCCGCAGAGCGGACAGCCCCTTCAGCTGCCCGGATAGATCAAACCGCCCCAGGGAAGCCCCCAGCTGGAGGAGCAGCAGATTTACCCGAGGGAAACGGAGAATGGTATCCGACAAAACCGACTCCATGCAGCTGAGCACATCCGGCAGCACCTGCCTGTCCAGCTGCTCGGCCAGGCCAAGAAGAAGTGTCCCAAGGGTTCCTCTGTTCTTTTCGGCAGTATGCCGGAGAAGCTCCGGAAGCGGCGTGAGCTGAAACGGAAGCTCCCACAGCATATTGTCAAGTATTCCGCACAGCTGGGCAAGCATCCCCTCCTCCCGCTTTCGCTGGACGGCCAGGGAAACACCGAAGCCGCCGCAGCTTCCCACGATCAGAATCGCGCCAATCCATTTGTAGCTCATGGATAAATTTCCTCCAAATGAAAGGATTTGTCCTTGTCCAGGATTAAGAAGGTGTCAAACAGGTGGCTTTCCCGCAGAGGGGCGTACACGCTCCGGTGTCGAAAATCAGACATTCCGGCGGCATGGGCTGTGGCAATCAGGCGCACACCGCATCCAAAGGCATGAAGCAATGCCTGGCAATCCTCCGAAGCGGTGATTTCATCTACCGCGATGCAGCTTGGTCCCATGGTACGAAGGACAATTTCAATGCCTTGCTTTTTGGGGCAGCCATAGAGAATGTCCATGCGCTTGCCGGTGGGAAATCCGGGCGGAAAAAGCTCCTGCCTTTGGTCAACCACCGCAATGGTTTCCTCCTCTGCTACCATCCGGCACAGGTCCCGCAGCAGGGTGGTTTTTCCCCATCCGGGTGCCCCCAGAATCAGCATTGCCTGTCCACGAAAATGGACCCGGCGGGCCAGTCCGGGGAAGTCTCTCGCCACCCGAATGCAAAGAGAGTGGACGTTTCGCATTCCTGTCAGCTCCCCATCCTTGACCACCGTCTCTCCACACAGACCGATTCTGTGACCTCCCGGGGCGGTTATGTACCCTTGAGAAACGGTAGCGGCCGACCAAGGGGAATAACGGCTGGCGGTATTCACACAAAAGTTAATATCCTCCTGGGATACGGCGCCGGAGAGCCATTTGCTTCCCTTCCCCAGCACTAGTTCAGGAGGCTGGCCGCAGCGCAGTCTGAGCTCCTGCAATTCTTCCGTGTAAGCTGACAGCTGCCCTCGCAGCCACTGGGGCAGGATGGAAAGCAGTTCCTTCCATGGGCAAATCATTGGCATCACTCCCGGAATAAGGCTATGCGATTTGCAGCCTTCTCATGCCTCATGATTTATGCAACGGAATGCCATTGGGTCTATAATATCTCTGTACAGTGCATAAAAATAATGGCCCTTCCAGAGAAAAGCCATTATTTTGACCGTATTTAATTCATTTCTTCCGGTGAGGCAGCGTCTGCCATATCGCCAAAGTCCATTTGAGAGCCGCCGCCCTGCATGGATGCCCACTGTTCCTTTGTAACAAGGATGGCCCTGGGCTTGGAACCCTGGAAGGGGCCTACAATGCCCTTTTCCTCCATCTCATCCACAATTCTGGCGGCGCGGGCGTATCCCAGCTTCAGCCGCCGCTGAAGCATGGAAACAGAGGCCTGCCCGGTTTCCAGAATTACCTCCACCGCGGCGGGCAGCATCTCATCCCCCTCCAGCTCTTCCTCGGAGGGCTCCGGATTCACAGCGGCGGACTTGCCGCTCTTGCCAGTCTGCTGGGCCTTTTTCTCAATTTCCTCCAGAACCTGCTGGTTATAGTCGGAGGAATAATTGTCCTTGACAAAGCTGGCCACCGCCTCGACTTCCGCGTCTGTGACAAAGCAGCCCTGCACACGCAGAGGCTTTCCGATGCCTATGGGGGCATACAGCATATCACCCTTACCAACCAGCTTCTCAGCGCCCTGGGTATCCAGGATGATGCGGGATTCCATGGCGGAGGCAACGGAGAAAGCAATCCGGGAAGGAATGTTTGCCTTCATCAGGCCGGTAATCACGTCTGCGGAGGGACGCTGGGTGGCAATAATCAGGTGCATACCGGCGGCACGGCCCATCTGGGCAATGCGGCAGATGGAGTCCTCCACTTCTTTGGCGGCAACCAGCATCAAATCGGCCAGCTCATCAATGATGATAACTACCTGGGGAAGCTTCTGCCCGTCTTCCTCCTGGGTGACAATGCTGTTGAAGGATTCCAAATCCCGGACGCCCACATCGGACATCAGCTTGTACCGGCGCAGCATTTCCGTCACCGCCCACTGCAAGGAACCAGCGGCCTTCTTGGGATCAGTGACAACAGGGATCAGAAGATGTGGAATTCCATTGTAGATGCCAAGCTCCACCATTTTGGGGTCCACCATAATCAGCTTCACATCCTCGGGCGCGGACTTATACAGAAGGCTGATAATAATGGAATTCATACACACGGACTTACCGGAGCCGGTAGTACCGGCAATCAGCATATGGGGCATTTTTGAGATATTGCCCACAATGCAGGAGCCGCCGATGTCCTTACCCACCGCAAAGGAGGACTTGGATTTGGACTTGGCGAACTCCGGCGAATCGATGACTTCTCGAAGGGAGACCGTGGTTACAGCCCTGTTGGGAACCTCAATGCCCACAATAGAGATTTTTCCCGGCACGGCGGCAATCCGAACGCCGGAGGCACCCAGGCTCAGAGCAATGTCATCGGCGCAGTTGGTCAGCTTATTCAGGCGGACGCCCTTGTCCAATTCCACCTCGTATCGGGTGACGCTGGGGCCCCGGGTTACATTGATGATGTGGGCGTCGATGTGGAAGCTGGCCAGCGTCTCGTTCAGGCGCCGGGAATTCTCCCGCATTTCATCGGTTCCATCGGCGCTGTTTCCCACCGGCCGCTTCAAGAGGCTGATGGGTGGGAAGGAATAGGCCGCCGGAGGCACCGTGTTCCCCTGCATAATCTCCATGGCAACCTGCTTGGCAGACTCCTGGGCATCTTTTGAAGATACCTTTCCGGGAACCTCCTCTGTCTGGACAGGCGCAGCCTGCTGCTTGATGGGCTTCGTCGGGGCAGGTGCAGGTTCCCGCTTTTGAGGCTGAATGGGCAGCTCGTCCTCCAGCTTGGGCATTTGAACCGGAAAGTCGTCCTCCTCGGCGGTGACACGCACCGGGACGGCAGGCTTGGCGGCAGGGTGGGGGTTTGTTGCTGCAAAGAGCGGGGATTCAATATCCAAATCAATGGTGGACATCATCCCGGCAGCCTTGGCCGGTGTACTGCTGGAGGGAACGGCCGCGGATGGCTGCACGGAGACAGAAGAGGAGACATTTCTGATGGGTGCGGGAGGCATCGGCACCTGTGCAGTGACCTTCTTTTCCGGCGTGGTAGCCTTGCGGGGAGGTTTCACAGAAGGAAGCTCCACTGGCTGTGCCAGCTCCTGCTCTGCCAGCAGCACCCGCTGATATTCCAATTCCTGCTGGCGGCGCTTACGTTTGTTTTCAATCTGCTTGTTGGCAATGTGATTAACCACCTTGGCGGCGGGTTCTACGTAGATTTGCTGCTGCTCTTCGTCCTCCCAGTCGTCCTTCGGGCGATTGATGATGGCGCGAATCAGGCTGGGAACGGTAATCTCCAGGGCCCCCAGCAGGGTCAGTACAGCGGCAATGCCAATCACGATATAGGACACGGTATTGCCGAAAGCCCAGCGCAGCAGAACGGCCAGACCGCCGCAGAGCACACCGCCGCTTCGCCCGTCAATTCCGCTTAAATACAGGTCCGGGAACAAGGCAAGGCCGCTGGCGATTCCCTGGGTCTGCACAGCCAGATGGTAGATGCAGCCGCACAGAAATACAAAAGCGATGGTGCACACACTACGCATGGTGACAGCGGTTTTTCGGCCAAAGGTATTGATGATGAACAGGTACAAAAGAGCCGGGACAGAAAAATAGAATCCCGCTTTTCCGATCAAGCCAGTCAAAAGATCGTTGATAACTCTGAGAATAAGCCCATCAGGGTTGATACAGATTACCAAAAACAGCACAAACAGAATAAAGCTGACGATGGCGGTGACTGTGGTCATGGGGATACGGTTATCGTATTCGGTCCTGACCTTTGGAGATTTTGCCTTTGTATTTTTTGCGGCTGCCTTGCTCCCTTTGGACGCGGACTTTTTCTTTGCGGTAGAGTCAACTGCTTTCTGCGTTTGCTTGGTTTTCTTCTTTGCCATTGATAGATTCTCCTTATGCCATCAGGTTCAGGATAAATGCGAAAAGTGCGATACCCCAGCAGTAGTAAGAAAAGAAATGAAAGCCTGTGTTGGTGGCAAGGGAACGCATGATCCTGATTGCCAGCGTTGCGCTGACGAAGGCGGCAACCGCCGCGAGAATATAAATCACCACCCACTGAAACGTGAGCAGTCCAAAGCCGGTCTGAATCAGGCCCAGCACGTCGTAGACAATCATTCCGGCCAGATAAACCATGTTTGTCATCAGCGACATGTTCAGTGCATAGCTTCGCTCAACACCGCAGATAGAGCCGACAGAAACGGAGGTTCCAATACCGGACATACCGGGCAGAACGGACACGCCGCTGCCCAAACCCATGATCAGCCCCTCTACTCTGGAAAGGGAGCGGGCATCCTTATTGCTTCCAGGCAGGAACTGGGGAATGTACAAAATAATTCCATCGAGGAAAAGAAACGCCGCGACAGCCAGCAGACTGAACTTCACCTGGGAAAGCCGGCCGTAAAATAACACAACGACAATCACAGGCAGAATCATGGTGATCAGAAATCTGGAATCCATCAGACTGCGAATGTCCAATGGACGCTTGCGCCGTTTTTTGGGAATCCGGGCCAGCCGTCTGGCTCTGGACATTTTGACCAGCTGCGACTGGCAGGACAGATAAGTAGCCGCCAAAACAGCAATGCGCATCAAAAGAACCGGCAGATTGCTGATTCCATCTGCCCCTAAAATCTTCAGCAGCAGAGCGCTGTGGGCTCGCTCAGAAACAGGCAGAATCTCTGTCATACCGGATACAAAGCCATAGACCAGGTGTTCGATGGCGCTTAACTCCATGCCTGTCCTCCCCTTTACAAAATTTTCATTTAATTATATCACACCTTGGAGGACAATTCCAGCCTTATTTCAAAAATTCTATTGTATTGCCCAAAGATACCCGATAAAAATCTGAAAAAATCGGATAAATAGGACGGGAGCGGTATCGAGTTGCCTCACATGCCGCTCCCCTCCCCTGTTCAACGTGCCTTCTCTTTTTGTTTTCGATCTCCCTTTGAACGGTCAATCATTTTGTGCAGCGCGGAAAGAGCGTCGTTCAATCCTCCCAGCCGGTCGATCAGCCCCGACGCCACAGCCTCCTTGCCATACAAAATGGTGCCCACATCTGTTGCCATTTCTCCGGTTGCCATCATATAGTCCTCAAAGGACTGCCGGGAAATTTTGGAGTTGGCAGTGACGAAGTCGGTGATTTGCTCCTGAATGCGTTGGAAATAGCGGAAGGTTTGGGGCGCTCCCACCACCAGCCCGGTCATTCGCACGGGATGCACGGTCATGCTGGCCGTGGGTGTGATGAAGGAGCGCTTGGTGCATACGGCCAGCGGAATTCCGATGGAGTGGCCGCCTCCCAGGACAAGGGAAACTGTAGGCTTTTTCATCCCCGCGATCATTTCCGCAATGGCCAGCCCCGCTTCAATATCGCCCCCCACGGTGTTGAGGAGGAGCAGGAGCCCGTCAATCTCATTGCTTTCCTCAATTCCGGCCAAAAGGGGCAGAATATGCTCGTATTTTGTGGTCTTCACGTTTTCCGGCGCCACCTGGTGCCCCTCAATCTGTCCAATGATGGTCAATGTGTAGATATTGCTTCCTCCGGACTGGGTTAAGTCCGTTCCCAGGTCAAGAATTTGCTCCCGTTCCTGCTTTCGCATATCGGGATTGTTTTGCTCATTCATTGGGATACCTCCTTTTTGAGGTTATGGTATCCGAAAAAACAGGGAATATTCACCCTTGAAAGAATCGCAAATCCGTCGTATAATAGCTCCGGTGATTTTATGAATACAAAAACCAATGCCGTCCGCCTGGTGGAGCAGGCGAAAATTCCCTGTCGGGAAGCGTTTTACGAATTTGACGAAAAGGACCTGAGCGGCATTCACGCGGCCCAGGCGCTGAACATGCCTGCGGAGCAGGTATTCAAAACCCTGGTTGCCCGGGGGGAACGCACCGGAATCAACGTGTTCTGCATCCCTGTCTGCTGCGAGCTGGATTTGAAAAAGGCCGCCAAAGCCGCCGGGGACAAAAACATGGAGCTGATCGCGGTGAAGGAGCTGCTCCCCCTCACCGGATATGTTCGGGGCGGGTGCAGCCCTGTGGGAATGAAGAAGAAATATCCCACCTACCTGGATGAAACCTGTATCCTGTGGGAGGAAATCGCGGTCTCTGCCGGTGAGCGTGGGCATCAGATGATCTTAAATCCGGAAGCGCTGGCTCAGCTGGTTTCCGCTGAGCTTGTGGATATTATTGCTTAACAGAAAGGAATTATGAAAAATGCAGTACGAATACAAGGCAAAGGGCACCTGCTCCCAGAAGATTTTCTTCGATATTGAAGATGGAATTGTAAAAAATGTCCAGTTCCTGGGTGGGTGCAACGGCAACCTGAAGGGCATCGGTTCTTTGGTGGAAGGTATGAAGGCAGAGGACGTGATTGCCCGCCTGGAAGGAACCAAATGCGGCATGAAGTCCACCTCCTGCCCCGACCAGCTGGCCAAGGCGCTGAAAGAAGCGCTGGCCTGATCATATTGTGCTTTTATATAGAGCACTTTAGACTTTTATAAATAGCCCATTCAAACAGAAAAACGAAGCGGAAGACGCTTCGTTTTTCTGTTTAATAGAATTCGTACGAATCAGATTGCAGAGTCACACCAAAGCCTTTTCGTAGATTTCCATTCCATTTTCCGGGGAGTATTCACCGGTTCGGTGAAAGCCCATTGCTGTCCAGAAAGGAACTCCGGTTACGGCGTCCGGTGTCAGATACATCATCTTTGCTCCGTCGTTTTGGAACAGATTTTCCAATCGGCGGAACATCACTTTTCCAAATCCTCTGCGGCGGAACTCCGGCTGCACATAGAATTCCATGATGTAGCCGTATCCGGGCTTTATAAAGCCTTTGTGATCCTTGTGGTCAATCTTCCCATAGAGGAAGCCAACCAGCATTCCATCGGCATAGCAAAGCTCCAGATGCCGATCCGATGGGCCCTGCATTGCAATGATGCTGCTGATCCATTTCTCCTGAAATTCCGCTGGGAGCGGGCGATTGGTATGCTCATTAAGTTCCTTGATGTAGGAATACATGAGCAGCCTGAATTTGCCGCAAAGCTCTTCATTGCCTGATATAAGCTGGGTAAATGTGAGTCTGTTTTCCATTGTGTTTCCTCCAAAATAGTTTTGGAGGGTTAGGAAGCGTGAACCCTCCATACACGTTCAAGCTTCATAAAAAACCACCCTTTCTATCATAGAATATTCCTAAATCCACGGTATCCCCCGGAGATATTTTTCCCGGGGGATACCGTGTTATGTAGGCGTCAGTCTGTCACGCTGGGACTGGTGACTTTCATTACCTCTTTCTGATAGGCGGCGATGCCGGCGGCCAGTACCTCCATGGCCCGCTCCAAATCCTGCTGCTTCAGCACATAGGCGATACGCACCTCGTTGATGCCCTTGCCAGGGGTCTCGTAGAAGGGAGCACCGGGGGCAAACATCACCGTGTCGCCGTGATCGCTGAACTTCTCCAGAAGCCATCTCTGGAACTTGTCGGAATCATCCACCGGCAGGCTGGCCATCACATAGAATGCGCCCATGGGTTCCTCTACCACCACACCGGGAATCCGGCGAAGGCCTGCAACAACGGTATCCCGGCGGCGGCGGTATTCCTCCTTGCTCTTCTGGAAGAACTCTGTCCCCACGGAGTACATGGCGGCAGCGCCCTGCTGATCGATGGTTGCCACGGACAGACGGGACTGGCAGAACTTCAAGAGGGCTTGCTGCAATTCCTTATTCTTGGTAATAACCGCTCCCACCCGGGCGCCGCAGGCAGAAAAACGCTTGGAAACAGAGTCAATAATGACCAGGTTGTCATGAATGTCGTCGAACCGGGCCATGGTGGGGACGCCAAATTTCTCATCGTAGCAGAATTCACGGTAGACCTCATCGCAGATCAGGAACAGGTCGTGCTCCTTGGCAATGTCCGCAATCATCCGCATTTCGTCCTGGTCCAGCACCACGCCGGTGGGGTTGCCGGGATTGGTAATAAGGATTGCCCGGGTATTGCGGGTAATCTGGCTTTCAATCCGCTCCCGCTGGGCGTAGCGATACCCTTCCCAGGGATTGGTGGGCAGGGCACGGATAACGCCTCCGGCTGCATGGACAAAGGTGGTATAGTTGGGGTAATAGGGTTCCGGAATGATGACCTCTGTATAGGGATCCAGAATGCTCAGGCACGTCAGCAGCAGCGCCTCGCTGCCGCCGGTAGTAACCAGAACATCATTGGGCTCCAGGCTCACGCCCAAGCCCGCATAATACCGGCGAATGGCGTCAATCAGCACCGGATTTCCGGGAGAAGCATCGTAGGCCAGAGTTTTCTGATCAAAATTTCGGATGGTCTCATAATAGGCCTGGGGCGTTTCCAGGTCGGGCTGGCCAATGTTCAGATGATAAATTTTCTTGCCTTTCTTTTCTGCCTCCACTGCCAGAGGATGGAATTTCCGCATGGGAGAGGGTTCGCAGCGATTGGCATTGATGGATATTTGCATAATTACCTCCAAGTGTGAATGGATGCTCCGGGGCGATAGGACAGAGTCAGGGCTCGCAGCTCCGGGCTAAGGATGATCAGTGTCATCAGGTTGGGAATGGCCATCAGTCCATTGAGGATTTCCGCCATTCGCCAAACCTGTGGCGTGTTCAAAACCGTGCCGAAAATGACAGTGCCTGTTTGCAGAATAAAAAACACAGGCGATGCCTTCTTACCGAAGAGAAACTGGGTACACCGGAGCCCATAGAAGCTCCACCCCAGGATGGTGGCATAGGCAAAGCAAACCAGGAAAACGCAGACAATCAGCTTTCCAAACCGCCCATAAACTGAGGAAAAAGCGGCAACTGTCAGATTTCCGCCGGAATCCACTCCGTAAGGAACGCTGACACCGCTGCAAAGAATCACCAGAGCCGTGAAGGTACAGATGACGAAGGTGTCCAAGAATACCTCCAGGAGCCCCATCATCCCCTGCTCGGCAGGGTGTGCCACATCCGCCCCGGCGTGGGCAATAGACGCCGTGCCCATTCCTGCTTCGTGGGTGAAAACGCCTCTGCTGCATCCTGTCTGTACCGCCTTCATTGCGGAACCGATCAAACCGCCGGTAACGGCTCTCGGCGCAAAAGCCCCTTTTACAATGCTTTTTACAGCTCCCGGAAGAAGGGGCGCTTTGATGATCAAAAACAGGACACAGAGGAAAACGTAAACGCTGGCTGCAAAGGGAATCAGCTTCTCCGCAATCTGCCCGATGGAGTCCGCTCCTTTCAAAAAAGCAAGGCCAACCAAGATGGTCAGGAGGACACCCAGCGTGATGGACGGGAAATTGGGAGCAATCTCCTGAATTCCGGTTGCGATGGCGTTTACCTGGGTCAGGTTCCCCACGCCAAAGCTGGCAAGGAATCCGCATATGCCGTAGAGATATGCCATGGGCAGAAAATGCTTTGGAAGGTGGGAGCGAATCATATACATGGTTCCGCCCACCATTTCTCCATCCACTGTTTCCCGGAACCGGACGGCCAGTGCAGCCTCGGCATATTTTACAGCCATGCCGAAAAAGGCGAACACAAGCATCCAAAAAACAGCTCCCGGCCCGCCCAGGCAGATGGCACCGGCCACACCGATGATGTTCCCGGTACCCACGGTGGCAGCCAGCGCCGTACACAGCGCGCGGAAGGGGGAAACCTGGCCTTCCCCGGCGGAAGCGGGGTTCAGGAATCGCCGGACCGCCTGGGGAAAGAGGCGGACCTGTACACAACGGGTACAA
Source organism: uncultured Oscillospiraceae bacterium (assembly GCA_964651615.1). Lineage (GTDB taxonomy): Bacteria > Bacillota > Clostridia > Oscillospirales > Oscillospiraceae > Faecousia. The sequence continues at coordinate 54,641 of CAZYWM010000001.1, read as the reverse complement.
ATGGTCAGCCAGACGCCTACGCCGAGAATCAGAACCAGCATGGGAGTGCCCCACAGCAATTCATACAGACGATCCAGAATGTTTGTCATGCGTGTCCTCCTAGCATACCACTTTTTTGCGAAAACTGCAAGAAAAAATTGCAAAATTGAGAAAAAAAGCAGCCCCCTCCGGGGGACTGCTTTCGTAGAAGGATTTATTCCCATGTCGCCCATATTTCGGGGCAAAAACCAACAGTTGCCTGTTTCCCGTTGCGGACAATGGGCGTTTTCATCAGGCTGGGGTCATCAAAGACCTTGTCCTCTTTGGCCCTGGCGTTTTCCATATATTTCATGTTGGTGATTTCCTGGGATTTGCCGTTCCAGTCAATTAGATTATCGATGCCGCCCACGGCATGCAGGACGCTGTCGAATTCCTTGCCGGACATTCCGTAACGGGGCAGATCGATGGACTGAAATTTGATCCGACGCTCCTTGAAATAGCGCTCCGCTTTTTTGGTATCAAAGCATTTGCTTTTCCCGTATATCTGGATGTTCAATATTCTACCTCCATCAGGCACAGGCCCTGGGGCGGCGCAAGAAAGCCAGCCTGCTGCCGCTGGCCGCCGAAGAGGGCCGAAATGCTTTCGACAGGCCGCTCTCCCCTGCCCGCTTCAATCAATGTACCCGCAATAATGCGCATCATGTTATAGAGGAATCCGTCTGCCGTGACAAAAATGCGAATTTCCGCTCCCTCCCGAAGGACGGACAGCTCATAGATTTCACGAATCGTCGTTTTTTTCGTCTTTGCCCTGGTGCAGAAGGCTGCAAAATCGTGCTCCCCCACCAGAAGGGCCCCGGCCTGTTTCATAGCGTCAATGTCCAATTTTTCCGGGAAGACGGCTGTATAGCGGCGCTGAAACACGCAGGGCGCGTCACTGTTCCAAATGCGATAGCAGTAGGTTTTCCACTTGGCGTTCAGCCTGGCATGAAAGCGGGGTGCCGCTTCCTTACAGGAATATATGCCGATGTCCTCCGGAAGATACCTGCGCAGCTGCGCAAGGATTTCCTCCTCTGGCATGGTGCTTTCACAATGGAACGATGCCACCTGCCCTTGGGCATGGACACCGGCATCGGTCCGACCGCTGCCGCTGACTTCGATGGGCTCCCCCAGAATCCTGCCAAGGGCCTGCTCCAGCTTCCCCTGGATGGTGTTGCTTTCCCCGGGCAGACGCTGCCAGCCCCGATAGCGGGTTCCATCATAGCAAAGGTCAAGCCGCAGATTCCTCATATTCTTCCAATTCCTCTCTGGCTTCCCGTTCATCATCCGCAGAGAACAGAAATTTCCCGTTCTTATCGTATACCATCACATGTCCGCGAACATAACGCATAGAGAACATAGCCATCAGCCTTTCCTGAGTTGATGGCTGTATTATAATCCATTATATGTCCAACAAAACGGACAGTTAGAAATTCAGTTTCTTACTGATCCAGGAAGAAACATCCCGATAAACCTCTTCCCGGTTGATTTCATTAAGTATTTCATGCCGCCCCAGGGGATAGAGCTTGTGAGATACATCCTGCATTCCAGCTCTGCGGAAGCTGTTGGCGGCGTGAAGGACACCTTTGCCGTAGCTGCCCACAGGATCATCCTCTCCGGAGATAAACAGGACGGGCAGATCCTTTTTCATAGCGGAAAGGCTGCTGGGCTCCTGAACAAAGCGTATCCCTTTCAGCAGCTCCCGCATGAGACCGGCGGTAGGCGTAAAACCGCACAGAGGGCTGGCAATGTATTCATCTACGATTTCGCTGTCCCGGGTCAGCCAGTCATAAGCTGTCCTGGGATGCTCCACCTTTTTGTTATAGCCAGAAAACACCATGTTTTCCAGTGCCTTACTGGGATTTTCCTCGCCCTGTTTTTTGCAAACCAGCTCACAAATCCCAATTCCGGTATTCAGAAGCCCCCTGTGCTGCCAGCCAGTGCCGCAGATGATGGCGGCGGAAATGCCGCTGTCGGGATGCTTTGCAAGGATGGTGCGGGTCATGAAGGAGCCCATGGAGTGGCCAAAGAGCACATAGGGAATATTGGGAAACTCCTGCCTGGTTTTTTGCAGCAATTCATAGGTATCCTCTACCGCCGTAAACCAGCCGCCGTGGAAATATCCCTGAATGCCTTCCCCATTAATGGATTTTCCGTGACCCATATGGTCCTCAGCTACCACCGCGTATCCGAGGTTATTCAGATATTGGGCGAAGTCGTCATACCGTTCCACAAATTCGGCGATGCCGTGGACAATCTGCACCACAGCCACCGGGGCCTTCTCCGGCATCCAGCGGCATCCGTGGATGCTGCCGGCCCCCTTTGAGTCAAAATAGAAATCAGTACGCATGGGCAGTTACTCCACAACGGTGTAGTCCGCGTCGGTGATGGCCTGCTTCAGGGCTGCCACGTCAGCGGTTCCGGTGACGGTGACGGTCTTGGCAGCCAGATCAACCACAGCGTCCACAGTACCGGGCACGGATTTGCAGGCCTTCTCCACCCGGGCCTTGCAGTGAGAACACATCATACCTTCCACTTTGATTACGGTTTCCATATTTTTTTCCTCCTTGACGGTAATTTCTATGGGACAGCTTCCTTCACAGGAAACGGGAGCTGTTTGCTTGAAGAAGCGAAGACGAAGGGCATTGGTGACAACGAAGACAGAGCTGAAACTCATGGCGGCAGCCCCCAGCATGGGGCTCAGCTGCATTCCAAGGGGCAGATAGAGCACACCTGCGGCAATGGGAATGCCAAGGCAGTTATAGAAAAACGCCCAGAAAAGATTTTGCTTGATGTTCCGAATAGTGGCCTTGCTCAGGGCTACAGCGCTGCTGACGGCGGAAAGGGAGCTGTTCATCAGCACCACATCCGCAGATTCGATGGCAATGTCCGTTCCGGCACCAATGGCCATTCCCACGTCGGCTGTGACCAGTGCGGGGGCATCGTTGATGCCATCGCCTACCATCAGCACCCTGTGCCCCTGGGCTTGGAGCTGCTGAACAGCGCCTGCTTTGTCCGTGGGGAGCACATCGGAAATCACATGGGTGATGCCCGCGTTTGCCGCAATGGCCTGGGCGGTCTGTTTGTTGTCGCCGGTGAGCATTACCACATCCAGATGATTTTTCAGCAGCGCCTCCACCGCGGATTTGGAATCCGGCTTCAATACATCGGCAGCGGCGATTGTTCCAAGATACTCCTTCGCCTCTGAGGCAAAATGAAGGGGTGTCTTTCCCTGGGACGCAAGATCGGGCAGCCCGGGAAGGGTGATCCCCAGTTCCCCCATCAGCCGGTCATTTCCGCCGTAATAGCGCACGCCATCCACAACAGCGGACACGCCCTTGCCGGGAATCGTCTCAAAATCTGTGGGCTCCGGATAAGCGTTATTTCCCATGGTCTGAAGAATCGCCTTGGCAAAGGGATGCTCCGAGCGGCATTCCAATGCGGCCGCAATCTTCATAAGGCGGGATTGGCCGCCTTTTCCGGGAAGCACGTCCGTCACGGCGGGACGACCAGTGGTGAGGGTGCCGGTTTTATCCAGAACAACGGTATCAATGCGGTGAAGATTTTCCAGTGCCTGGGCATTTTTGAACAGGACGCCCATCTGGGCTCCCCGGCCGGTTCCAACCATGATGGCCACCGGAGTTGCCAGACCCAGAGCACAGGGGCAGGAAATCACCAGCACGGAGATGGCGCAGTTGAGACTGAATTCCAGGGAATACCCCATCACCATCCACACAGCGAAGGTTAAGGCGGAAATGATCATGACCACGGGGACAAATACCCCCGCGATTTTATCCGCCAGGCGGGCAATGGGGGCCTTGGAGCCACCTGCTTCCTCTACCAGACGAATGACCTGGGCAAGGGTGGTATTTTCCCCCACCTGGTCCGCCCGGAATTCCAGGTAGCCTTCCCGGTTTACGGTGGCGGCAGCCACGGTATCTCCCACGCCCTTTTCCACGGGGACGCTTTCCCCGGTGAGGGCGCTCTGATCGACGGACCCCCGCCCGCTGAGGACAGTTCCGTCCACAGGGATGCTGCCCCCGGCACGGACAATTACGGTGTCCCCCACCTGAACCTGCTCCACGGGTATTTCCAAAACTTCATCATTCCGGCGGACGGCAGCTGTCTTGGGGCTCAAATCCATCAGGGCCCGAACGGCGTCGCTGGTTTTTCCCTTTGCTCTGGCTTCCAGGAACTTGCCCAGGGTAATCAGGGTGAGGATCATGGCGGCGGACTCAAAATAGAGATTTTCGCTGTACTGCCTGACCAATGCCCATTCCCCGTGTCCCATGGCCCAGGACATGCGGAACAGGGCTGCACAGCCGTAAATCAGAGCAGCCAGGCTTCCTACGGCGATCAGGGAATCCATATTGGGGCTGCGGTGCCACAGCGCCTTCAAGCCCCGGGAATAATACACCCGATTGAGATAGACCACAGGCAGAGTCAAAAACAGCTGCAACAGTGCGGCCACCACCGCATTTTCCGCTCCGTGATACCATCCCGGCGCCGGAAGCCCGATCATGTGGCCCATGGTAAAATACATCAGAACCACCAGGCAGATTGCGGAGCCGATGATCCGCTGCTTCATTTCCTTTAACCCGCCGGACTCCTGAGGTGGCTTCAGGGGCTTCTGCCCTTGAAGGAAAGCGTTGTAGCCCGCCTGCTGAACTGCCGCAATCACCTGGGCGGATACATCTTCTCCGGCAGTTACCACCATGGTCCCGGCCAGCAGGTTTACCTCGGCCCGCTCCACCCCCGGGACATTGCGGGATACCTTCTCCACCCGAGCGGAACAGGCCGCGCAGGTCATCCCGGTTACTTGAAACTTGAAAGTCATTGGGAAATTCTCCTTTATCTATTATGCGCTATTGGGGGAGAAACGTCAACAGTTTCTATTGACATGCTCCATAACTTATGGTACTATTCTACCACATAACGTTCAAAAAACAAGTATGCACTATTATGTGCCATACTTCCCTTTTGGATACTATGGGAGGTTCCGAATGAACACAAACGACATATGCCCCGTGGCAGCCACCTTGGACCTGATCGGCGGCAAATACAAGGCGTTAATTCTCTGGTATCTGGCCGATGGCCGACGCCGTTTTTCGGAATTACGGAAGATGATTGCCAATGCCACACCAAAAATGCTGACCCAGCAGCTTCGGGAGTTGGAGGCACAGCATCTGATTCACCGGGAGGTTTTTCCGGTGGTTCCCCCAAAGGTGGAGTATTCCCTCACAGAAACCGGGCGCAGCCTGATGCCCATTCTCACAGCCATGCGGGACTGGGGAACGGAATATCTCCGGAGGAAGGATGTAGAGCCCAACTGCCTGATGATGCGTTCCGAGGCTTCCACCGAATGCCGCTGAACAGACATGGACTACCGAAAGGACGATGAAAATGAGAGTAAAAATTATTTCTGACAGCACCTGTGACCTTTCCCAGGATTTGATTCAAAAAAACAATATTGGCATCGTGCCCCTGATTGTTACCAAAGACAGCCAGGAATACCTGGACGGCATCACCATTACCCCCGCCGACATTTTTGCCCATGTGGCTTCCGGCGGCAGCCTGTGCTCCACGGCGGCACGGGGCGTTGCGGTATACCAGGAGGAGTTTGCCAAGTATGCCAAGGAATACGACGGCATCATCCACATAAACATTGGCTCCTGCTTCTCTTCCAGCTATCAGAACGCCTGCATCGCGGCGGAGGACTTTGACAATGTTCGTGTCATTGACTCCCAAAACCTCTCCACCGGCCATGGGCTTGTGGTATTGAAGGCCTGCGATCTTGCCGAAACTGCCAAGGATTTGGACGAGCTGAAATCACAGCTGGATGAGTTCGCTTCCAGAGTAGAGGCAAGTTTTCTCCTGGATCGGCTGGATTACATGGTCAAGGGCGGGCGTTGCTCCGGTGCCGCCGCATTGGGCGCCAACCTTCTGAACCTGAAACCCTGCATTGAGGTGAAGGACGGGAAAATGGTCGTGGTGAAAAAATACCGCGGCCACATTGAAAAATGTATGGCGGCCTACGTAAAGGATCGGTTGGCAGGGCGTGAGAATCTGGAAGAGGACAGAATTTTCATCACCCATACCGATGTGTCCAAGGAGAGCCTGGAGGCAGTTCACAGCGGTGTCAGACAGTACGGTAATTTCAAAAACATCTACGAAACCGTTGCCGGATGCACCATTTCCTGCCACTGCGGCCCTGGCACCATGGGAATTCTCTTTGTGAGAAAGGCTTAAAAACAAAGAAGCATTGCATACGCCCGAGGAAACCACATTTCTTCGGGCGTATCTTCTTCACAAATGGGAAGCGTATATTTTGTTTATATAAAGCAAAAAACTTTAATTTGTGGAGGAAGGTACGCATTTGATGAACTGGGGCTGGCTGCAGTTAACGCGGACACCATCATAAAGAACACCCGCAGCCAGCATGTCTTGGAAAAGGCTGGATTCAAATTTGTCAAAGAGGATGGGAATTTCAAATACTATCGCATTGAGAGATAATTCCAGCCTGTAAAGAAAGTTTCCTTGGGCAGCGTTTATTTCTGGGGCTGATCTTGCTGACCTACGCAGATATTCAGCACCACAGAAAGCAAGATGATCGCTCCGCCAAACAACGCATATTTTCCAATTTTCTCTCCGTAAAAAATCAATACCCAAATCGGATTCAAAATCGCCTCCAGCAAGCCAATCAGTGATGCGCTGACAGGACTGGTAAGCTTGGAGCCCTTTGAAAAGACCAGATAGGCCAGTCCAACCTGAAAAATTCCCAGGGTCAGCAGTGCGATAATCCCTTTGGTATCCATATGAAATACATCCCCCAACAGCGGAATGGATATTAAAAAAGAGGCCAGGAATGCCAGCATACTGGCATCCTCACTGCTGGACTGGGGAAGGGAGTTGACAAAAAATACCCCCGAAAAGCACACTCCCGCTCCAATGGCCAGCAGATTGCCAAGCAGATGACCGCCGTCCAGCTGATCAAAGAAAAATAAAATCATTCCGGCAAAGGCCATCATCACAATGAGGCACTGCTTTTTTCCAGGCAATTGCTTCCGGTAGACGCAATCCCAAATCAGCACAAATATAGGAGCCATGTACTGGAGGACAATGGCATTGGCTGCCGTTGTCAGCTTATTTGCCATGACATATAGAAAATTCGTCATGACCAGGCAAAACGCTGCCGTCGCAATATAACGGTTGACTTTGAATTTGATGCTTCTCTTATACGCGCAGAAAAACAGGAAGGCAATGCACGAACGAGCTCCGTTGATCGCAATCGCGTTCCCAGGAATAAACTTGATCAGAATGCCGCCGGTGGACCACAAAACCGCAGCCATCAGCATATAAAGATTTCCTCTGGTTTTATCCGTCATATGCGTTTCCCCTTCACGTTATATCATGATGTTTCAAAGGCCTATTTTCACAGCTTCCCGAAATTCCATCAGACATTATAGCAAAGAATTTGGAAAAATCAACAACCCCATTTGTGCGGGAACCTCTTGTTTTTTGCGACGGCTGTGATATACTGTTGAGCGATGCGGCGCTGTGCCGAAACAATCCCAGAAAGACAGACGAGGAAGCCTATGGATTACAATACCATTATGGACTTGGCCGCGGACTTGGGCTATGAGCTTTCCATGAGCGGCGCGGAGACCTTCCGGGTAGAGGATAGCATGTCCCGGGTGCTTGCCAGCTATGGCATCCCCTCGGAGGTTTTTTCCATTCCCAATTACCTGATTGTCAGCATTCTTACGGAAACCGGAAAGCCCATCACCAGAATGCGCCGCATCGGGTACCATGGAAATAATCTGGATGCGGTGGAAAAGTACAACGCCCTGAGCCGGGCCATTTGCGCGCAGCATCCCCAGCCCAACCAGGCCATGGAAATGCTGGACGGCGTGCGCCGGTCCGTCCTCTATTATGGACTACCCATGTATTTATTTGGAAATTTTCTGGGAGCGGCGGGATTTTCCCTGCTTTTTGGCTGCGGAATCAAGGATATGCTGCTGGCCGGTGTCTGCGGGTTGCTTGGAGGAATGCTCAATCGGTTTATGGAACGGATGAAGGTGAATCCCTTCTTCGTGACCATTCTCTCCGCTTTTGCGATGGCACTTACCGCCTATGGGCTGAATGCCAACGGGTTGCTGGGAAATGTAGACGGTTCCATGATCGGTGCTTTGATGATTCTGGTGCCCGGCCTTCTGTTTACCAACGCCATGCGGGATATTATCTACGGAGACACCAACTCCGGGATTACCCGGATCGTCCAGGTGCTTTTGATTGCCATGGGAATGGCTCTGGGTACGGCGGTGGCCTGGAATGCAGCAGCTTTTTTGTGGCGGCAGCCGGTAAGCGCAGCGGCGGTTGAGCATTCTCTTCTGATTACCTGCTTTGGTTCTCTGGCCGGGTGTATCGGCTTTTCTATTCTGTTCAATATCCACGGTCCCGGTGGTACTCTGTGCGCTCTGGGCGGGGTGCTGACCTGGATTGTATTTGATTTGGTGATTCGATGCAGTGGAAGCGAGGTGGCTGCCTATTTTCTGGGAGCCTTCTTTGCCTCCCTGTACGCCGAGGTCATGGCAAGAATCCGGAAATATCCGGCAATCTCTTACCTGGTGGTGTCCCTGTTCCCATTGATTCCCGGGGCAGGAATTTACCACACCATGAATTATGCGGTACACGGCGAAATGGAACAGTTTGCCGCCCAAGGAATGCACACGGCGGCCATTGCTGGTGTGATCGCAGTGGGTGTGCTGCTGGTGACTACCATTGTGCGGCTCTGCTATTCCTGGAGAGAAGCGTACCCGGCTAAGAAATAAAAATGTATATGAAAAGGAGCCAAGGCGGAATTGTCTTGACTCCTTTTTCAAATTCTATAGCTGCGAAAAAATATTTCCCAGACTGTCGTGGATTACCAGGTCTGCCTCATCATCATAGGGGGTAACGTCTCTGTTAATCAGCACCAAGCGATTGCCCGGATAATAGCGAATCAGGCCGGCGGCGGGATACACCGTCAAGCTGGTTCCTGCAACAATCAGCAGATCAGCGGAATGAATGGCCATGACGCTCTTTTCAATGGTATCCTGATCCAGCCCCTCTTCATAGAGCACCACGTCCGGTTTTACAATTCCGCCGCAGCTGCACCGGGGAATATCCTCAGAATCCCGTATGAATTCGGCGGGATAAAATTTTCGGCATTTCGTGCAGTAATTCCGCAAAACGCTGCCATGGAGCTCATAGACCTTCTTAGACCCGGCTTTCTGGTGGAGACCGTCGATGTTCTGGGTAACAACGGCGCTGAGCTTCCCCTCCTGTTCCCACTGGGCAAGTTTCCTGTGGGTGATGTTGGGCTCAAAGCCCAGCGGCAGCATCTTCTCACGGTAAAACCGGAAAAAATAGGAGGGATTCCGGAGGTAAAAGCTGTGGCTGATGATGGTTTCCGGCGGATACTCAAAATGCTGGCTGTACAGCCCGTCTACACTGCGGAAATCCGGAATGCCGGACTCGGTACTCACACCGGCTCCTCCGAAAAAGACGATATTTTGGCTTTCTCCAATCCACTGCCTCAAACGCTCAACGCTGGTCACAGTCCTCTTCCTCCATTTCCCTGAGAAGCTTTTTATCCTGTTTGCCGGAAAGGTCTAATTTCTCATACATATCAGGTCTTCGCATTTTGGTGCGGCGAAGGGACTGTTTTCTACGCCATTGGGCGACCTTCTCGTGATTGCCGGAAAGGAGAATCGGCGGCACTTCCCTGCCGTGCCAGACCGCGGGGCGGCTGTACTGGGGATATTCCAGGAGTCCGGCGAAATGGCTCTCGTCCTGGAAGCACTCCGGGTCAGCCAGGACTCCGGGCACCATGCGGCAGATGGCATCCGTCATGGCCATGGCGGCAATTTCACCGCCGGTGAGCACAAAATCTCCCAGGGAGAGCTCTTCATCCACACATTCGTCGATGAAACGCTGGTCGATTCCCTCATAATGGCCGCAGACGAAAATCAGATTATCCAGCTTGCTCAGGCGGATTGCGTCCTTCTGGGTGAAGGTATGGCCGCAGGGGGACAGATAGATGGTGTGCACCGGCCCGGCGGCTTCGTCGCATACAGCTTCCCAGCAGCGATACAGGGGGTCTGCCTGCATGATGGCTCCCCGGCCGCCGCCGTAGGGATAGTCGTCCACCTGATTCTGCTTGCTGGAGGTGTAGTCCCGAATTTGATGGGTCTCGATGCGGATAAATCCCCGCTCCTGGGCTCGGCCAAGGATGCTTTCCGAGAGCACGTCTCCCAGAGCATCCGGAAAAAGCGTCATAATATCAATTCTCATCGCTGCGCATTCCCTCAATGAGGTTTACCATCATCCGGTTTTCCGACAAATCCGTGGAGAGAACAAAGGCTTTTACAGCGGGGATCATGTACTCATGCTCCCCCCGCACCACGTAGACCTGATTGCCGGGGTAATCCAGAACATCTTCAATTTTTCCCAGGAAGGTGTCGCCGCAATATACCTCCACCCCAATCAATTCGGCGGCAAAGATCACGTCATCCCCAATGTCCTCCCGGTACAGCTCCACGATCTTCCCCCGCAGCACTTGGGCGGCTTCCACGGAGTCAATTCCCGCAACCTTCAGGAGATTGCAGGTTTTCTGCACCCGGCAGGATTCGATCTTATACTGCTTTCCGTCAATCCGGCAGCGGTCAAAATCGCACAAATCCTCAGGGGAATCCAGCCAGGTGAGAATTTTCATCTCGCCCCGGACACCGTGGGTGGCGACAATTTCCCCGGCTTCAATAAATGGAAGTTTCATTGGTATCTGCTCCTTTGCAACAACACAAATCAATCAGAGGATTCTCTTATAAAACGAAAATGCGTGACGAAAAACGCCACGCATAGCCGTTTAATCCACGATTTCGACCGTGACCTTCTCGCCGGTGCGCTGGGCAACAGTCTTGATAATGGTTCGGATTTCTTTTGCAATCCGACCCTGGCGGCCGATCACTTTGCCCATGTCGCCTTCGGCAACATGGAGCTCCAGGACTTTCCCTTCCTCGTCTGCCACCTCTTCAACGGTGACGGCGTCCGGATTGTCCACCAGGTTTTTTGCCATATACAGCAAAAGTTCCTTCATTGTGAGACTCCTTCAAGGAAATTACAGCACGCCAGCGTTCTTCAGCAGGCCGCGAACGGTATCGGTGGGCTGTGCGCCGTTCTTGATCCAGTTCTGTGCCTTTTCGGCGTCCACGGTGATGGTAGCAGGCTCGGTCAGAGGATTGTAAGAGCCAATTTCCTCGATGCAGCGGCCATCACGGGGAGAACGGGAATCGGCAACAACGATACGGTAGTAAGGAGCCTTCTTTGCGCCCATTCTTCTCAGTCGGATTTTAACCATGAGAGTTTCACCTCCATAAATAATCTAATATATATCGCAAAGCAAGAATGCTTTCAGCGAACCAAATTACATACCGGGGAAGCCGCCAAAGCCCCGCATTCTTTTGAGCTTTTTGCCCATGCCGGGTGCGGAGAACTGCTTAATCATTTTCCGCATCTGCTCAAAGGATTTCAGCAGCCGGTTTACATCCTCCACCTTCACCCCGGCACCGGCGGCGATCCGCTTTTTGCGGCTGGCTCCGATGATTTCCGGCTTCTCACGCTCCTTGGGCGTCATGGAAAGAATGATTGCCTCCGTGTGGGCCATGGCTTTTTCGTCCAGCTTGACGCCTTTCAGGTTTGCGCCACCGGGCATCTGCGCCAGGAGCTCTTCCATGGAGCCCATGGACTTCATCTGGACCATCTGGTCGTAGAAATCCTGAAGCGTGAAGCGGTTGGATTTCAGCTTTTGCTCCATTTCGGCGGCCTTTTTGGCGTCGTAGGCCTTTTCGGCCTTTTCAATCAGGGTGAGCACATCACCCATGCCGAGAATTCGGCTTGCCATCCGGTCGGGGTGGAACGCTTCAATGTCTTCCAGCTTCTCACCAATGCCGGAGAATTTGATGGGCTTTCCGGTGACGGCACGGACGGAAAGAGCTGCGCCGCCTCTGGCGTCGCCATCCAGCTTGGAGAGCATAACGGAGTCAATATCCAGCCATTCGTTAAAGGTCTGGGCGGCATTCACCGCGTCCTGACCGGTCATTGCGTCAACCACCAGCATGATCTCATTGGGCTTGACGGCCGCTTTGATGTTTTTCAGTTCCTCCATGAGCTGCTCATCTACATGGAGCCGGCCGGCGGTGTCCAGGAACACCATATCGTACCCCCGCTGACGGGCATAGAGCACAGCCTCCTTGGCGGTATCCACCGGATTTTGTGTCCCCCGGTCAAAAACAGGAATTCCCAGCTTCTCGCCGCAGACCTTCAGCTGCTGAATGGCAGCGGGACGATAGATGTCACAGGCAACCAGCAGAGGGTTGCGCCCCTGGCGCTTCATAAGTCCTGCCAGTTTGCTGCCGTTGGTGGTTTTACCGGCGCCCTGCAACCCAACCAGCATCACCACCGTGGGCCCGTTGGGGTTAAACGTAATGTGCTTGGCGTCGGAGCCCATCAGCTTGACCAGCTCTTCATTGACGATCTTGACAATCATCTGAGCAGGAGTCAGGGATTCCAGAACGTCGGCACCGACACAGCGCTCGGTAACGGATTTGGTAAAATCCTTGCAGACCTTGTAGCTGACGTCGGCTTCCAGCAGTGCCATCCGAATTTCGCGCATGGCCTCCTTCACATCAGCCTCTTTCAGCCGGCCCTTGCCGCGAAGCTTTTTGAAGGTATTATTGATTTTTTCCGTTAAGCCTTCAAATGCCATAATTACTCCTCAACACTCTGGATCGCTTCAATAATCTGAGCGGCCAGAGAAGAAACAGTTTCATCGGGATTGGATTTCAAAATCGCCGCGCAGGAGAGAATTTTGCTGACAGCCCTTCGGACTTCCCTGTCTCTGCGAACACAGCCGGTCTTTTCTTCCATGTTGCGCAGCAACGCCTCTCCACGGCTCAGATTGTCGAACACGCCCTGGCGGCTGACGCCCAGCTCCTGGGCGATTTCTCCCAGGGACAAATCCTGGTTATAGCGCATATCCAGGCAGGCCCGCTGACGCGCTGTTAGCAGATCACCGTAGTAATCAAAGAGCAATGTCATTTCCAGCGCTTCCATCCAAGGCCTCCTGTGTGTCAAGGCAATTTCCTTGACATCCTGGGGTATTGTACACCACGGCAAAGGATTTGTCAAGTATTTTTCCTTGACAACTTTATTTCACCTGATACCATTTGGAAATTTGGCCGGTTTTCAGAAAACCCAGCCGCTGGTAGAGCCGGACGGCCTTTTCGTTGGTGGAAGCCACCTCAAGTGTGATCTGCTGCTGGGGAATCAGGGACTGCATGGCTTTACATACCAACTCCCCTGCCCCCGGCCGCAGGGCGGCGATGGCAGAGAGTTGATCTCCCTCCAGCCAGCCGATTCCCAGGGGAACTCCGGATTCATGAATAAAGTACGCCCCGCCGGATTCCAGGATTCTTGCCTCATCCCTGGCCTCCAGGGTGGAAGCGTGATCCACATGCTTCATTTTTTGATTGTACAGCTCCCTCCACCTGCCAACGGTCTGCTCCGTTGCCGGGAACATGGAAGGGATTTCTTCTTCGCTGAGAAACAAGGTGCCCTGCATCCGCCACAAAATGGTATGCACAGGATATGCTTCCAGCATGTCATGCCCGGCAGCGTAGATTTTTTCCGCTCCGCAGGCTGTGCAGAATCCGATGCAATCCTGCAGCAGCAGCTCTGGCTCCTGGGTGCTTCGCAGGTGGATGAACGCCTCCCGCCGGTAGGGTATTTCCTTCAAAATCAGGCTGGCTGCCCCATGGGCAGTGGAGAATACCGGGAAATCCTTCATAATAGGCTCCAGTCCTTTCCTGCGCTCAGGAGATCACAATGGCCCCTGGGTTGAATGGGTTCATTTTAGCATATTGGATAGGAATGTCAAGGCAAGTAATTTGCCGAAAGCGGATACAGCAGAGTGTTTTCTGAACATTCCATGATTTTTAAGGTTAAAAATTTGTGCATATTTCATATATAAAATCAGTTTTACCGCAGCTGAAACTTTTCTTTCCTACAATTCTTTTTTTAAAACGGAGTTTTCGCCCAGATTATGCTTGATTTCTTAATTTTAACCTGTATAATATCCATTGATTCCACTAGGGGCAGAAAGGAGGTTATTGCATGAAAAAGACCATCTGCAAGATCGAGTTCGATACCGAGAACGCGACTCTCATCAAGGCTTATTCTTTTGGGAAGATGGGCGATCCTGCCGGTTATGAGGAGGATCTTTATCAGACTCCCAACGGGTTGTACTTTCTGCATGTCGGCGGCGGTGAAGAATCCCCCTACCCTGCTGAGGACATTGTCCGTCTTGCAAAGACCAAGCTGAAAGCCTGGATGGAAGCACATCAATAATTCTGTGCCGATAAAATTTGTCCACCCCCTTTTGCGGAGTGGACATTTTTTGTATTCTGTGGTATGCTCAGCAAAAAAGAAAGGCGGTTGATTCATGGACACAGTTTCAATCAATGTAATTGCTCGGATGCGGAGTGATTTTGCGACCAAATTTGGAATTCCCCGGCAGAGCGGACTGGTGGAGGAACTGCGTTCCACAATCATTTTCCAACCGGAATACCGCAATGATGAAGCCCTTCGGGGTATTGAGGAATACAGCCATCTCTGGCTGGTATGGCAGTTTTCCCAGGCAGTTCGGCAGGGATGGTCCCCTACGGTTCGTCCCCCCAGATTGGGGGGCAACACCCGAATGGGGGTGTTTGCCACCCGTTCTCCCTTCCGCCCCAATAATCTGGGCCTGTCCTGTGTTCGGCTGCTGGGGGTGGAGCACACAGCGGAATATGGGACGGTTCTTCACGTGGGTGGCGCGGATTTGATGGACGGGACGCCGATTTTTGACATCAAGCCCTATCTTCCCTATTCTGACAGCAGGCCGGATGCCTCCGGCGGCTTTACAGATCGGGCAAAGGATTTCCTCCTAGAAGTAGACTTCCCTGCCCCGCTTCTGGAAAAGCTGCCAGAGGAGAAGCGGCAGGCAGCCATCGGCGTCCTCTCCCATGACCCCAGGCCCTCTTACCAGAAACAGGAGGGCCGAATTTACGGTCTGACCTTTGCCGGCTTCAACATTAAATTTACAGTTCAGGGGACTCTTCTGACGGTTCAGGAAGTGGAGTAATGTCCAAATCCCGGTAGGGATAGACCCGCTCCCATCCGGACTGGGTCTTTTTGATGCTACTGCGATGCTGGGCAAGGAGCCGGTTGATATGATATACGTCGATCCAGATTTCGCTGTTGCACTCCTTTTGACTCTCGTCAAAAATCAGCTGCATTCCAAAATGGAGATGATCTACGTCAATGTTGTTGGTGTTTTCGGTGTCCGAGTACCCGGTGCGGCCCAGGAAGCCGATCAAATCCCCGGCGTTGACGATTTGCCCTTCCTTCAAACCAGGGGCGTAGGGTTCATCCTTTCTCAAATGGGCATAGTAATAATACCGCTTTTTATCGTGGCTGCGGATTCCCACCCGCCACCCACCATAGCGGTTCCAGCCCAAGGCTTCCACAACGCCTCCCTCCACGGCGACGATGGGTGTTCCCTGGCTGCCCATCATATCGTTTCCCAGATGCTTCCGCTTGAAGCCGTAGGACCTGCTGGCGCCGAAATCGTCGTAATGGGTGTAGTAGTATCCTTCCGCAATGGGAGAGAAAACCTTCAGGCCGTACTGGGCTGTCCACTGGCCGTCCTTTTCAATGGCATAGCTTCCCAAAAAGCCTCCCAGAACGGCGGAATAGGCCTGATGATAATAGTCAAAATACTTTGTTTGATCTTTCAGAAGCTCCTGGGCGGACTGATCTTTTTTCAAATCCTCTGCTGCTTTTCGGACAGAGTCCATGCCGCATTTTCCGCCGGTTCGGCAGGCGGCCAGGGAGAGAATGTCAATCCAGGAAAGGTGCTTCTCCTGATCAAAGGTCTTAATATCCACATCCATGGCATATTTCATAGACTCGTATGGAACATCAAAATCCACCCATTTGATGGGCTCCGCCGAAACCGGAAGCAGCAAGCAGAAAACCGGCAGCAATAACAGCAAACGCTTCATATCCTCACCTCGTAGATTAGGATATGAAGCGTTTTTCTTTTTATTCGACAAAAATTCGGTGGGCCTTTACTCCAAATCCCGGACAATGTCCCTGGCAATGCGATAAATATCCTCCATGGTGTTTAGAGATGAAATCTGGTTTTTGTAATATCCGCTGTGAGGAACGCCCCGTAAGTACCACGCAAAATGCTTTCTCGCCTCCAGGCAGGCGACATGCTCCCCGTGATCCTGCTCCGAAAGCTGGAACTGTTCCACAGCCAGCGCCACCCGCTCCCTCAGCGGGGGCCTGGGAGAAATGGTCTCTCCGGAAAGGGCCTGGGCGACCTCCCTGAAAATCCAGGGGTCGCCGAAGCTGCTGCGGCCAATCATCAGGCCGTCCGCCCCCGTCCATTTTTTACACCTGAGCGCTGCCGCGCCGCCGGTGATGTCCCCGTTGGCGACGACAGGAATGGAAAGCTCCTGCTTTACCTTGCGGATGGCATCCCAGTCCGCAACGCCGGTGTAGAGCATACTCCGGGTGCGGCCATGGACAGTGACCATGGCCGCGCCGTTATCCTCCATCCGTTTGGCAAATTCCAGAACATTGATGCTGCCCTTGTCCCACCCCAGGCGGCATTTTACAGTAACGGGCACATTCACAGCTTTGGAAACCGCCGCAACGATCTGCCCCGCCAGCTCCGGGGTGCGCATCAGGCCGCAGCCGTCACCGGAATTGGCAATCTTGGGCATGGGACATCCCATGTTGATGTCGATAAAATCACAGCCGGAGATTTCCAGTGCCAGCCTGGCCCCCTCTGCCATGGTCTGCGGATCATTTCCAAAAATCTGCGCGCCGCAGACGCTGCCCTCGTTTTTCCGAAGCAGCTTTGCGCTTTTCGCGTCCTTGTAAACCAAAGCCCGGGAGGACACCATTTCCGTCACAGTCACCCCCGCGCCCAGTTTCGCACAGACGCTGCGGAAGGCCCAGTCTGTCACTCCCGCCATGGGAGCAAGGAAAATAGGATTATCAATCTGGATTTTACCAATCTGCATGATTTTCTCTCTTTCATCTTGTTATAAAAGGACAGTTCCCAGCCAAATCAGTCCCATTGCCAGCGCACCAATTCCGGCCCAAAAAGCGCCATAATAATACAGCTTGCGCTTCTTGGGAATACGCTGTCCGATTTTGATTGCCTGTTCCGCTTCCTTCAGCAAAGCTTCGTCGGTGACGCCGTTTTGGGCGGCGTCCTCCTTCAGAATGAAGATTGCCTGTTCAAAAAGCTTTGGGTCCGGAGAATGAACCATAATAACCTGTCGGGAAATACCTTTCACCATAGTGGCTGCCTCCTTTTCAGAGAAAGTATGTCCAAAAGGCACGCTTTTCTAAACACATTACTCCCCAGCAAACAGCATCATCAAGTTTTCCTGGGCGGTATAAACAAAAATCGACTTCTTCGGATAGCTTTTTATCAAAACAAGTTCTACCCCTCTCCCTGCCGCTTTCGCTGCCGCCGCATCCGCTTCCTCTTGGGAGTAGAACAAATATGCAGCTTTGTCTGCGCTCTCTCTGTAAACCTCCGGGTTGCATAAATGTAAAACCGGAATGAACGTGTCATCCAAACCATGCCAAAAGCCTGCTTGGATTTTTCCTTCGCTCGCAACCGCGACCTTTTCCCCATGATTCCATCCGGAATAAACTGTGGAAATACCATGGTCTACCAGATCATCACTCATCTGGAAATAGATGCTTTCATCCTGATTCTTTGCTTCTTCCAGGTTCGGCAGAATGTTTTTCCATAATGCGTACACGGAAAGCAAAAGTAACAGGCCCACAATTCCTGCTCTGACCCCTTGATTTCCTTTTGAAAAAAAGAACGCAACTGTAACCGCAGCCAGAGGATACAACATAAAATAATAGATGCTCCGAACACGCATTGTAAGCATCAAATCGATTCCAAAAATCGATATAACGCTCAACGCCATCAAAATCAGCGGCTGAACTCTTTTGTCGCGCAGATTTCTGCACACAGCCACAGCAACGACGACGAAAAGGAAGTATAAGATGATTTTACAGCAACATGCAACCTTATAATATATGTAATGCGCATCATCAAATCCCCCATCAAAAAAGCCTTCGCCAAAGAATAATCCAAATATATGAGTAACCGCATTACCCGCATGCTGTAAAATATCTCCCACCGGACGCAGGGATACCTCTCCAAATATTTCTGATTGTGTAACATTCAGGCAGTGCTTTGCGGTCAATCCAAGAATGTTTGCTGCAATTACCACTGCCGCAACCAAAACACCGCCAGATAAAACTTTTTCTTTTCTGTGGGCTCTCAGGAGGAAATCCACGCCAGCAAAACAGGCAAGCGGAACCGCCATCACCGCTGTCTGGCGCAGACTTTGAATGCCCATTGCAAAGGAAAGGATTGCGGTGAACCCCAGCATTCCCCACGGGACTCTCTGCCGGGCACGCAGGAAACATCCAAATGCCAAAAACGCCGTGATTGCATAGCACGCATAGTAAGCACACATTGTAAAAAACAACTGCCAGCCATTGCTCTCTCGGACCACGTCCCCGCAAACCGCCGTAATCACTAAAAACGCAACAATCGCGACCAATCTTTCAACACGCTTCGAATAAACCGCCCTGAGCATCCAGTCAAAACTCAGGATCAGGGCAAACACCGCCAAACTGGACGCAACCCCCATCGAAAGATACGGGTCTCCCAGCAGCGGGTATAACACAGCAGAAAGCGTAGGCGTTGATATGCAATACAGCTGGTTTCCGAAAATCCAGTGGGAAGGAAATGGCGTCTTTTCCTTGAACATTTCCACGGAAACCATAACATCCTCATACATATCGGTATCATAAAATGCCGGCGCAGTGGAAAGGTTCAAATATGCAATTACTCCCAGGTAAAAGCACAGCAGCAGGCCGCAAACGGCATATATATATATATATATATATATATATATATTACGGTGTAATTTTAGATTTTTCATAGTTTTTCCTCCTCATATAGTTTAACTTATTCGTCCTGTTCCTTTGGCCGGTGATAGCGCCCATGGGGTTCCCACTCCGGCAGAGGATAGCGCTGTATGGCGCCAAAGATTCGTTCTTTCAAATCGGGATAGGTTTTCACCAGGTCAAAAATCAGGTTCTTGATTTCCTCCCGCTTGGTGTGCTTATCCACAGGGCAGCGGTTTTCCAACACCGGGAGTCCCTCCTGCTGTGCAAAATGGTCCACCGTTTTTTCATGAATGTAGAGCATGGGGCGAATCTGGATAATTCCGGTGCGGTCCAGATTGGTCACAGGCTGGAAGCAGCTGATCCGCCCTTCGTAAATCAGGGACATGAGAAAGGTCTCCACCGCATCATCATAGTGGTGCCCCAGGGCGAGCTTGTTGCACCCCCGTTCCAAAATTGCCTGGTTCAGAGCCCCCCGCCGCATTTTTGCGCACATGGAACAGGGGTTCTTTTCCCGACGGTAATCAAAGATGATTGGAGCTATTTCCGTTTTGATCACGGTGTAGGGAACGTCCAATTCCGCGCACAGTGCCTCAATACCACTGTAGTCCATGCCCAGGCCCATATCAATGGTGATGGCCTCCAGCTGAAAGGGCTTGTTATAGTAGTTCCTTAGCCCTGCCAGGAGCTTCAGCAGGACAAGAGAATCCTTTCCGCCGGAGACACCAACGGCGATTTTGTCCCCTTCCTCGATCATATGATAGTCCTCTACGCACCGGCGGACAAGGCCCATTAGCTTCTGCATCAGTTCAACTTCCTTCCGAAAACGCCAAAAATGGCAAATGAGAAAACAAGAGCATTCAAGAGATTTTAATAGAATTTGAAAGATCGTTCCATGCTGGATAAATTTTTGGAAAAATCCTGTTGACAAATAAAAATGGATGTGATATAAAGCAATGGTGTTTGCAGCCTATTGTAGCGCAAACGCCTTAAAATGTCAAAATATTTTACCTAATTGGAGGAACGCATATGTCCACTACCCTCGCTAAAAAGGAGACCCTGGAGCGTAAGTGGTATGTCATCGATGCAGCCGGTAAGCCTCTGGGCCGTACCGCTGTGATCGCTGCCAACCTGCTGCGCGGCAAGCACAAGGTCGATTTCACTCCCAATGTTGACTGCGGCGACAATGTCATCATCATCAACACTGACAAGGCTGTTCTCACCGGCAAGAAGGCTGAGCAGAAGACCTACTATCGTGTTTCCGGCTGGATCGGCGGCCTGAAGGAGACCAAAGCCCGCACCATGATGGAGAATCGCTCCGACTATGCCATGGAGCTGGCTGTGAAGGGCATGCTGCCCAAGAACACTCTGGGCCGCAGCTGCATGACCCGCCTGCACCTGTACAAGGGCGCTGAGCATCCCCATGCCGCCCAGAAGCCCGAAGCCTGGACGCTGGACTAATTGGAGGTAACATACTATGTACGAGAGCAAGAAGAAGTATTTTTACGGCACCGGCCGTCGTAAGTCCAGCATTGCCCGGGTTCGTGTTTACGAGAACGGCACCGGTTCCATCACCATCAACGGCCGTGACATCGACGAGTATTTCGGCCTGGAGACCCTGAAGCTGATCGTTCGCCAGCCCCTGGCTACCACCGATCTGCTGGGCAAGGTTGACATTGTTGTCTCTGTCGCCGGCGGCGGCGTTTCCGGTCAGGCCGGCGCCATCCGTCATGGCATTTCCCGTGCTCTGGTGGTCCTGAACCCCGAGTACCGTCCCGCTCTGAAGGCCGCTGGCTTCATGACCCGTGACCCCAGAATGAAGGAAAGAAAGAAGTACGGCCTCAAAGCCGCCCGTCGTGCTCCTCAGTTCTCCAAGAGATAAAAGGAATCGAAATATTCAATATTTCCAGAGAACACCCAAGAATTTCCCGAAATTCATGGGTGTTTTCTTTTATACTAATGTCCCAATCTGTACCAGTCTGTTGGAAAGAATCCCAGTTTATTGAGGTTACTTTGAGGTTACCAGACCGTTTCCGGCTACGTTTGAGGTTACTTTGAGGTTACTAAAAATGAGTGCAAAAAGTTCGGTATTCCCATATTCGTTAGAATATAACAGCTATCGTTATAATCTACCAATCTCCAGACTAACCGCCTCTAGGCTGTTAGAATATAGCGGAAGGAGCGTTGGTATGATCAAGATTTTACTGTCTAGGAAGTTGGGCGAACTTCGCTGGACACAGGCTGACCTGTCAAGAGCAACAGGTATCAGAGCTTCAACGATCAATGAAATGTACCACGAGTTGTGCGAGCGTGTAAACCTCGAACACCTTGATTTGATCTGTGAAGCCCTTGATTGTGATCTGGATGAAATAATTGTCCGGATTCCAAACAAAACAGCCAAGTCTGACGAGCCTCGAAAAAAGTTGGTACATAAGTGAAAGAAGCACAGAGCGGCTTATCCGTTCTGTGCTTTTCTTTATATCTCTGTTCCATCAGGAAGTGTGAACTTAATTTCAACTGTGCAGCCCATAGCAGATGCCAAGGCAATAAGATCATTCTGCGACAAATTGTCACGGCTCAGTTTATTGGATAAGTTCTGCCTGGTCTGACCTGTAGCTTCTGCCAGTTCTCCCATGCTCATATTTACTCGTTTCGCAATAATGCGGATTTTCTCAGATGCAGTCATGTTCATACATAATCCCTCCTGTCTTACACTATACACCGTAATGTGTAATCTGTCAATAATATTTTGCGTATTTCATAAAATAATGTAAATCAACTATTGACAAATTACACTTTATAGTGTAATATATGGATGTAAGCAAGAGACAACCACAGCACAAAAAAAGTAGCGGATGCCCCGCACAGAACGCCGCTACTCCACCCCAGAAAATGGTGAGCCGGGAGCCTAACCCCGACCACCTTGATACTAACACAGAATGTAAAAAAAATCAAGGAGAGAATGAACATGATGATCTCCACCTATACTTTTTCCCACAATCCTGTATAATAAAATTGCATAACCTGCTCCGGAGCGAGTAACCAGAATCTTGCAGGAAATGAAAACCGCAAGAATCATCGGGAAATTATCTTCTTAGCGAATTAGAATATGGATGTCAGGAGGTGAGAAAAGTGACGCAGCAGGTTTTGGCGGTCCAGCGAATGCAGGAGTATATTGAAAAGCATCTGAATGAGGAGATTACCCTTGCGAATTTGTCGAAAGCATCGATGTTTTCACCGTGGCACGCCCACCGCTTGTTCCAGAAATATGTGGGCATCTCCCCTGCCGAGTATATCCGCAAGCTGCGACTTTCCAGGTCGGCCATGCGACTCAAAAAAGAAGAAGTGAAAATCATCGACGTGGCATTTGACCTGGGTTTCGGCAGCACGGACGGCTATACCAGAGCCTTTCACAAAGAGTTTGGCATGAATCCCCATGAGTATGCCAGCGCCCCTGTTCCCATTACACTTTTCATCCCTTACGGCGTGAAATTCAGAGAAATTCGGAAGGAGAAAACCAATATGAAGACTGTAAGGACTGTATTCATTCAAGTCATTAAAAAGCCGGAGCGGAAGGTCATCATCAAGCGGGGTGTCCGGGCAGAGGACTATTTCGCTTACTGCGGTGAAGTCGGGTGCGATGTCTGGGGGATGCTGATGAGCATGGATTCCCTCTGTGGGGAGCCGGTGTGTCTGTGGCTGCCGGGTAAATTCAGGAAGCCCAACACCTCGGTATATGTACAGGGTGTAGAGGTAGCTGCCAATTATGACGGCATTATCCCGGAGGGGTTTGACATCATCACGCTGCCAGAGGCGCAGTACCTGATGTTCCAGGGCGAGCCTTTCGCCGAGGAGGATTACGGCGAAGCCATTGAGGCGGTGCAACAGTCCATGGGGAAATACGACCCCAGAGTAATCGGCTATCAGTGGGACGACGAGAATCCCCGAATTCAGCTTGAACCCAAGGGCGAACGGGGCTACATTGAGCTGCGGGCCATTAAACCGCTCAAATAAAACAGCAAGGAACCTCACAGCCGGAGAACAGCACTCCCGCTGTGAGGTGTCTTCCTGTAAATTGAGATGCAGGAAATAGCGATCAGTCATTGACAAAGGAATCTTTCTATGTTACTATCATAATCGACAGGTTGTCGGTATACCTTTCTGATGGAGGAGTAAATTGGACTTATGCGCATTGTCAAAGAGGCAGCCATCCGCAGAAATGAGATATTGGATGCCGCTGAGCGGCTGTTTGTAGCAAAGGGCTTTGACCAGACCAGTACCAATGATATTCTCGCCGAGGTCGGAATCGCCCGTGGGACGCTTTATTATCATTTTAAGTCCAAGGAAGAAATTCTCAATGCCATGATCCAGCGGATCACCGAAAATCTTGTGGCAAAAGCCGCCGAAATTGCCGGGCAAAAGGATTTTCCGGTGCTCGGACGTATGACAGAAATGATGATGGCGCTGAATGTAGACAGCGACCTGGGCCACGAAATCATGGAGCAGGTGCACAAGCCCCAGAATGCCCTGATGCACCAGAAAATGCAGGAGGGACTGCTGGCGGGAATCACGCCGCTGATTACCGGCTTGATTGAGGAGGGTATTTCCCAGGGAATCTGTCAGACGGACTACCCCAAAGAGACGGCGGAAATGCTGCTGCTCTATTCCAACACAGCCTTTGACGACCTTGCGGAAGGAAGCCATGATCAGCAGAGAATTCTGGCTTTTATCTACAATACAGAGCGTCTGCTGGGGATGCCCCAGGGCAGTATGCAGGAGGTCATCCTGCCGATTTTCAGTGGTGCGCCAAAACATGTGCGCAGCACTGAAAGCAAACCGAAATATGAGGAAAACTTATCAGTGCGTGAATTATCGTATATTACCCTGAGAGAAAAGCCGGAATTAAAGGAAGATGCAGCGCAGTGGTTTCATGACAAATGGGGCGTCCCGAAAGAGGCCTATCTTGCGTGTATGGAAGCGTATCTGAAGAATGAAACAGAATACGGATGGTATCTCTGCCTGGATGAAGACAAAATTGTCGGAGGCATGGGTGTCATCGAAAATGACTTTCACGACAGAAAAGACCTGTCACCCAATGTATGCGCTGTATACACAGAAGAAGAATACCGCTGCAAGGGAATTGCGGGGCGCCTGCTGAATATGGTTGTCAATGATTTGAGGACAAAGGGAATCACACCGGTCTACCTGGTTACAGACCATACTGGCTTCTACGAACGATATGGCTGGGAGTTTTTTTGTATGGTTCAGGGAGACGGGGAACCTGAGATGACCAGGATGTATATCCATCGATAACTTCGGCCTGTCTGGGAATGTCCCGGGACAGTATGCGGGAGGTCATCTTACCATTTTACAAATTGGGATGAAAGTAAACGAATTTGGATTTGTACAGGAGGATAAATGACAGAAATTTACCCCATGACACAAGGTCATCCGTATTGGAGCGAAACCATTTCTTTGGCCGCAAACTGTTCGTGGAAAGCGGGTTCATGTCTTGCTGAGAAAATGGAAATGAACGCTTTTACACGGCAGGAAAGAGTATTTGCTGCCTGTGTTGATGAAAAAGTAGCAGGATTTTGTACGTTTTCGGAGAAGGACGAGTTGGCCACTGAATATGAGTTTACTCCATTCATTGGGTTCATTTTTGTCAGCGAACAACATCGTGGTAAAAGAATATCAGAATTGATGATTCAACGTGCAGCTTTATATGCACATACGTTGGGGCATCAAAAAATTTATATCATGAGCGGTGAAATTGGGCTATATGAAAAATATGGCTTCGAGAAACTTGGGGATTATAAAACAATATACGGCTCAACCGACCAGCTTTTTGTTAAGTCAACATCATTATAAAATACCCCACGTTTACAAGAGATGGACAATGAGAGGTGAAGCATGTGGAATTAAAATTCTGCGCAAGAATTCTTCAAAATGAGAATATGGATGCTGCCTATATAGAGGTTCCTTACGATATAAAAGCGATTTTTGGCAAGGGACGTCTACAGGTGAATGCCACTTTTGATGGCATGGCTTACCGTGGGCAGGTGGTGAAAATGGGAACGCCATGCTACATCATCGGCATTTCCAAACAAATCCGCAAGCAGATTGGCAAGAGCTTCGGTGACGTGATTGACGTAGTCCTTCAGGAAAGAGACGGTGAGCACCTCCCAATGTGGAAATGCCCCAAATGCGGCAGAGAATTCCAGAAAAAAGAGCAGATTCATTACTGCGGCGAAAAGCCAAAAACGATTGACGAATACATTTTGAATCAGGATGAGGATAAACAGGAAGACCTGCGCTATATTCGTCAGATTCTTCACAGTGCGCTGCCGGAAGCGGAAGAACGGATTTCCTGGAGCATGCCGACTTTCTGGCAAAAACAAAATATCCTTCATTTCGCAGCTTCCAAAAAGCACATCGGATTCTATCCGGGTCCTGCTGCTGTCGTGCAGTTTTCCAAAGAACTGGAGGGATATAAAACGGATAAGGGGACGATCCGAATTCCCTATGGCAAGGTGGACGCTGCATTGATTGAAAAGATTGCAAAATGGTGCCTGGAGACTGGCAACCATGCGTAGATCGGATAAGAATCCACCCTGTCCAAATAAAAAAGGGGAACCCCGCCGTTCCCCAATTTTTATAGGATATTACCGACCGTCAGACGGTCTATAAGGAGGAAACCAATATGAAACCCAAAAGCAATTTCCCCAAATTCATGCTGCTCTGGTTAGGAGAACTGATCTCCGCGGTGGGCAGCGGACTGACCAGCTTCGGGCTGGGGGTGTATGTGTTCCAGCAGACGGGGAGCGCCGGGAGCATGGCCCTGGTCACGCTGCTGGCCTTCCTCCCTACCCTGCTGCTCAGCGTTCCCGCCGGGGTGTTGGCAGACCGCTATGACCGGCGGTTGCTTATGATGGTTGGAGATGGCTGCTCTGCCCTGGGCATCCTCTACATCCTGCTTTGTATGCTGGGAGGCGGCGCCAAGCTTTGGCAGATTTGCCTGGGAGTATTTATCAGCTCCACCTTCTCCGCCCTGCTGGAGCCGTCCTACCGGGCCACCGTCACTGATCTTCTGACCAAGGAGGAGTATTCCAAGGCCAGCGGTCTGGTGAGCCTGGCAGGCAGCGCAAGATACCTGATCTCCCCCATTCTGGCCGGGGCGCTGCTGGCAGTCAGCAGCATCAAGCTGCTGCTGATCATTGACATCTGTACCTTCTTCCCCACTGTATTCGCTGCGGCCCTCGTCCGGAAGGAAATAGCTGTCAAACCAATGGAGCGCAAGCCTCCCTTTGGGCAGAGCCTTCGCCAGGGCTGGAACGCCATCACAGACCGCCGGGGCATTTTGATTCTGGTTGCGGTGTCCTCCGTAATGACCTGCTTTATGGGCAGCTTCCAAATTCTGGCCCAGCCCCTGATTCTTTCCTTTACCGACAGCGCCACCCTGGGGATTGGAGAGACGGTCTGTGCCTGCGGGATGCTGGCATCCGGCCTGTTTTTAGGCGCCAGGGGAATTAAAAGTGGTTACGTCAAAGTGCTGAGCGTTTCCCTCCTGCTGGCGGGGCTCACCATGGTGGCTTTTGGACTCTGGGAGAACATCTACTCCATCTGTCTGTTTGGATTCCTGTTTTTTGCCACCCTCCCCTTTGCCAACAACTGCCTGGACTATCTGGTCAGAACCAACATCCCGGACGCACTTCAGGGCCGGGCCTGGGGGATGATTGGATTTCTGTCCCAAATCGGATATGTGGTCGCCTACGCCGGGGCGGGAGCGGCGGCGGACGGCATTGCAGCAGGGCTCCAAATCAGTGTGGGCCGGGGCGCTGCCGGCGTTATCATCATTGCGGGCGTCCTGCTGGCCATCGCCGCCCTGACCCTCTATCCCATGAAAAGCGTCCGAGCACTGGAGGAAACAACATGCTGAAAAAATTGATCTGGAACGACATCCGGCAAAACAAGCTGATGTCTGCTTCCACCGTTTTCTTTATGACCATCTCTGCCGCATTGCTGATCCTCACGGCATTGCTGCTGACCAATTTGCTGGGAACCATCGACAGCCTGATGGACAAAGCCGTCGTTCCCGATCTGATGCAGATGCACGCCGGAGAAATAGACGAAGACGCCCTTTCCCGATTCGCCCAAGGCCATCCAGAGGTTCGGGAGTGGCAGCTTTGCCGGTTTTTGAATCTGAGCAACAGCAGTATCGTTCTGGGCGGTCACAATATGGTGGACAGCACCCAGGACAATGGCCTGTCGGTGCAGAGTCCGCGGTTTGATTTTCTGCTGGGCATGGACGGGGAGCTGCCACAGGTGAAGCCGGGAGAGGTGTATGTCCCCATTTGCTACCGGGCGAAATACGACCTGGCAGTTGGGGATGAAATGAAGATTGGAGATGAGCGCCTTACCATTGCTGGGTTCATCCGGGATGCCCAGATGAATTCCATGATGGCCTCCTCCAAGCGCTTTCTGGTAAATGTTGCGGACTACAATCGCTTGGACGGGCAGGAGGAATTTCTCGTTGAGTTTCTCCTGCGGGAAGGGGCCGATGTCAGCGTCTTTCAAACAGCCTACACCGACCAGGGCCTGCCCTCCAACGGACCTGCCATCACCCGTCCTCTGATTGGCATGGTAAACGCTCTGTCTGACGGCATGATGATTTTTGTTATTTTCCTGGTGAGCATCATCGTGCTGCTGATCTCCATGCTCTGCATTCACTTTATCCTGTCCATTCAGATGGAACGGGACAGAAAGGAAGTGGGAATGCTGAAAGCTCTGGGCATTGACCGGCGGGAAATCCGGCGTATCTATTTCACAAAGTACATTCTGTTTTCCCTTTGCGGCGCTCTGCTGGGGTTGTTAGCAGCGTTCATCGCCCAGGGGCCCCTTGGAAAGCAGCTTCGGGAGCTGTATGGCGAAGGAGAGCAGAGCGTGTCAACCGTGGCGGTTCCCCTCTTGGCAGCTCTTTTGACAGAGGGACTCATTCTGCTCTCCATTGGGCGCTCTCTTCGGAAAATGGACCGTTTGTCCACACTGGACGCCCTGTTTCAATCCCAGAAGAAGGGCCGTGGACGGACGCAGATCGTCCTCATCGGCGCCGTGACAGCAGCCTGCACCTTCCTGATGCTGGTGCCTCAAAATCTCTACAATACCCTCTCTGCCCCATCCTTTGTCACCTACATGGGCATCGGAAGCGGAGAGCTTCGCATCGACGTGCGGCAGACAGAGGATATTGACAGCGTGACTGCCCAAATTGCCGATGCTTTGGCACGGGATGAGCAGGTGGAAAAATATGCCGTGCTGCAAACCAGCTCCTACCCTGCCCTCCTGGCAGATGGAAGCAGCGTGAATCTGACCGTGGAGGCAGGTGATCACCTGGTTTTCCCCGTCAGCTACTCATCCGGAACGGCGCCCAGACAGGATAATGAAATTGCCTTGTCCAGCCTGAACGCGGAGGAATTGACCCTGTCTGTGGGGGATAAACTTCACCTGATGGTTGATGGTATGGAAAAAGAGTATACTGTCTGCGGCATCTATTCTGACATTACCAATGGCGGCAAAACGGCGAAAATCAGCGGCCGGGAATCAAAAGCGCCAGTGATTTGGAGCATTCTGTATGTCTCATTGGAGGAATCCACAGACCGGGAAGCGTGGATGGCAGCGTACCGGGCTATGGGCGTGGATGTGGTCAATATTACCGACTACGTGCAGGACACCTACGCCCAGACACTTTCCCAGCTCCGGCTGGCATCCCTGGCGGTTATTGGAATCGGGGTACTGGTCATTGCCGTGGTGCTGGGTCTGTTTTCCTGCCTCCTGGTGGAGCGAAGCCGCTACAACATCTCTCTGCGCAAGGCCCTCGGCTTTACAAATGGAGAATGTGAGCGGGCCTATTTTGCCGAAGAGATGTTCCCTGCTGTGCTGGGAGCCGCCGCCGGACTGCTGCTGGGCTGCCTGTGCGGGGAGGCGCTGTGCGGAATGGTGCTGAAATCCTTTGGCGCAGACGGCTTCCGCTTTGTCATCAATCCGGCCCAGGTGCTGGTCGCGCTTCCGCTGATTGCCCTTGGAACCGCCGCCCTGGCAATTTGGTCCGGCATTACAGGAATGAAACACATCAAAGCCTATGAGTGCTGCTTGGGAAGGGAGTAAAACATATGAAACCATTATTGCAGGTTAAAAGCCTTTCAAAAAGTCATATTTTACATGAGATTTCCTTTGAAATGGAACAGGGGGAGATGCTGGCGGTCATGGGGCCCTCCGGCTCCGGCAAGTCCACCCTGCTGTACAATGTAGCCGGCATGGATCAGCCCAGCGGCGGGGCGGTTTGGCTGGGAAATACGGAAATTGTCAGTCTTTCCGAGGATGAAAAAGCCAGGCTGCGCCTTCACCGGATTGGCTTTGTATTCCAGCAGATGAACATGATGGCAAACCTGAATATTCTGGACAACATTTTGCTGCCAGCTCTCCAGGCAAACCGCAAAAAGGGTGGGAAATCAAAGGCGGAGCTGACGGAAAAGGCAAAGGTACTGATGGAAAAGCTCTCTATCTCCAATCTGGATAACCGGCGAATTACCGAGGTATCCGGCGGACAGCTTCAGCGGGCCTGCATCTGCCGGAGCATGATGAACAGTCCGGAGATTCTCTTTGCCGATGAGCCCACCGGTGCGCTGAATCAGAGTGCGGCGGCAGAGGTTATGACGGAACTGGTAAAGCTGAACCAGGAGGGTACGACCATTCTGATTGTTACCCACGACAGCAAGGTTGCAAGCCAATGCGGCAGAATTCTGTATCTGCTGGACGGCCGCCTCTGTGGAGAGCTGACCCTGGACAAATCGGCCGGTGAAAAGCAGAGAGAACATACCGTAAACACTTGGCTGGCAAGGATGGGCTGGTAAGAAAATAACTCCCCGAAATTCGAAGATTTCAGGGAGTTTTTTCATTCAATTGCGCTGAGAATCGCACAGTAGCCGTCTTTTTCCGTATAATGGTCAAGGAGATATTCCATCGATTTGCGGCCCATTTCCACAAGATTGCTCTGCAAAACAGTATCTACTGCATTTTGAAAGGCCTCAACGCTGCTGCTTTCACACCACCAGCCGAAGCCTCCCTGGTCAATCACTTTTCCCACGTCGGTATTGGGATCGGTACAGGCAAGAATCGGCAGCCTGGCCTGCATATACGAAAGCATCCGGCTGGGGAAATTGGGGATGGTAAACCGATGGTCCAGGAACAGCATCCCAACATCGCAGGCACCAACCAAAGCATCATAATCCTCTTTGGGGAGGCGCTGCATCAGCTTAAAATTGTCCTGCTTTGCCTTGGCCGCATACTGCGCCAAAAGAGGATACTCCGTGCCATCTCCCACCACCAGGAAAAATGTTTTTTGATTGTCCCGCTGGCTTTTCAGGCAGTCGACCAGAAACGGGATGCCCTGGGGTTTTCCCAGATTGCCGCCATATACAAATACCGTCCGATCCTGGGGAATTCCGTATTTTTCCCGCATCTGTCTTCTGACATCATCCGTTACGGATCGGTCTACATACTCGGTACAGTTCGGGCATATCCCGACTTTCCTTGCATCTAATTTGGGATTGTGCTCCAGGATATAATCCACATTTGCCTGGGACATGCAGCCAATAAAATCCGAAACGTCATAGAGCCGCCGCTCCTTCTGACGAAAAAAACGGTAAATCAGTCCTGAGACACCTTGCTTGGAAATTACCCCAATATCCACAGCATTTTGCGGGAAGATGTCTTTCAGCATCAAATAGGTTTTTGCCCTGTCCCGTTTTTTTGCATACGCCACTGCCCCGACAAATGTGATCGGCGGCGTTGGGTACAGGATCAGATCAAAGCGGACACCTTGAAAGTGCTTTTTGATTGCTGCTTTGAACCGCCCCTCGATCAGAAGCGTGTTGACGCCCTTGCGGATAAAGTTAACTTTTTCGATTTTACCAGTGGGGACCTGACAAATGGTGCAGCTTTCCTCAACAGTCACACCCCCCTGGGATTCTGTGGGAGACAGGAGAAATACCCTGTGCCCATTTCGGATGAATTCCCGAAGCAAGTCCGTATAAATATCCCGCTCGGAAACGGAATGATACTCCATCAGGCTCATGAACAGGACATTCATAGCACACCATTGATCTTTCTGATCATTACCTCATTGTACTTCATCATGCAGATTCCCTCTTCATACGCCCCGATGCGGCGGGGATTGGGGTTTCCCCGGAGATTATTTGCAATCAGCTCCATGTGATTACAGCCGCATTCATAGGCGTGGGGATACCCGCCGCCAAAGCGGGGATTGACCTCAGAAATATAATATTCGCCGTTCACCAGGAAAATATCAATGTCAATCTGGCCCTCATAACCGGCCTCCGTCACAAACTTTTCAATCAGCTGAAACAGCTTCTCGTCCCGGAAGGAAACAGCCTTGTCCGTCTCCCCTGCCCGCATGAGGATTTTCTTTTTGGTGAAGATGGAAACCACCTGGTGGGATACCATATCAATGTAGACATCCGCCCCAATTTCCTGCCCGTCCAGGAATTCCTGAATCATCAGACCATCACTGTGGGAAAAGAGAAGTTCAATGGTCTGCTGGTCATATACCTTGGAAATGGCAATGCTGGCACTGCCCCTGGCCGGCTTCACAAAAACGGGATAGTGTGCCTTCCCTGCCGTCACATCGGCATAGAAAGCTTCTTTATCCAGATAGGACTTGGCGCACCGATAGCCATGGGAGCTGAGCCATTGGAACATTTGAAACTTGTCAAGGGACATTTCACACAGCTCATAGGAAGAACCAATTACCTTGGTGCCGATTTGAGCAAAGCGCTCTGCGTTTTCTGCCAACAGAGATAACTCCGGATCGATCAGGGAGAGCACACCGTCAATTCGTTCCTTTTTGCATATGTCAAGGATAACATCAATATATCCCGGGGCTGTCATTCTGGGGACGGTGTAAAAACGATCCGCCTCATAGACAGAAGGGGCCAGTGGGCTCATGTCCGTGCAAATTACATTTCCCTGCCCCGCCAAGGTCTTTTTGAAATACTCCACCACCTTATTTCTGGTTCCAGAGCTCAAAATCAAAATATTCATATGTCTATTCCTCTGCTATTTTGGATTTCATCACAAATTCTTCCGGCGTCCAGGCTTCACGAACCTTCTGGAAAATGCCGTTGTACTCCACATACACATCCGGGAAATACTTGATGAAAAGGGGCGTCAGGCACATGGTATAGGCACCCACTTTCTCATAAATAATCTGATCTCCCGGCAAAAGCGCGGGCTCGTTTTCCGCCGTAAAGAGCCGGTCATGCTCCATGCAGGTGTAGCCGCAGATAATCTGCTTCGGAATTATACCGCTGTCTTGCTGACGTTTACAGGAATGGAAATAGGAGGATTTGGTCATCAGCGGGTCAATGCTGGTGCGGCTTCCGTCGGTGACAACAAAACGATGATACTGGGTGTCTTTTACATCGATCACAGAAGTCACGTAACGGATGTAAGCGCCTACGACCGCCATGCCGGGCTCAATCACAAGCGTTGTCCGATTCTTGTCAAATTGGGTGCTGAGAATCCCCGCCATCAGAGACATATACTCCTCAAATTGGGGCTTTGTAGGAAGTCCGCCAAAAAAGCCGCCGCCCACGTCAATGTAGTCCAGGTCAAACCGGAATTCCTCCTGCACCTTACACGCAACCGCAGCAATGGCACGATAGATGTCCAGCCCTCTTGACTTAGAGCTTGTGTGGAGGTGCACTCCCGCAATCCGGACATTTTTTGCCCGCAAGGCGGCTATGGCTCTAGCAAATTCACCATTTTCATAGCAGAAGCCAAACCTTCCCCCCTCTTCCGGGCATTGGGACTGCCCGGGACACATGCGTTCAATGTCGAAATTGATCCGGATGCCCACCACTCGATACTCCGGAGGAAGTTCATCCAGCCAGTCTATTTCACGTTTGGAATCAATATTGACGATACAGCCGTTCTGAATTGCCTCCAAAAAGGAATCCTTCGTCTTGATGGGCCCATTATAAATGATCTTTCCCTTTTGGACGCCGATCAGCTTCGCCAGACTGTATTCCTCCTCAGAGACCACCTCCGCATAGCAGCCGAGCTGATTGAAATGCTGAATAATCCAGGGAAGAGCATTGGTTTTATAGGAATATCCAATAATTGAGTTTTTCCAATTGTTTTGAAGTGCCTGTTTCAGCTTCCCAAAATTGTCGTCCAGTGCCTTTTGGTCGATGACATAATATGGCGTTTTCAATTTCAGTCTCCCCTGTTAGTTTGTACCATCAAAATCTTCCATGGTGTCGCAGGTTTCAGAGGAAATCCCCTCCTGCTTTAGGAAGGCCTTTCTTATGGTCTGACAAATGATCTTTAAGTCGCCCAGAAATGTAATTTTTTGAACATAGGCACAGTCCATCTCAAACCGGCGTGTCCAGGAAATTGTGTTTCTTCCGTTCACCTGCGCGTATCCAGACAGGCCCGGGCGTACGTCATGGCGGTGCCGCTGGGTTTCGGAGTAGAGCGGAAGGTATTGAACCAGCAGCGGCCTCGGTCCGATAACACTCATGTCTCCTTTGATGATATTGAAGGCCTCCGGCAGCTCGTCCAGGCTGGTTTTTCGCAAAAACCGACCATACCGGTTGAGCCGAACCGCATCCGGGAGCAGCAGCCCATTCTGGTCCCGCCGATTATCCATGGTGCGAAATTTGATTAGTTTGAATATTTTTTCATCTTTTCCGGGCCGTTCCTGGGTGAAGAAGGGATTTCCTCCCATAAAGATCGCCCCAAGAATGGCCAGAAGCAGATAGAGCCAGAAAAAAACAAGAACTGCCGCCAGGCCGCACACAATATCCAGAGGGCGCTTGAAATATTTCTCATAGGGGCCGAAAGGGGTGTGTTTCTCCATCTCTCTTCCTCAATTCATTTATTCAAAACAGGCTCTGATTACCTCGATGATTCTGTCCTGCTGCTGAGCCGTCATTTTATGGTCGCTGGGCAGACACAGGCCTCTCTCGAAAATATCCATTCCCACATCCTGGCATCCGCCCTCGATGTAAGCGTTGGTTCTGGCCCGGCCACTGCCGTCACGGACTACAAAAGGATTCATCCGATAAATGGGCTGCATGTGCATAGGCTTCCAAATGGGACGGCCCTCGGCATTGATGGACGCAATTGCCTCCAGAATTTCAGTGGGGCAGGTTTTCCCGTGTTCCGGAACAAAGAGCGCCTCCCGCTCCCCTCTCACCTGGGCGCACATGGCATCCCGGTTGATGATCATGCAGCTGAGCCAGAAATTGGGCTCGCTGTTTTTTTCGTCATAGGGGTTCATTTTTACCGGCAGATCCCGGAAGCCCTCCTGATAGCGCTGATAGATTTCTTTTTTTCGGGCGATATGATCCTCCAAATGAGGAAGCTGTCCCCGGACAACACCTGCGATGACGTTACTCATGCGGTAATTGTAGCCCAACTCCTCGTGCTGATACCAGGCAGCCCGCTCCCGGGACTGGGTGGACCACTTGCGAACCTTTTCCGCAGCCTCTTTCTGGTCGGTGAGCAGCATTCCGCCGGAGGAACCGGTGATGATCTTGTTCCCGTTGAAGGAGATGGCGTTGTATGTTCCAAAGGAGCCGGTCTGGACCCCCTTGTAGGATGCGCCAAAGGACTCTGCGGCATCTTCAATGATGATTGCCCCATGTCTGGCGCACACTTCCCGAAGGGCGTCAACCTTACCCGGAGTGCCATACAAGTGGGCAAACACAACAAGCTTGATTTCCGGATAGATTTCAAAGGCTTTTTCCAAAGCCACCGGGTCCATATTCCAGGTGTCGTACTCCGTATCAATGAACACAGGGATGCCGCCCTCATAGGCGATGGGGTTCACCGTGGCGTCAAAGGTCATGTCACTGGCGGCAACCAAGTGAGCATCAAGGGCGCCTTTTCCAATGGCAGGCTTGCCGTAAAGCTGCTCGCCTGCCAGTTTTATGGCAAGATGCAGCGCAGCCGTACCGGCAGAGAGGGCCACAGCGTATTTGCACCCAACCTTCCGGCAGACCTCACGCTCCACCTCATTGATGTTTTCCCCGATGGTGGACATCCAGTTGGTTCGATAAGCCTCCATCACATAATCCATAGAATCCGGATACATGGTGGGTGAGGACAGCCACACCTTTTTTTCAAATTTTTCAAAATGATGGTTTTCTGGAATCAGCATTTTCTCACTCTCTTTTCTTTGAGCTGGCAATATCTATTTCGTTTGACATTAGAATACCACAAGTCCGGTAAAATTTCAATCATCGCACAAAATAAAGGTGCGCGCCCTTTATTCAGGCTGTTCTCCGATCAATCACTGCCAACCTTTTCAAAAAGGCCCTTGGATAAAGAGGCCTTCCCATATAACTTTGATGCAGGCGAATCGCCGAATCAACAAAATAGGGCCAAATTTTTTGTGGTAATTGCACAGAAAAGCAAATGTGCCTCGGGTAAAATACACAATTTTACATTTTGACGAAAATAAGAATTGAAATCCTAGCCGTCTTCGTGTATAATG
Organism: uncultured Oscillospiraceae bacterium; assembly: GCA_964651615.1. Classification (GTDB taxonomy): domain Bacteria; phylum Bacillota; class Clostridia; order Oscillospirales; family Oscillospiraceae; genus Faecousia. The sequence continues at coordinate 18,949 of CAZYWM010000001.1, read as the reverse complement.
TCCCTATTCGGGTGTCTGCAAGGCACACCACCCCGAAAGGAGTTTTTCAACTATGTATACTGTCAACGCCATTCGCAACGTCTGTCTGCTGGGTCACAGCGGGAGCGGCAAATCCGCTCTGGCAGAGAGCTTACTTTACATGACCGGTGCCATTGACCGCATGGGCAAAAATGCCGACGGCAACACCGTTAGTGACTATGATCCCGAGGAGATTCGCCGCAACATTTCCATTTCCACCTCCGTGATCCCTCTGGAATATCACAACACCAAAATCAACCTTCTGGACACTCCGGGCGGCTTTGATTTCGCCGGTGCCGTGATGGAGGCGCTCCGCGCTGCCGACGCCGCCATTCTGGTGCTCTCCGCCAAGGACGGCATCACCGTTGGCTTTGAAAAGGCCTGGAAATACTGCGAAGAGCGGAACATGCCCCGATTTATCTACATCTCCAAGGTGGACGAGGACAATTCTGACTACAATGCCACCTTCGAGGCTCTGCGGGAGCGCTATGGCAACAAGATTGCCCCTGTTATCGTGCCCATCTGGGGCGCAAATAAGAAGGTCACTGGCATCATTGATGTGCTGAACAAGCGGGCCTATGAAATGCAGAAGCTGAAGAGAGTGGAAATTCAGGTTCCTGAAGACAAGCTCTCTGTGATTGAGGAATTCAACGATGCCCTGAAGGAAGCTGTGGCTGAAACCGACGAAGCTCTGATGGATCGCTTCTTCGAGGGCGACGACTTCACCTACCGTGAAATGATTACCGGTCTGCGCCAGGGTGTGGTAGACCTGAGCCTGTTCCCCGTGCTCTGCGGTTCCGGCGTCACCTGCCTGGGCTCTCTGATGCTGATGGATCACATCATTGAACTGCTGCCCAACCCTGTAGAGGGCAATTACCACAAGGCCACTACCGCCGACGGCAAGGTAGAGGAATTTGTGGTTTCCCCCGGCGGTGTTCCCTCCGCCTTTGTCTGGAAGACCGTTTCCGATCAGTTCGGCAAATACTCCTTCATCAAGGTACTCTCCGGTGAGATCAATTCCGACACCACCCTGGTCAACGCCCGCACCGGCGAAACCGAGAAGCTTGGCCGCCTTTACACCATGTGCGGCAAGAAGAACACCGAGGTCAAGGCTCTCAGCTGCGGCGACATTGGCTGCATCGGCAAGATGGACAAGGTCAAGACCGGCGATACCCTGTGCGACCCCAGAAAGATTGTCAGCCTGAAGCAAATTCCCTATGCAGAGCCCTGCTACTCCATGGCCATCGCCCCCAAGATCAGAGGTCAGGAGGAAAAGGTGGGTACGGGCCTGAACCGTCTGAACGAAGAAGACCCCTCCTTCTCCACCTATATGAATCCCGAAACCAAGCAGCTCATCGTCTCCGGTTCCGGCGATCAGCAGCTGGATGTGCTGGTTTCCAAACTCAAGACTCGCTTTGGCGTCGATGCGGTGCTCAGCCCCGCAAAGGTTGCTTACCGGGAGCGCATCAAGAAAAAGGTGGAAGCCCACGGCCGCCACAAGAAGCAGACCGGCGGTTCCGGCCAGTTCGGCGACGTGTGGATTCGCTTCGAGCCCCAGGATGAGCAGGATGATATGATTTTTGCCGAGGAAGTCTTCGGCGGCTCCGTGCCTCGTAACTTCTATCCCGCTGTTGAAAAGGGCATCCAGGAAGCGGTTCAGAAGGGCCCTCTGGCCGGATATCCCATGGTTGGCCTGAAGGCCGTGCTGTACGACGGCTCCTACCATCCCGTGGACTCCAACGAAATGGCATTCAAGATGGCTGCCATTCTGGCTTTCAAGGAAGCAATGCCCAATGCAATGCCCACTCTGCTGGAGCCCATCGGCGCTCTGGCGGTCACTATCCCCGACAGCTACATGGGCGATGTGATCGGCGACCTGAACAAGCGCCGGGGCCGTGTTATGGGCATGAGCCCCGCCGGTGACGGCAATACCGTGGTAGAGGCCGAGGTTCCCATGGCCGAAATGGGCAGCTATGCCATTGACCTGCGGGCCATGACCCAGGCCAGAGGCTTCTTCTCCCTGAAATTCGACCGTTATGAGGAAGTACCCAAGGCCAACCAGGCAAAGATTATTGCCGACGCCAAGGCCAACGAGGACTAAGCCTTCCATTCCCCGGGGCTGTTTCACGCAAGTGAGGCAGCCCCGGCTTTTTTCTTCCAAAAAATTAAAGGTTTTTTAAGTTGCAAATTCTCGATGATTGCTCTATAATGGAAACAGCGAAAATTTATAGAACTCTTTCGTCGCATTTTGCGTACATCAGGAGGAATCAGTATGTCCAACAAAAAGAAATTAACATTGATTGCCCGGGCTCTGGCGCTGTGCCTGGCAGCCGCCGTCCTCACTGGCTGCTCTAACAATCAGTCAAAGCCCCAGGTCACTACCGCTCCCACCGAAATCACCCAGGGTCAGGGCACCACAACCCCTGTCACGGCTGGTTCCCTGGAGCATGTGGAGACCGAGGGGGATATTCAGTCCTGGGAAATGTCCGCTATGGTTTGGAGCAGCAGCAACGGTGCCACTGTCACCTTCACTGCCCAACCCAGAGCTTACGAAAAGGGACAGGGCGCATCCTTTGTGATTCGTCTGGACGGCAAGGAAGTGGAAAACGTTTCCTGTAATTGGGATGGCACCTACTTCACCGCCTCTGTGGATCTGGAGGCCGCCGACGGTTATGAATACGAGTGCGTCTTCTTCCCTGTTCAGGGTGCGGGAGAGCACTACACCCTCAGCGATTCCTATGACTCCTTGGTCTATATGAAGCGGAGCCTGGATGCCTACTGCAATCTGTACATCTCCGACTTCAAAGAGGAAGGCGGGAAATTCACCGTTACCGCCGGATTTGCCAGCGTCCAGCTGCCCCAGCTCACCACTGCCGGAACCACCATCGGCTTCCAGAAGGCACAGCTGGTGTTTATGCTCAACGGTGAGACCATCGAGACCCAGGACATTGACCTGCCCAAGGGCGAGGGTGAAGGCAGCTACGAACGCAGCCTCTCCAACATCAGCTTCAACATGCCCCAGATGGATGATGAGTATCAGCTGGATTTGATGCTGGTAGTCACTCTTACCAATGGCGCAGAGCTCACTGCCAACGGCGGCAGCTGGTTCTACAACAACAACGAACTGAAAATGGCCGCAGGCTAAATTATCCCCTCAATTCCGGCGCATCCACCTTGGGTGCGCCGGTTTTTGCGGTTTAGGCAAGATGACTGATCTGAACAATCCAGCATTCTTTCATCCGGAAGATTCCATGTCAATTCAAGAAGATTCCTTCATATCAGGACCGCTTTTTTCTGTCAATGTATTTTTTTCACAAATTTCAGCGGGTACTATTCTTTTTTATGTGAATACTATAAAAACCGAAAAAAAAGCAAGTTTTGGGATTGATTTTATCCGGCATTTGGCATACAATAAGAACCGTACGGATTTGTGTGCGCTTTCAAATTGCAACCGAGCGGGAGGCGGATTTCTTGCTGAATATTGTATTGGTCGAGCCGGAAATCCCCCAGAACTGCGGCAACATTGCCAGAACCTGCGCTGCCACCGGAAGCCGTCTGCATCTGATTCGCCCCCTGGGGTTTGACATCTCCGAAAAGGCTGTCAAACGGGCCGGGCTGGATTATTGGCACCTGGTCGAGGTGTTTGAGTACGAAAATCTCGACGATTTTTTCTCCCGAAATGATGTTCAGGAGATGTGGTGTCTGTCCACCAAAGCTCCCCGGAGCTATGCGGAAGCGGAATTCCACGATGGCTGCTACCTGTTCTTCGGCAAGGAAACCAAGGGTCTGCCCGAGAGCTTCCTGGCAGAGCATTTTGACAGCTGCGTCAGAATTCCCATGCGTGATCAGGCTCGAAGCCTGAACCTGAGCAACGCCGTGGCCATTACTGTCTACGAGGCCCTGCGTCAGCTCTCTTTTCCTGAGCTTAAAGATTTTGGAAAAATGAGGGGCTCCCTCTAAAAAAGAAATTACTTATGGAGGAATTGTTATGAATTACAACAAGAAGTCCGTTGAGGATATTGATGTTGCCGGTAAGCGCGTGCTGTGCCGCTGCGACTTCAACGTTCCCACCAAGAATGGCAAAATCACTTCCGACAAGCGTATTGTGGCCGCCATGCCCACCATTGAATACCTGGTCAACCACGGCGCCAAGGTCATCCTGTGCTCCCACATGGGCAAGCCCAAGGGTGAATGGAAGAGCGAACTGAGCCTGAAGGTGGTTGCCGACCGGATCAGCGAGCTGCTGGGCAAGGAAGTTATCATGGCCACCGACGTGGCAGGTGAGGACTCCAAGGCCAAGGCCGCCGCTTTGAAGGACGGCGACGTGATGATGCTGGAAAACACCCGCTTCATGAAGGGTGAGACCAAGAACGATCCTGAGCTGAGCAAGGCCCTGGCTGATCTGGCTGACATCTTTGTCAACGACGCCTTCGGCACCGCCCACCGCGCTCACTCCTCCACCGCTGGTGTGGCTGACTATCTGCCCGCTGTGTCCGGCTTCCTGGTGAACAAGGAAGTTTCCATCATGGGCAAGGCTCTGGCCAACCCTGAGCGTCCCTTCGTTGCCATTCTGGGCGGCGCAAAGGTCTCCGACAAGCTGAACGTCATCAACAATCTGCTGGAAAAGGTTGATACCCTGATCATTGGCGGTGGTATGGCTTACACCTTCCTCGCTGCCAAGGGCTACCACGTTGGCACTTCCCTGCTGGACAATGAGAAAATCGACTACTGCAAGGATATGATGGCCAAGGCCGAGGCCAAGGGCGTCAAGCTGCTGCTGCCTGTTGATACCGTGGTTGCTTCCTCCTTCCCCGACCCCATTGACGGTGAAATTTCTGTGGAGACCGTGCCCTCCGATGCCATCCCCGACGACAAGATGGGCCTGGACATTGGCGAAAAGAGCCGCGCCCTCTTCGCCGAAGCGGCCAAGTCCGCCAAGACTGTTGTCTGGAACGGCCCCATGGGCGTGTTTGAGAATCCCACCCTGGCCAAGGGTACCATTGCGGTGGCCCAGGCTTTGGCCGATTCCCAGGCCGTGACCATCGTAGGCGGCGGTGACTCCGCGGCTGCCTGCGAGCAGCTGGGCTTCGCCGACAAGATCACTCACATCTCCACTGGCGGCGGCGCTTCTCTGGAATTCCTGGAAGGCCTGGAGCTGCCCGGCATCGCCTGCCTGCAGGATAAGTAATCCATTTCCCGGGGAATCCCCCCGGGAATGTCATCGCAATCGTCGTTTATTCTATCATTTCGCCAATGATACTTATATAGAGGAGAATTCAGAGTATGAACAGAAAGTACCGTAAGACCGTGATCGCCGGTAACTGGAAGATGAACAAAACCCCTTCCGAAACCAAGGAGTTTATGGCTCAGTTGAAGACCATCATGCCCAAGGGCCGCTGGTGTGATGTTGCCCTGTGCGTCCCCGCTGTGTGTATCCCCGCTGCCGTCCGTGCCATGCGTGAGACCCGGGTGGGCATTGGCGCCGAGAACTGCAACCCCAATCCCTCCGGCGCATACACCGGCGAAATTGCCACCAATATGCTGGTGGACGCCGGATGCAAATACGTTATCATCGGCCATTCTGAGCGCCGTGCCATGGGTGAAACCGATGCTGACGTCAATGCCAAGGTCCTGGCCGCTCTGGAAGCCGGTCTGGTGCCCATCATGTGCTGCGGCGAAACCCTGGAGCAGCGTGAAGCTGGCATCACCGAAGAGTGGATTACCATGCAGATCAAGCTGGGCCTGAAGGGCGTCTCTGAGGAGAAGATTCGCAAGGTTATCATCGCCTACGAGCCCATCTGGGCCATTGGCACCGGCCGCACGGCTACTCCCGAGCAGGCTGAGGAAGTCTGTGAGAACATCCGGACCGTGGTGCGCAGGCTGTATTCCTCCAAGAATGCCCGGGCCATCTCCATTCTGTACGGCGGCTCCATGAACGATAAGAACGCCTTTGAGCTGCTGGCCCAGCCCGATATTGACGGCGGTCTGATCGGCGGTGCTTCCCTGGTGCCTGAGAAGTTTGTGAAGATCATCGAGGCAGCCAATCAGCCCACTGTGTAATTCCGACACCCTATCTTTCAGCGCAGCTGTTTTGGGCAGCTGCGCTGATTGGCATTTTTCCAAGGAAGGTGTAAGCCTATGAAAACACTGCTTCTCTCTGCCACCGATCCCTCCACCCCGGAAATTGCCGCGGAGATTATCCGCAGCGGCGGACTGGTGGCCATCCCCACGGAGACCGTCTATGGACTGGGAGCCAACGGGCTGGATGAGCAGGCCGTGGCAAAGATTTTTCAGGCGAAGGGACGCCCCCAGGATAACCCCCTGATTCTCCATGTGGCCCAGCCCAAGGAAATGGAACGGTTTTGTCACTCCATTCCACCTGCTGCCTATACACTAGCAGAAAAATTTTGGCCCGGTCCGCTGACCATGGTGCTTCCCGCCCGGGATGCGGTGCCAAAGCGAACAACCGCAGGCCTAAACACCGTGGCTGTTCGCTGCCCGGATAACGATGTCACCCGGGAGATCATTCGTGTGGCCGGGGTGCCCATTGCCGCCCCTTCCGCCAACCTCTCCGGCAAGCCCTCCACCACCACCGCCCAGCACGTGCTCCACGACCACGACGGAAAAATCGACGCCATTGTGGATGGAGGCCCCTGCCGGGTGGGTGTGGAATCAACTATTGTGGATTTGACAGAGGAGCGGCCCCGGCTGCTGCGGCCCGGCGGAATTACTCCGGAGCAGCTTCTGAAGGTGCTGGGGGATTTGGTTATTGACAAAGCTGTCACCGCGCAAATTGATAAAGACGCGGTGGTGAAGGCGCCGGGAATGAAATATCGCCACTACGCCCCCTCGGAGCCAGTGGTCATCGTCTCCGGAAGCCGGAAGAAGGCCGCCGACTACATCCATCGTCACTTCATCCCAGGGGATCGAGTGCTGTGCTTTGCGGAGGAGCTGCCTCTCTACGCCGACTGCGCTCCCCTGGCCTATGGCAGCGAGGCTGATGTGAATTCCCTTAGTGCCGGGCTGTTTGCCGCTCTGCGGGAGCTGGACGACCCCACTATCCACCAGGTCTATGCCCGGTGCCCTGTGGGCGGCGGCGTGGCCTACGCCGTGCAGAACCGGCTGAAAAAGGCGGCAGCATTCCACATCGTGGATGCGGAGGAAGAGCCATGATCCTGGGCATCACCGGAGGCACCGGCTGCGGCAAGACCACCCTGCTTTCCCTGATTCGTCAGCGGGGCGGACTTGTGCTGGACTGTGACGAAATTTATCACGGCCTTCTTGAATCTGACGGAGCCATGCTGGGGGCTATCCAGAACCGCTTCCCGGGGGCTTTTGTGGCCGGGAAGCTGGACCGGAAGCGGCTGGGAAGCCTGGTTTTTGCAGACCCTGCCGCCCTGGCCGCACTGAATCAGATTACCCATGGAGCCGTCCGGCAAGCTGTACTTAACGCGCTGAATGATCATCCCAAGCATGCCGCCATCGACGCCATCGGCCTGTTTGAAAGCGGGCTGGATAAGCTCTGCCACACCACGGTAGCCGTTACCGCCCCTTTGGAAGAGCGGGTTGCCCGGCTCATGGCCAGGGACGGCATCCCGGAGAGCTATGCCCGCAGCCGGATTGCCGCCCAGCACGATGAAATGTGGTTCCGCCAGCACTGCGACCATGTTCTTGAAAATAGTGGAACAATGCGGGAATTTCACGAAAAATGCGTTGCATTTTTGGACGCACAAGGTATAATATAATCAGTTCCGCCTGATTGGCAAAATAGAAAAGGAGAAAGAAATATGTCTGTTGAAGAACTGCGCAGCTCTCTTCTCAGCGCCCCCAAGAACGGCTACACCAAGCTGTCTGCGGAGGCCAGAGCTGAGATGGAAGCCTATGCCCTGCGTTACCGGGCATTTATGGACCAATGCAAAACCGAGCGGGAGGCCACTGCCTGGGCATCCCAAATGGCCGAAAAGCACGGCTTTGTTCCTGCTGTCCCCGGGATGGAAGTAAAGCCCGGCGACAAGATTTATATGAACAATCGGGGCAAGAGCTTTATGATCGCCGTCATTGGCAAGGAGTCTCTGGCCAAGGGCGCCAATATCTGCGCCGCCCATGTGGACTCTCCCCGGATGGATTTGAAGCCCCAGCCCCTGTACGAGGACTCTGAGATTGCCTACTTCAAGACCCACTATTATGGCGGCATTAAGAAATACCAGTGGACCTGTGTGCCCCTGGCCATCCACGGTGTGGTCTGCAAGAAGGACGGCAGCACTGTCACTGTGACCATCGGCGAGGAGGAAAATGATCCCATCGTCATGGTTTCCGACCTGCTGGTCCACCTGGCCGCCGACCAGATGAAGAAAGGCGCCACCGAGATCATTGCCGGTGAACAGCTGAATGTGATCCTCGGCACCGAGCCCATGGAGGGTGAAGGGGCCGACCTGGTGAAGCTGAACGTGATGAGACTGCTGAACGAGAAGTACGGCATTGTGGAGGATGATTTCCGCAGCGCTGAGCTCACCATCGTCCCTGCCGGAAAATGCCGGGAGGTGGGCCTGGACCGGAGTCTGCTGGGTGCTTACGGCCACGACGACCGGGTCTGCGCCTATGCCGAGCTGGAGCCCATGTTCAATCTGGAAACTCCCACCCACACCGCAGTGTGCATCCTGGCGGACAAAGAGGAAATCGGCTCCGTGGGCATCAGCGGTATGCAGAGCCATGCCTTTGAATACTTCATGGAAATCCTCTGCGACGGTCAGGGCGTGAAGCTAAGCCACTGCTTTGCAAATTCCTTCTGCCTCTCTGCCGACGTTTCCAACGCTTTCGACCCCAACTTCCCCGAGACCTGTGACCGGCGGAACAACTCCGCTCTGAACTACGGCATCAGCATCTGCAAGTACACCGGCTCCCGTGGCAAGGGCGGCGCCTCCGACGCCTCTGCCGAGGCCATGCTCCACGTGCGCAAGACCTTTGAGGACAACGGCGTCCTGTGGCAGATTGCCACTCTGGGCAAGGTTGACCAGGGCGGCGGCGGCACCGTAGCCGCGTACATGGCAAACCGGAATATCGTCACCGTGGACGCCGGTGTGCCCGTTCTGAATATGCACGCCCCCATGGAGCTGGTGAGCAAGCTGGATTGCTACATGACCATGCTGGGCTGCAAGGCCATCTATCTGGCATAATATCAATTCCCTGGGCCGCCCCGAATCAACCGGGACGGCCCATTTTTTACCACGCATTATAGCAGGCTGTGTGAATGTTCAAGGCAGAGTATTCTCCATGAATTGAAGGAGCTTGTCCCTGACAGGGTGTTTTGCGTGGAAAAGCTTGAATCGATTCTTGATGGAGCCCCCAAATGCCGCTTTTTAATCACAGACAAATCCTAAGCAGCAGTGTCCCGCCGGTTTCCCCACCGTTAAAAAACTTATCTGTAAGTTAAAATCTGTTCAATTGTCATCTCCCCAATCCGGTGATACAATAATTACATCAAAAGCTTTTGTATGATTTGAATTTAGGAGATGAAATCATGTCCATGAATTTTGTCATTCAGGAAAGACGCAAAGAGTTGGGATTGACACAGGAGCAGGTGGCCGAATACCTTAATGTATCGGTTCCCGCTGTCTGCAAATGGGAGAAGGGCGTGACCAGCCCGGATATTTCCCTTCTCCCCTCTTTGGCCCGGTTGCTGCAAACCGATCTGAATACCCTGTTCTGCTTCAAGGAAGATTTGAACATGCAGGAAATCAGCAATTTCTGCAAGGAAATAGCGGAGATTGTCCAGGAAAAAGGAATCAGCCAGGGCTTTGAAGCGGCAAAGGGTAAGATACACACCTATCCTTATAACGAAACGCTGCTCCATTGCCTGACATTGCAGTTGGATGGGCTGCTTTCGACCTCCGGACTGTCTGAAATGCATCCATTTTACAATACCATTACCGGATGGTATCAGAAGCTGATGGAAAGCGACGACAGCTCCATTCGCAACAGCGCAAGCTATATGATGGCAGGCAGACTGATCCGGTCTGGTGAATACGACAAAGCACAGCAGGTCCTGGACACAATGCCCTCAAAAGATGACTTTCTCTCTACCCTTGCCGACAAGAAGATGCTGCAAATTACCATCTATCAGCAGCAAGGAGAAACAGAAAAGGCTGCGCAGATGATTCAGAACGCACTGTTCATGTCACTGAGCAAAGTGCAGATGCTTCTGGTCAAGCTGGTCGATACCGCCCTGCTGGCTGGGGATATGGAAAAAGCGGAACAGATTGCGGATAAATCCCGGCGGATGGCGGAGCTTTTCGACTTATGGGAATACAATTCCTGCACCGCCCCATTACAGGTCGCTCTTGCAAAAAAGGACCCGGGCAAAACGCTTTCCATCCTGCGACACATGCTGGGCACTATGCTGACGCCTTGGGAGATGGAAAAATCCCCCTTATATGATCATATTACAGCAAAACAAAATGATCCGAAGAAAATGCTTCCGGCAATTCTGTTCGAGCTGGAATCCGGACCCGAATACGCATTCGTGAGAGAATGCGACGAATTCCAGGAACTGATTACGCAATACCGGGCACTTGTCGAATAAGTGCACTTCCTCAATAGCCTAATTGCATAGCGCACCTTTTGCAGAAAAATCCTCCGTATGAAGGCCATACGGAGGATTTTCAGTGTTAGAAAGAAATTTATTTTGCCCGGGAGCCAAAGTTGACGGCGGTGTCTCCTTGCTCGTTGGTACCGAACTCATAATCCTTGCCGGGGAGAACTGCGTTCATGATGATGCCCACCAGAGCAGCCACAGCCAGGCCGGAAAGGCTGATGTTGATGGAGCCAATGGGAATGACGATGGCACCGTTGTAGCTCACGCCAACAGCCAGCCCCATAATCATGGCGGCAATCAGCACATTGCGGCTCTTGGTGAAGTCCACATGGTTCTCCACCACATTCCGCACTCCAACAGCGGAGATCATGCCGTAGAGCACCAGGCTCACGCCGCCCATAGTTGCTTGGGGCATTGCAACGATCAGTGCAGCAAACTTGGGGCAGAAGGACAGAATGATGGCAAAGTAGGCAGCCAGGCGGATCACCTTGGGGTCGTAGACCTTGCTCAGAGCAAGCACGCCGGTATTTTCACCGTAGGTAGTGTTGGCAGGAGCGCCAAACAAAGAAGCTACCACTGTGGCCAAACCATCACCCACCAGGGTGCGGTGTAAACCGGGGTCGGCCACATAGTTGATACCCACGGTGGAGGAGATAGCGCACATATCACCGATGTGCTCCACTATAGTGGCCAGAGAAATGGGGGCAATGGTAATGATGGCAGTGAGGAGCATTCCACCGTCAAAATTCTTTCCAAAGATGGAGAAGGCGGTGTTATCCCAGATTACGGGAATGCCAATCCACTTGGCCGCAGAAACCTTCTGAACCACATTGGCCCGAGCGGAGGGGTCCACAATCATGGCAAAGAAATAGGAGGCCACCACACCCAACAGGATGGGCACAATCTTAACCATGCCCTTGCCCCAGATGTTGCAGGCAACTACAACCAGGATGGCAACCAGAGCAATCCACCAGTTGGTCCTGCAGTTATTGATAGCGGAGCCTGCCAGAGAAAGTCCGATGCAGATGATGATGGGGCCGGTAACAATGGGCGGGAAATAGCGCATAACTTTTTTTGCTCCAAAGAGTTTGAAAAAGAACGCCAATACCAGATACACCAGCCCGGCCACTGCTACACCGAAGCCGGAGTAAGTCAGGGGAATATCCTGACCAGAGGCCGTAACCAGGCCGTAAGCGCCCAGGAAGGCAAAGGAGGAGCCCAGGAAGGCGGGAACCTTCCGTCCGGTGATCAGATGAAACAGCAGCGTACCCAAGCCGGCAAACAGCAGCGTTGTGGACACGTTCAAGCCGGTAAGGGCGGGAACAAGAACCGTTGCGCCAAACATGGCGAACAGGTGCTGTACACCCAGAATCAGGCACTTGGGGGTGCCAAGGGTGCTGGCGTCATAGATGGCATCGGTGGTTTTTTCAGGTTTTGCCATTTTTGAAACTTCCTTTCTTTTTTGAAAAGGAGGAACCGAAATAATCCGATTCCTCCTTCCTTTTTTATTCTTTGACAGTATACTCCAATTTTGAGGGAAAAGCAAGGAAAACCGCCGAAATTTGTTGCCGAATTATGAACAAATTCAGACAATGATTTTGTGAATATAGCACATCTTTTACAGAATCAAAAGGAATTCCCCATTTGCTCCCGTAAAGAACAAATGGGGAATTTTTTAGTTTACTGTCAGGGTGGCAACCTCTGAGGTTGCGGATTTTCCGTTGCCATCGGTAACAGTACAGCGGAACTTGGCACCGCTATCCTCCGGGGATACTTTGTCAAGGGTCAGCACAGAAGAATTACCGCCGCAGACGCTCCATTGATTGGAACCGGGATTCTGCCGCTGCCACTGGTAGGACAGGCCATTGCCAGAAGCGCCCAAGGTGAATCTGGCCTGAGCGCCCTCTCCTACCGTCACAGAGGTGGGCTGGGTCTGAATGGTAACATTCTTAACCTCAAAGCAGATTGTACCATAATCGCTAACTTTCCAGGTGTAGCGGACCGTGGTGGCTGTCTCAACACAGTCATAGGATTCCCTGTCCAGCTTTGGCACTTGCACTGTTACCGAGCTGCCACAGGAGGCACAGGTTCCCGCCAGTTCACCGCCGGAGGTAAATCCAGGTGCTTTGGTCAGTTTCCAGGAGTACCCGTGGTTTTCACGCCACACAGGGGCGCCGCCCAGTGCGCTGCCAGCCTTCCCTGTCCAGCTGCCGTCGGTATTGTGGTAGAGGACAGTCCCCTTCACCCCAGCCAGCGCATTTCCTGCGAAACTGGGGGCGCTGCCTTGGAAGGTAATCTTCTGAAGCAAGGGCAGATTATGGAAAGCATAATCACCCACGCCGGTGATGCCCCGTTCCACCGTGACCATCTGAATGTTGCTCCCATTCCAGGGGGATTTGCTGGCACTGTAAGAAGGAATTTCTCCTCTTCCATAGAGCACCAGGTTCCAATTGCTGTCTATATACCACTGAACATGACTGGAGCAAAGTCCCGCTCCCCTATAGCTGCTCCAGTGGCAGCCTCCTCTCATGGTATCCAAATATCCATAGACATTCGCGTTAACCAGAACACGAGCATAGGTATTTTGGAACGTGTTATCGGCAACGTTGACGTTCCTGCACACGGCCAGAACCCGGCGCAGACTCACGCAGTAGTTAAATGCTTCACTTCCCAGATTCGCTACCGCTCCCCAGCCCTCCAACACAATATTCTGAAGTCCGTAGCAATAGGCAAAAGCCTTCGTATCCACCTGGCAGGCAGGCAGCCGCAGATGGGTGATGGAAGTGCAGTTGAAGAATGCTCCTTCTCCAATGGACAATCCCACAAGGCAGCCAGACAGGTCCAAATCTCCCAGACTGCTGCACAGGGCAAAGGCATAGCTGTCAAGGCGGTTTACACTGGAAGGAATGGATACGCTTCTCAAGGACGTACAGCCCCGGAAAGCATGGCCGCCGATGAAGGTCACGCCATTGGGAATCTCCACAGATTCCAGGGCGACATCCTCATAAAAAACCGCGAGGCCAATTTGCTTCAAACTGGCGGGCAGGACAATCCTGCGCAGATTGTTGCACTTGCTAAAGGCCCAGTCGCCAATGGAGGAAACAGCGCTGGGGATTTCAATCTCGGTAAGACCGTTGCAGCGCCGGAAAGTGGCATAGCCGATAGACGTGACACCGGGCATATTGATTTCAGTGAGAGAAGAGCAGCCCAGGAAGGCCCAATTTCCGATAGCCGTCACAGAATCGGGCAAGTTCACCCGGGTGAGATTTTCCATTCCCCCGAAATTACTGCTGCCAATATAGGTAATTCCATCGGACAGACGGATTTCCTTAATTTTATGTCGGATGGAAAGCCAGGGTTCCTCCACCTCGTTGGAGTAATCAGGCAGTTTGCCGGTGCCCATCACCAGCAGCAAACCGTCCTCATAGGCAATCCACCGAATGTTTTCGCTGCATTTACCCTTGCCCATCTGGGGCACCTGCCTGTCTGGCGTACATTCCACCGGCTTGGACAGGTATCCTTTTCCCCCCTGAGCATCATATGAGCGGACGCAGTAGTAATAAGTCACTCCCATCTGGGCCGTTTCGTCTGTCCAGGCCACAGTTCCGCTGGGGACGCTGTGAAGGGTTGTCTCCCAGGGGCCATCGGGGCTCTCGGAGCGATAAATCCAATAGCCTGCCCCGAGGGTATCGTTCCAATTCAAATGAACGCCGCTGTCATCGAACCGTGCCGTCACTGTAATTTCCCGCTGCGCCAGAGGGGGCAACGAAGGGGCCAGAGAAAGCTTGGGGGACGTCACCACCCAATAGGCGGTAAATGCCGCAATTGTAGCCTCCTGGCTGCCTTGATAGAGGACGGAATTGCTCAAGGGCGCTCTGCAGCTGGAGTTGCCCGGATCGGCACAGTAGAATATTCCGGTAGATTCATCATAGTCGGTAATCAATACAGCGTGGGACGGGGAACTGGCTTTGAAGGCAACGAAACCCTCCGGATGCTGTTTCAGGAATGCACGTAAAGAATCTACCGTGCAGTTTGAAAAAGTGCCATGGCCCACCGTAATTCCGGCATAGGAATATTCCCACACCATGCCAATGCCCTCGACCCAGGCAGTCCCCTTCAGAGCGCTTTCAGTAATGCTCCTCCAATTGGCATAGCCATTGAGCCGAGCCGCACGACGCACCAGCATGGCATTGGCGGCCAGAGTACAGGTGCCCCTCATCTCCTGCTTAAAGAACATCTCGGGGCTGTTCAGCTCCTCCAGGGAGACCGGGCCCGCATCACCCAGAGCATAAGTATCCGATTCCGTTTCCTCCTCCGGGAACAGCCAGGCAATTAAAATGGTGCAAAGCTCGTCCCGAAGCAAGGGGTCCTCAACCCGGTCCGCCCGTTCCAGCAGACTGACTGCTGCCTCTTCATCGCCCGTATAAGGAAGATATTGTTCCTCCCGGATAAAGGCGGCGAATTCCTCATCGTCCATCTCATCCCAGGGGTAACACGCCTCCTCAGAGGGATCCTCCGTCTCATCCGTGGGATCCTCCGTCTCATCCGTGGGATCCTCCGTCTCATCCGTGGGATCCTCCGTCTCATCCGTGGGACCATCAGTTTCGTCGGAAGAACCCCCCGTCTCCTCAGTGGAGGGGTCCGTCTCCTGAGTCGGGTCTGTTTCATTGGAGGGGTCCGTTTCCTGTGCCGGGTCTGTTTCATGAGACGAATCAGTTTCATCTGTGGGGTCTGTATTTTCCTGTGTGGATTCGGTGGAATCGGAAGATTCCGTTGTCTCTCCCCCATCGGCGTACCCAGTGTTCCCCGCAGTCTCCGGCGAGCTTTCGCTGCTCCCCGCGGTCTGCTCCACGGGCGCAGAAGGGTTTTCTTGTCCCCCTTGAGATTGCTCCACCACGGTTGTCTCCATTTCCTCTGCATATACCGGGGCGGAGGAAACTGCCCCAACCGTCATACTCACACTGAGCAAAAATGCAAGCAGTCTTAACCGATCACGATTCATGACACTCACCCTTTCGTGAAATAGCCGCAATCCACCGGCTTGGATGTTTATTTATATATTATAGGAAATTGAACCGAATATTGTCAACTCTTTTTTTCATATTTTTGTGAATTTTCCACGATTTTCCAAAAAAGAACGACTGAGGAACCAATAATCCCTCAGTCGTTCTTTTTATACGTTAGCGGAATTCCCGGTAAGGCTGAATATATCGCTCGTGACTCATGGCTTGTGGTCGTGCGTAAGCGCCTGAAACCAGCCCCAGCATGGCATAGATGGTAACAACAGAAGAACCACCGTAGCTGATCAGCGGTAGGGTCAGACCGATAACAGGCATAACGCCGATGCACATTCCGGTGTTAATCAGCACCTGGAACATCATGGCGGAGGCCGCACCGAAGCAGATCAGACGGCGCATATAGTCCGGGCACCGGGCGCCGACCTGGATGCACCGGGCAATAATGGCCAGCTCCAAGAGCATCACCGCCACACATCCAAAAAATCCCAGTTCCTCACCAATGGACGAGAAAATGTAGTCCGTGTGCTGGGCAAAAAGGTTGCCGCCCTGGGTACGGGTACCATTGAAAAGCCCCTGCCCAGTCAGGCCGCCGCCGGTGAGGGATTGAAGGTTGATTTTGCTGTGATAGCGGGCGCCAATGCCCATCTTGTCATATTCAGGGTTGATCAGAACCAAGATACGTTCTCGCTGGTAGCCGTCCAGATGAGGCCAAACAAACGGTACAACCGCAGCGATAGCGCCAAATCCCAAGGCAAACCACCACAGACTGACACCTCCCGCAAAGGCCATGCCGATGAAAATGAACACGAATATCAGCGACACACCAGCGTCACCAGACAGCACCATGTTCAGCCCCACCAAGATCGCCAGATGCAGCACCATGTGCATTACAGAAGTAAAGCTTGAGATGTTGTTTTGGTGGGATGCCATCACCGATGCCATAATGATGATATAGGCGATTTTACAGATTTCCGCAGGCTGAATGCTGACAGGCACCAAGGGGATCGTCAGCCAGCTTTTGTTGCCGGTGCTGTGGTCATCTCCAAAGGGGATCAGCAGCAGCAGCATGAAAATGTTAAAGGCAACCAGCACCCCACGATGCTCGGACATGAAATCCACGTCAATGGAGGACACGATGGCAAACATCATCACACCCAGCATGGTGGCAACTAGCTGAATGAGGATATATTTGGTATTGCTGCCGAACTTGGCCGCATTGGTAGCGCTGGCCACACAAATGCCGCCAAAGCCTGATGTCACCAGGCACAGGATCAGCAGCACCCAGTCACCCTTCTTTGAAAAATCCTTTAATTCTTCTATGAATCGATGCAAGCGGTCTCCTCCCTTCCGCAGCCCATCCCGACCCAGCCGGGAAAAATCAGAAATTTTCGCATGAACGAGGCCATTATATCATTTTTTGACCCAGAAGTAAATAGACGAAATATGAACGTTTTTGGGGGCCGCCCCAACAGGAAAACGGCCCCCAAATCAATCAGCTAATCCGAACAGCGGCAACCACAAAACGTCCGTTGTCGATGGTATATTCACAGGTGGAAAGGCACAGAATCTTGTCGCCGTAGACCGGAGTGATTCCGGTATCATAGAAGGCCAGCTCCTTGCAGGTTGCAATGAACTCGTTGAATGCCTCTTCGCTTTCCGCATCCACCATCTGGTGATAGGCAAAGCCCACATTGTCGGTGCCGGAGGTCTTGAACACAGCGAAAATCTTGTACACATGGGACTCGGTAAGGGTATCGAAGAAGATCATGGGATTCTCTTCCCAGGTAGCCTTATCGTAATAGTTGCCCAGGTAAGCAAACATGGAGCCATCCTTCATGTTGTGGCCGAAGAGGGTGATATTATCACTGGGCTTAAAGATGTCACATTTCTCCCAGGCGTAGATACAGCCACGGTAGGATTCATTCTGATCGAAGTCTCTGTACAGGTAATAGCTGGGGTTATCCACCGAGGTCTGCATTACAGGATAATTGATCTTGGTGTTTTCAATCTGAAGCCAGCCCACCATATCCGGATTCTGGTTATGCAAATCCGTGTACCAAGGCAGCAGATCGCTTCCGCTCTCCATTGCCGGCCGCTCGGGCACATTCTCCGGCTCATCAAGCACATCGGGGGTGAAATACTCGTCCTCATGTCCGTTGGCCCCGGGGGTGCCGTAGGGGTTGAAGCTGGTCTCAGTGGGATCGGTTCCCTGGGTGCTTTGGGTAGTTACCTCCTGGCGGATTTGATTGACCTGATTGGCCCGGTCATTATCATCCATCTGATGCTTGGCGCTGTCTGTAAAATAGGCGGCAAGGTAAACTGCGCTAGCCAAAAAAGCCGCAACAAGCACTAAGATCAGCAGAGTAAGTAATCCTTTTTTCATGGCGTTTCCTCCAATTTTCTTTTTCCTATGAAAACCATTGTCCCCATTATAGTCCTCTCCTCTCCGTCTGTCAAGCAATTCCTGATGGTCAATTCTTTTGTTTTTCTTAAGGTTACTTCTCCATCGTATGATTCGCAGATTCTGCATGGCCCTTCTCTACCCCAAATTTTCTCTTGCATTTTGCAATCTAATGTGATATAGTAGCACGGTAAACGCCGGTGTGATGGAATGGTAGACGTAGTGGACTCAAAAACCACTTCGCCATCTGTCGCCGGTGTTGGGAAAAGTCCTGGAAAATCAAGCGTTTTTCGGATTCTGTTTTTCATTTGTCTTTAACATCCCTCCTGCATATCCCTCCAAATTCCGGGGGATGCTTGTCTGGGTGTTAAAATATCTGCCGGTGTGTTGGAATGGTAGACGAGGCGGACTCAAAAACCACTTCGCCATCTGTCGCCGGTGTTGGGAAAAGTCCTGGAAAATCAAGCGTTTTTCGGATTCTGTTTTTCATTTGTCTTTAACATCCCTCCTGCATATCCCTCCAAATTCCGGGGGATGCTTGTCTGGGTGTTAAAATATCTGCCGGTGTGTTGGAATGGTAGACGAGGCGGACTCAAAATCCGTTGGGCTAATAACTCGTGTGGGTTCGAGTCCCACCACCGGCACCATAATTGCTCCGAAGTGTCATGCTTCGGAGCATTTTTTACTGCGCAGAAGCAAAGACTTGAACATTTTTCGGAAACGCTGGAAGAATTGCATTTGCAGACGAAACCTTGCTGGAGAAATCCAAATGCGTGTAGATATTGGATGTGGTGCTGATGTCACTATGCCCCAGCCATTCCCTGATGAAGTCTGCAAAAAGGATGGGGGCCTGGTCGCAGCAGGGATTTGCTGCTTCTGCCGGATTTACAGAAATCCAGCGGAGCTCCACCGCATAACCAA